>NZ_CP031217.1:0-335586 GCF_003346815.1 Halarcobacter bivalviorum
ATGACAAGTAAAGAGTTTTTATCGATAATTGAACAAGAAGCTAATCCATCAGATTATAAAAAATATTTAAAACAGCTATCATACAAAAAAATTTCTTCTGATGATAAGATTGCAGTATTTGAAGTATCAAATAAATATATTGCTTCATGGATAAAAAGTAAATATAGCGCAATTATTCAACACTGCTTTGAAAAATATGATGGAACAAAACCAGATATTGAAATAAAAATTGCAGGTGAAAAAAAGAGTAAAAAAGAGATTATCTCTGAAAAAGCTAAAAATGAAACTGCTGAAAGTACAATTTTAAACCCTTCATATACATTTGATTCATTTGTTGTTGGTAGTTCAAACCAAATGGCATATAATGCTTCATTGGCTGTTTCAGAAAAACCAGGAATTCAATATAACCCCCTATTTATCTATGGTGGAACAGGTCTTGGGAAAACTCACCTTTTACAAGCAATTGGTAACGATGCAATTGAAAAAGGTAAAACAGTTATTTATGTAACTATTGAACAGTTTATGAATGATTTTACTTTTTCAATTAAAAATAAAAATATGGAACATTTCCGAGGAAAGTACCGAAAATGTGATGTTTTATTAATTGATGATATTCAATTTTTATCTGGAAAAGAACAAACTCAAGAAGAGTTTTTCCATACTTTTAATGAACTTCACAATGCAAAAAAACAAATTGTTATGACATCTGATAGACTTCCTTCTCAAATTGCAGGATTAGTTGACAGATTAAAATCAAGATTTGAATGGGGATTAACAGCTGATATCCAAATTCCTGGACTTGAAACAAAAATTGCAATTATTGAAAAGAA
Organism: Halarcobacter bivalviorum; assembly: GCF_003346815.1. NCBI lineage: Bacteria > Pseudomonadati > Campylobacterota > Epsilonproteobacteria > Campylobacterales > Arcobacteraceae > Halarcobacter > Halarcobacter bivalviorum. Next base: position 831 of record NZ_CP031217.1, read on the forward strand.
AAGTGAACTTAATGGAATTGCCCTAAGTAGGGAAATTATCAATTATATTGCAACAAATTTAGATAACTCAATTAGAGAAATTGAAGGTGTTTTAATTAGAATTAATGCAAGTGCTTCTTTACTTAACCAAGAGATTAATTTAGAACTTGCACAAAGTCTATTAAAAGAACAAATACAAGAGAAAAAAGATAATATCAAATTACCAGATATTATTTCACTTGTTGCAAATGAATTAAATATTAAACCAAGTGATATTAAATCTAAAAAAAGAACAGCAACAGTTGCAAATGCAAGAAGAGTTGTAATCTACCTAGCAAGGGAGCTTACACACAATTCAATGCCTGATATTGCTAAATTTTTAGGAATGAAAGATCATAGTTCTATTTCAAAAAATATTCAAAAAACAAATGAATTAATTGAAACAGATGAAAACTTTAAATTAATCATTCAAAATTTAAAAAATAAAATCATAAATTAAGAGGTGGAAAAAAAAGTTTAGAATCAAAGTGTGAAAAGATGTGAACTATTATTCAAAACTATTCACTCTAAGAAAGTACCAATTTTTAGAGTCTGTTTTAATATTTTCATCTTTTCACATTGTCTACTACTTCCACTAATTTAATATAAATAAATAGGAGCTAATAAATGAAGTTCATAATTACAAAAAGCATATTTGAGAATGTAATCTCATCAATGCAACCATTTTTAGAAAAAAAAGATGCTAGTTCAATTACTTCTCACATCTATTTAGAAGTAAATGATTCTAAACTAATATTAAAAGCTACAGACTATGAAATAGGTTTAGAGTCTCAAATTGATTCAATAACTGAAGCAATCTATGGAAAAGCAACAGTAAATGGTTCTAACTTACTAGGTATTATAAAAAGATTAAAAGATGCAGATATTATAATTGAAACAACAGATAATAATTTAATTATCAAACAAAATAAATCTACATTTAAACTTCCTATGTATGATGCAGATGAATATCCAAATTTAATTTTAAATGAAAATTTAAAAAGTTTAAATATTTCTACAATTAATTTTATTAACTCAATTAGAAAAATTACTCCATCAATTGATAATAACAATCCTAAATTTGAATTAAATGGTGCATTAATAGATATTAAAAATTCAAAAATTAATTTTGTATCTACTGATACTAGAAGATTAGCTATCTCATTTTTAGAAAATATGTCAAATAATGAAGGTCAAATTATTATTCCTAAAAAAGCAATCATTGAAATTCAAAAACTATTTTTAGATGATGCAAAAATTTCATTTGATGAAAACAATTTAGTAGTAACAACAGAAAATATGAAATTCTTTACAAAACTTATTAATGGAAAATTCCCTGATTATGAAAGAATTATTCCACAAAGTTTAAAACACAATTTATCTATTCCTAAAAATATTTTAGTAGAATCAATAAAACTTGTAACTTCACTATTTTCAAATATTAAAATTACATTTAAACCACATTCAATAGTTTTTGAATCTTTAGATGAAGATACTGAATCAAAAACTCAAATTGATATTGAATTAAATATTGATCAAGAGTTCTATCTTGCTGTTAATGCAAAATATCTATTAGATTATTTAAGTCAAACAAATAATGAAAACGTAAAGATTGGATTTAATGAATCAAATTTACCATTTTATTTAGAAGATGAAAAATTCTATACAATCGTAATGCCAATCGTTTTAGAAAAATAAATTTAAAGAAGGAAACCCGTAATGAGTCAACCAGAATATGGCGCTAGTAATATTAAAGTTTTAAAAGGTTTAGAAGCTGTTAGAAAAAGACCAGGTATGTATATTGGTGATACAAACATCAATGGACTTCACCATATGGTTTATGAAGTAGTTGATAACTCTATTGATGAAGCTATGGCTGGCTTTTGTAGAAACATCAAAGTTACTATGACAAAAGATCATTGGATAAAAGTTGAAGATGATGGTAGAGGTATTCCTACTGCAATGCACCCTACTGAAAAAATGAGTGCTGCAACAGTTGTATTAACAGTACTTCATGCAGGTGGAAAATTTGATAAAGATACATATAAAGTTTCTGGTGGTCTTCACGGAGTTGGTGTATCTGTTGTAAATGCTCTATCTAAAGATCTTAAAATGACTATTTATAGAGAAGGAAAAATTCATTATCAAGAGTTTTCTTGTGGTATACCAAAAGCTCCTTTAGAAGTAATTGGAGATAGCCCTAGAAAAACAGGTACAACTATTGAATTTTTAGCAGATGATTCTATTTTTGAAGTTGATACTTATGATTTTGCAATTCTTTCTAAAAGATTTAAAGAAGTTGCTTATTTAAATCCATTTATTTCAATTACTTTAGAAGATGAAATTCAAAAGAAAAAAGAAGTTTATCATTTTGAGGGTGGTATTAATCAATTCGTTCAAGATTTAAACAAAGATACTGCAATTTGTGATGCTATCTCTTTTTCTGAAAGAGTTGAAGACTTAGAAGTAGATATTGCTTTATTATATAACTCAACATATACTGAAAAAACAATCTCTTTTGTAAATAATATTAGAACTATTGATGGTGGTACACACGAAGCTGGTTTTAAAGCTGGACTTACAAGATCAATTGTAAAGTATGTAAATAATAATGCAGCTGCAAGAGAAAAAGATACTAAAATTACTGGTGATGATGTAAGAGAAGGTCTTATTGCTGTTGTTTCTGTTAAAGTTCCAGAGCCACAATTTGAAGGTCAAACAAAAGGAAAATTAGGTTCTTCTTATGTAAAACCTATTTGTCAAAAATTAACTAATGAAATGTTAGATAAATATTTTGAAGAGAACCCAACACAAGCAAAAGCTGTGATGGAAAAAGCTTTAATGGCGGCAAGAGGTAGAGAAGCTGCTAAAAAAGCTAGAGATTTAACTAGAAAAAAAGATGCTATGACAGTTGGAACTCTTCCTGGTAAATTAGCTGAATGTCAAAGTAAAGACCCAGAAATTAGAGAATTATACCTGGTGGAGGGAGACTCTGCGGGAGGTTCTGCAAAACAAGGTAGAGATAGAGTTTATCAAGCAATTTTACCACTAAAAGGTAAGATTTTAAATGTTGAAAAATCTAGACTTGATAAAATTTTAAAATCTGATGAGATTAGAAATATGATTACTGCACTTGGTTGTGGTATTGGTGAAGATTTTGATGAAGAGAAAATTAGATATCACAAAGTTATTATTATGACGGATGCCGATGTTGATGGTTCTCACATTCAAACTCTTTTATTAACATTCTTCTTTAGATTTTTAAGACCAATTATTGATAAAGGTTATTTATATATTGCTCAACCACCACTTTATAGATATAAAAAAGGTAAAAATGAGAGATATTTAAAAGATGATACTGCTTTATCAAATTTCTTAATTGAAAATGGTGTAGAAAATTTTGATTTTGATGCACTTGGAAAAAATGATTTAATTGACCTATTTAAAACAGTTTCTAGATATAGAGGTATGTTAAGACAATTAGAAAAAAGATACTCTTTAATTGAAGTATTAAAACATCTTATTGAAAATTCTGATTTAGTAAAATTAGATCTTTCAGCACTATATGAAGAAGTGAAATTATTTATTGAAGCTAAAGGTTATAATATTCTTTCAAAAAGTATTAGTGAAGAGAGAATTCAACTATTTGTTCAAACAAATGAAGGTTTAGAAGAGCTTATTATTGATGATGAGCTATTTGCCTCTCCATATTTTTCAGAAGCTACTTATATTTTCAATAGACTTGTAGAAAGAGATATTTCTATGTTTAATGGAAGAGATTTAATTGAAATTCTTGAAGAAATTGAAGGAATTGCTAAAAAAGGTGCATATATCCAAAGATATAAAGGTCTTGGAGAGATGAACCCTGAGCAATTATGGGAAACTACAATGACACCTGAAGATAGAAGACTTATAAGAGTTGCAATTGAAGATGCTGAAGTTGCATCAGATACATTTACTTTATTTATGGGTGATGAAGTAGAACCTAGAAGAAACTATATCGAAGAACACGCAAAAGACGTAGAACACTTAGACGTATAAAAAGAGGGGAAATCTTCCCCTTTTTTTCTTTTTTTATTATATAATCAATTTTTTATTTGGAGTCTTGATGAGAAAAAAAAGCTTTTTATCATATGAAGCTAAAATTATTATTGCTATTATTGCTATTTTATTAATTATATTTTTACCCTTCTCTTTTTATGATAAATTTGTAGAATTAAAAGATAAGATAATTCTATTTTATAATGAGAATATTCTAATTTATCCAATTTGGCTTCAACTTTTACCAATAGTTTTACCAATAATTTTAATAATTGCTATAAAATTAATAAGCAAAAATAGATCAAAATATATAGAAGATACTTTTTATAATATTAAATGGAATTGGAAGTGGAATAAAGATGATATTGCAAATTTAGAGTGTTTTTGCCCTACTTGTGGGGAAAGTTTGTACTATGATGATACAACTTCAAAGTTTACTTTGGAAGTTAGCAAGATAGATTTTATTTGTGATAAATGCCAAAAAGTAATGGGTTCTATAGCAAATGAAAATAATAAATTAAACTCTTCTCAACTTGTAAAAAAAGAGATACAAAGATTGATATATAGAAAACTAGCAGAAGATAAAAACCTTACAAAATGAAATAAAATCTAAATAGATTTAAAAAATACTCTATACTTCCACAAATTTTAAAAAGGTATTAAATGAAAATTTGTGGAATAGAGCTAAAAGCCAATAATATTATCCTATCAGTTATAGACAATAAAGAATTTCAAGATATTAAAATAAAAAAACTTAGCCTTGAAGATGATGAAAAACAAGAAGATATTAGAAAATTTTGTAATGAATTTTTATTATTTTTAGAGCAAGAAGAGATTGAAAAAGTAGTAATAAAAAAAAGAGCAAAAAAGGGAAACTTTGCAGGGGGAGCAGTGACTTTTAAACTAGAAGGATTAATACAATTAAACCCTCTTTGTGAAGTAGAACTAATTTCAGCTCAAGCTATTTCCTCTTTTGAAAAGAAAAATCAAATTGAATATCCTAATTCTTTAAAAAAATATCAAGAACAAGCATATTTGTGTGCTTTATATGCAAGTTAAACTAGTTTAAAAATAAGTAAGCTACTTGCCATAATAAACATTCCAAAAACTAAACCAGCAATAGTAGTATGAGCATTTCCATATACTCTAGCTGCTGGTAATAACTCATCAAATGAAATATATATCATTATTCCTGCTACTACTGCAAAAGTAATCCCAAGTGTTGCATCACCCATAAGAGGTAATAGTAAAAAATATCCTAATAATGCACCAACAGGTTCAGCAAGTCCTGAAAGAGTTGCATACCAAAAAGCTTTTTTTCTCTCTCCTGTTGCATGGTAAATAGGTAAACTAACAGCCATACCCTCTGGGATATTATGTATAGCAATAGCTAAAGCAATAGTTACACCAAGGGTTAAACTATCAAGAGCTGAGATAAATGTAGCAAAACCTTCTGGAAAGTTGTGAATACCAATGGCTAAAGCTGTAAAAAGACCTGTTCTTTTTAAAGCATTTGTATTTAGCATCTTATGGTCAGTTTTTAACTCTTTTAATTCTTGGTTAGATTTTGGTTCATGGGGGTTTACATCTTCAGGTATTAGTTTATCAATTATTGCACTTAAGGCAATTCCTAAAAAGAAGAAAGCTAAAGTTAGTAGTTCAGCATATGTTTCACTTGCAAGAATTTGAGTGAAAGAATCTTGAGATTTTTTTAAGATTTCCATAAAAGAGACATATATCATAACACCAGCAGAAAATCCCATACCAAGTGAAAGGATGGTATAGTTTTTCTCTTTTGAAAAAAATGCAAGGACTGCTCCTATACTAGTAGATAGCCCTGCAAATAGTGTCAATGAAAATGCAATTAAGTAATCTGTAAACTCAAGATTTTCCATTTTTAGTCTTTAAAAAGTTGTACTATAGAACAAAAATCCTCTTCACCTTTTCCATCTTTTTTCATCTTTCCAAATAGTTCTTTTGGAATAGCTGCTGTATATAAAGGCTGATTCATACTATAAGCTAAATCTTGTAAAGTATGTAAATCCTTATAAATAGCATTATTTGAAAAGTGAGGAGAGTAATCCTCTTCTAATAGTTTTTGTGTTTTTGCTTTAAGTACTAGTGATTGTCCCCCACCAACTCCTAATATTTCTAGAAGTGTACTTCTTGATATATCACAAGCATCACCTAAAGCACTACATTCTGCGATTGTAGCCATAAATGACCCTAGACATAGATTATTGATTAGTTTCATCTTAGAAGCTTTTCCTGGCTCTTTTAAATAGAATATCTCTTTACCAATTTTCTCTAAAACTACTTTACATGAATCAAAAGTCTCTTTTTTACCAGAGGTAACTATTGTTACTTGTCCTTGTAATGCAGGAGCTACACTACCAAAAATAGGTGATTCTAAATACTCACCACCTCTTTCATCAATTATATTATGGAAGTTTAGAACTTGCTTGAAATGATTAGTTGTTAAATCAATAATAGTTTTACCCTCTAAATCAGCTTCTAAAAGACCATTTTCCATATTGAAAATATTTTCTACAGCATCTGATTCAAAAAGGCATAAGATTACAATATCACACTTTTCAATTAACTCTTTTGGTGATTTTGCAATTTTATATCCTAAATCTTCTACTTTTTCTCTAGTTCTATTGTAAACAACTAGCTCTTCATTCATATCTGTTAATCTTTGAGCAACTGCACGCCCTAGGTTCCCAAGTCCAATAAATCCTAATGCCATAGCTTTCCTTTCTTCTTTTTATATTGATTATAATAAAAAAAATTAAAAACTATCTATAATTATGAAGCTAGCTATAAATAAAAGAATTAAGCCACATATTTTTTCAATATAGTTTGAATATTTTTGAAAAATATATTTGCTTTTTTTATTTGTAATTAAATAGACTATAAATATATCCCAAAATAAAACAGCTAAAAACATCCAAAGAGCATAAAATGATTGTATAGATAATGGTGTTGTATTATTTATAGAAATAGAAAACATTGTAAAATAAAAAATTGAGTTTTTTGGATTTAAAATAGCAGATAAAAAACCCATTGAAAAATATTTTATAAGACTTTTTTTATTTTCACTTCTTAGCTTTTCTTTTGAAAAGAGGTCCCTTTTTTTTGTTTTTAAAAGCATAAATGCAATATAGATTAAATATAAAGAACCAAGTACTTTAATAAATAAAAATATATTTTGATTTTCTTTGACTAAAGTGATTCCTAAAAGAGCTAATAATATATAAACTAAGTTAGCAATAGCAATTCCAAAAGAAGTTATAATCCCAGATAGTTTTCCATATTTTGAGGAGTTTGAAAGAATGATAAAAAAATCAACCCCTGGACTTAGTAAAGCAATAAAATGTGCAAGAGCAAGGGTTATAAAAGCACTTAAATAAGCTTCCATTTAATTCCTTTTTCTTGCAATTATAATTAGAAATAAAAATAAAATCTTGTATAAAATTGATTTAAATAAAATTTTTTCTATATTGGTTTGGAGTAGTAGCTACTATATTTAAAAAGTTTTTATGAAAATGGCTTTGGTCTACAAAACCACACTCTAATGCAGCATTAACAATAGTTTCTCCTTTTTTTAAAAGTTCTTTTGAGTAGTTAATTTTTATATTTAAAAGATATTTGTGAGGAGTCATATTCATATTTGCTTTGAAAAGTTTAATTATATAAAAGCTATTAAGAGAAAATTTTTTAGCTAACTCTTCTAAAGAGATATTTTCTTTAAAATTTTCTTTTAGATATTTGCATATTTTTTCAAAATTTTCATCTTCAATTTTTTCTTTTGAATTGGGAATATTTTTTTCAAAAAGTTTTGTAAAAAACTCAATTAGTTCATTCTCTTTTTCTTCTATAGAACTATTTGAAAAAAGTAATTTACAAAGATTTAGGAAATCTTTATAATAATTTTGATCATCAATCAAAGCATTTGGATATTCTATAAAACTTGTAATATGATTTGAAATAGTTTTTTGTATTTCAAAACACCATTTTTTGTCTAAGTAAAGCATATAATATTCATGATTTTCTCTTTTAAGGGCATTGCAAGAGTGTATTTCATTTGGGTTTACAACTGCAATAAGTCCTTTTTTAAAATCATATTTTTTTTGTTTATTTGAATATAGACTTTCACCTTTAAGGTTGATACCTATAGAAAAGCTTTCGTGGATATGTTCTTTATAGTGATTTCCTGTATTTGAATGTCTTAGTTCTAAATAAGGAAGTGCTTTATGTATAAAAACTTTAGTAAATTTTCCTTCTTTAATCTTTTAGCCTTTTTATTTAATATAGATTTATATCAAAAAAGTATTTAGAGTTAAAATAAGTATAAAAAATAAATTTGTTTATATTTTATACTTTTTTTTCTGGTAACTTATTTGTAATCATAATATAGTATATTAATTTCATAAAAAAATCACAAAAAAATATATATAATAGCATTAAAATAGCATTTTATGGGCTTTATATGCATTATTCATAATACTAATTTTTATTTTTAATTTTTTCTTAAAATTACATTAATTATAATCTTTAAAATAACTTAAAAGGATCTAGCATGAGTTTATTAATAAGGCCTTTAGAAGAACAACTATTATTAGCAAAAACTACTACAGACAAGAGTTTGCTATGGGAGTTACACAAATCTCCTTATATGAATGTAAGAAGAGCAGTTGCTAGAAATAGTAATATAGATTCAGATATTGCTGATAATCTTATTGCTGATCCAGTATTAAATGTAAGTTATATGGCTAAATTAAGCTCAAAAGCTACAAAAAATAGAGAGTTTAGGACAACACTTACAGATTGTGTGCTATGTGAGAAAAGTGAATTGGATTTAAATTGTATTGAATGCGAGAAGTTTAACAATAATATGATTTAATATAAATATTACAATTCTATTATTAAATTTAAAAAAAAGTTAAAAAATATACTTATATTTAAAATTAATTTAAAAATAAGAGTATTATAATTGTTTATATTTAATAAGGAATTGTGATGAGCGCATTAGAAAAACCTTTAGAAGAGCAGTTAAATTTAGCAGTAAATTGTACAGAGTTTGATACTTTATGGGAATTACATAAATCTCCTTATATGAATGTAAGAAGAGCAGTTGCTAGAAATAGTAATATAGATTCTAAAATTGCTGATAATCTTATTGCTGATCCAGTATTAAATGTAAGTTATATGGCTAAATTAAGCTCAAAAGCTACAAAAAATAGAGAGTTTAAAACTATATTAACAGATTGTGTATTATGTGATAAATGCGAAATAGGCTTAGATTGTCTTGAGTGTGAAGAGAAAAAAAATAAGATGTTAAACTCTTGATTTACTTATTGTTAGGTAAATGCCAATAATAATTAAAAGTGTTGAGATTACAAGTGTAGATGTAAGTAATTCATCTAATAAAACTACACTTAAAACAATAGCAATGATTGGAACAATTAATTGAATTACACCTGCAGTGATTATTGAGATATTATCTAATATTTTATACCAAATTACATAACCAATTGCAGAAGTTACAGCCCCTGATAGAAAACTCAATATTAAACCATCTGTTGTAATATTTATATTTACAGGAAAAATCAAAAGATATAAAAGTAAAAAAGGAATAGTTTTTAAAAAGTTGTCATTTGTATCTTTTAAAGCATTTTTGGACCTTTTGCCTAAAATAGTATAAACTCCCCAACTAATTCCAGCTAAAGAGATTAAAATAAAACTTTTTATTGATAAAGTAAAATCATCTTTAGGATAAAAAAGGTAGATTAATCCAAAAAGTGCAATAAATATACCAATAAATTGTTTTATAGAGATTTTTTCTTTAGTAAAAATTGCATATGAAATCATGGTTAATTGAACAAGTGCAAAAAGAATTAAAGTTCCTAATCCTGCATCTAAATCAAGATAGGCATATGAAAAAGTTATAGCATACAAAAAAAGAAAAAAAGCACTAAACCAATTTTTGTTTTTATTTAAAATAATTCTTCTATATTTTAAAGAAACAATGAAATATAGCGTTAAACTTGCAAATACTAATCTTAAAAAAGTGAAAGAATAAGCATCAGCATACTCATTTACAATTGCTAATTTACATAAAATAGAGTTTGATGCTAAAAAGATTAATGCAACAATATTTAACAATAATAAATTTGAACTTTTTGTTAAATCTTTTCTCATAAGTTAGTACTTAAAAGTAGGATTATTTTTGAAAAATAGTTCAATACTACTCTTTGTTTTTCCTCTTTTTTTAAGTAAAGAATTTGTAATACGAAAACCATGATTTAAAGCTGTTGCAATTGAACCACCAGTATTAAAAGCAACATCTCCTGCTACATACATGCAAGGGATATTTGTCTCATTGTCTTCATTATAAATTGGTTTTCCATCTTCATCCATTTTTATTCCTGCTTTTTTTAAAAAATCTACAGGAGCAGTTCCACCAATTGCATAGATAGCTCTATCATAAATAGTAAAGTGACCATCTGTAAAACTAACTTTTACTCTTCCATCTTCATTTTCAATTGACTCAATATCTGTATTTAGTCTAAGCCTAAGTTTTTCTTGTCCATTATATTTAAATAAAATATCTTCATTTTCAGGATTTAATCTTGTAAACTTCTCTTTTCTATAAACTAACGTTACAGTATTCTCTTCTTCAGATAGACTACAAGCATACTCTACTGCTGAGTTACCTCCACCAACTACAAGTATCTTTTCATTTTTACTACATTTATCTAAATTAAAATTTATATAATTTTTTAGTGAAGGAGGAATTTTATATTCAGGTTTATTTGGTTTTCCCATTTTACCAATGGTTACTACTACACATTTTGCTTTAAATATTTTATTTGTAGTTTGTAAGATAAAAAGATTACTATTCTCATCTTTAGTAATATTTTCTACTTCAGTATTAAAAGCAGTATCTATTTTATCTTCATCAAGTAATTGGTCAAAGAAGTCTAAAGTAGTCTCTTTAGTTCCATCCATAAAAGGAATATTTCCTTCTATTTCTACAACTTGACCTTTCCAGTTTCTATCAACTCTTTTATTTTTTTTATAAAATCTTCTAATTGTACTTGAATGATTATCTGCTTTATCTAATAATAATATATTTTCAATACCATGAACGGCAGCTTCAACAGCTGTTCCAATCCCACCAGGTCCACCACCTACAATTGCTACTTCATATATCTTTTCCATAAGCAACTCCATAATATAAAATAAATAATTTATATATTAACATAACTTGTACTATTTATCTACATTTTTAAAAACATTTACATAAAAAAATTTGTAAGTATAGTTTGGATAAAATATCTATTAATTTTAAATAATTTAAGAGGTATATTTAATGAAATATGGTGAAAAAGAGATTGTAGAATTTGATATTAACAAAGAAGAGCATTTTTGGCCAAATAACCATTCAAAAAACTATGTTATTGATATTGAACTTCCAGAGTTTATGGCAAAATGTCCTAGAAGTGGATATCCTGATTTTGCAACAATCAAATTAAAGTATATTCCAAATGAGAGAGTTATTGAATTAAAGGCTTTAAAACTTTATATTAATTCTTTTATGTTTAGAGAAGTTTCTCATGAAAACTCAGCAAATGAGATATTTGATACATTATATGAAAAACTACAACCAAAATGGATGAAAGTAGTCGCAGATTTTAAACCAAGAGGTAATGTACACACTGTAATTGAAATAGACAGTGACAAAATGTAAGGATAAATTCTTTGGAGAGATTAGTTACAACAGCACAAGCTGCACAAATACTAGGACTATCCCTTCAAGGAGTTCACTATAGAATTAAAAAAAATCAATTAAAATCTATAAAAAAATCCGGAAAAATATATGTTTATGTAGATGAGCATAATCATAATTTTAGCAATCAAGAAGAGTTAAAAGTAGAACTTAAAGATGAGGCAAAAAGTCCTTACTCTGAACTTATTGAAGCTAAAAATGAACAAATTGATATATTAAAAAAATCTATAAAATGGATGAAAAATCAATATTCATCAGAAATTCATAGATTAGAAAAAAATCAAAAAAGAATTATTGCCGTATTTAATAGAGAAATAGAACTTTTGCAAAGTGCTTTTAATGAGATGCGTTCTATTTATAAACAGCCTCAAATTCAAACTGTACAAAAAGATGAAGAGATTCATGAAACAAGTACGGAAGAAAAAGAGAGATTTATCTCTTTACAAAATTTTACATTATATTTAAAACGACACAATAAAAATGAAAAAGATATAAAACTAATTATTTTAAAAGCTATACAAAAACGAGATCCAAGATTTATATATAATCGAAAAGATAAAAAACTATTGATTTTAAATGAGGATTTTTCAGATTTGATTTAAAAGAGTACTAAAAAGTACTCTTCTCCAGATACCCAAACACACCAAAGATAAAGGTGCCTTGCTGTGTTCCCACCCTGGGGCTTTGCCTTTAAAAATGATTGTAAGGGTCTAAAGAAGAGCATAAAAAATATCTAGATATTCTTTGTGCTCATCTTTGAAGACTGCAATTATATCTTTAGAAAACTTAAAACTTGTGTAAATATTTAAGTTAGCAAAATAAGAATTTGCTTTCAATTTTTAATTAGAGAGAAAAGATTTGACAAAAAATTTTAATTTAATAGGCTTTGTGTCTATTGTCTTTGCCATGTTTATTTGGGCAAGTTCATTTATTGCATTAAAAGCGGCAATGGTAGATTTAGGAGAATATACTGTTATTTTTATCAGAATGTTGGCTGCTTCTTTATGTTTTGTATTTTTTATAAAAGGTTTTCTAAAATATGATTTTACAAAAAGAGATATTCAATTAATACTATTATTAGGGTTTTTTGAGCCTTGTTTATACTTTTTATTTGAAGCAAAAGCATTAATTTATACATCTGCTTCACAAGCAGGTATGATTACCTCTTTGATGCCTTTAATTACAGCAATGGCTGCTGGCTATTTTTTAAAAGAGATTATTTCTAGACAGTTATTATTTGGTTCTGTAATTGCTATGATAGGAGTTATTTGGCTAAGTGTGCAAGCTACTACAAGTGATACTGCACCCAATCCTATGCTTGGTAACTTTTTAGAGTTTTGTGCAATGATTTGTGCTACAGGATATACTTTAGTTGCAAGATATTTAAGTGAAAAGTTTTCTGCTTTATTTCTTACCGCAGTACAGGCTTTTATTGGTCTAGTTTTCTTTTTCCCATTTTTTATTTTTGAGTTAAATACAAAAGAGATGACTTTCTCTTTAGAGGCAATCTCTTGGGCAGTATACTTAGGTGTAGTAGTTACTCTTGCAGGGTATGGTTTATATAACTTTGCTCTTACAAAATTAGAGGCTTCAAAAGTTGCTATGTTTGTTAATTTAATCCCTATTTTCACACTGATTTTAGCCTTTTTAATTTTGGGAGAAAAACTAACTTCTACAGAACTTATTGCAAGTGCAACTATTTTAGTTGGGGTAATTATCTCTCAAATATCAGTTAAAAGATTTAAAAGAAGAAAAATTTGATTTATATAACGCTATTTTTTTCAGCCTTTATCTCAGCAACACTTTTTCCTTTAGGAAGTGAGGCTTTATTGGTTTATAATATTAAAGAAGGTTATAATTTAGTCTATCTTTTAGCTTTTGTAACAGTAGGAAATGTCTTAGGTTCTTTACTTAACTATTTTATTGGCTTAAAAGGAGAAGAGTATTTAGAAAAAAAATCCTATTTAAAAAAAGAGAAAATAGAAAAGTATAAAGCCTTTTTTGATAAATATGGGGCTTACTCTTTACTTCTTTCTTGGGCACCTATAATTGGTGACCCTTTAACTTTAATTGCTGGTATTTTTAAATATGATTTAAAAAAATTTCTTTTTTTAGTTTTTATTGCTAAGTTTTTTAGGTATCTATTTTTAGCAGTAGCTACTTTATATTTTGTTACTTAGTTCTTTTTTTGATTGTTAAAAAGAAGTTATCAATAAAAGTTTTAATCTCTTTAATAGAAGTACTCTCTTTTTCATTTAATAGTGAGATATGAAAAAAACCTATAAATGAATTTAATAAACCTTTGTTTAAGGTCTTTGCTTCTTTTATAAAAAGCTCTTCTTTTATGCCCTCTTCCAATAAAGAGTTAATAACTTCAAGATGTTCTTCATATATTTTTTTTAAAAAGTTTTTAAAAGTTTCCTCTTCTTCATAATGACTAAGTCCTGCGAAAATATTTAAAATAATTCTATAGTTTTTATAATCTTTAGTATAAACAGCTGTAAAAAAGCATTCAAATTTCTCTTTTAAACTAATTTGTTGATTTACTTTTTTTAGAGTATCTTCTTTCCATTTTTCATAAAGACCCTCAGTTAGTTCTAAAATAATATCTTCTTTGTTTTTGAAATATTCATATAAAGTTCCCTTTGCAATATTTGATTGTTTTGCTAAAGAGGTGACTGTGAGGTTTTGATAGTTTGTATTTAAAAATGCATCAAGGCACGACAGTGCCATGCACCGTCGTCTCTCTTGTTTTTCTTCTTTTGTCATTTAGGACTCATCACTTGTTTTTTTAGAAAGTTTAGAAATAAGTACATAAAATAAGGGAATAAACACAATTGCAATAAATGTTGCTGCAAGCATTCCACCAATAACTCCTGTACCAATAGAGTGTTTACTAGCAGCCCCTGCTCCATTACTAATAGCTAATGGTAAAACACCTACTGTGAAGGCTAAAGAAGTCATAATAATTGGTCTCAATCTAACTTTTGCAGCTTCTAAAGCAGCATCAATTAAATTGAATCCTTCTTTCTGTTTTTGTAGAGCAAATTCTACAATTAAGATAGCATTTTTAGCTGCAAGACCTGCAAGTACTAAAAGACCAATTTGGAAGTAGATATTATTATCTAAACTTCTTAAATTTGTTGCTAAGATAGCTCCAAATACAGCAAATGGTACTGCAAGTACAACTGAAATAGGAAGTAACCATCTCTCATATAATGCACAAAGAATTAAGAATAAGAAAACAATTCCAAATATAAAGGCCATAGCTGAGCTTCCACCTACTTGTTTCTCTTGATAAGCTGAACCTGTCCAACTAATAGTATATCCATCAGGTAATACTTCATTTGCTACTTCTTCAATTGCTTTTAATGCATCCCCTGAACTATATCCTGCTGCTGGTTGTCCTGAAACTTTTGCTGCTTGGAAAAGGTTAAATCTTTCAACAATATCAGCTCCAACTACTTTTTTATAAGAGATAAATGAGTTAATAGGAAGTAACTCTCCACTATCTGCTCTTACAAAAATCTCTTTAAAATCTTCAATATTATTTCTATATTCTGAATCTGCTTGTAAATTTACTCTATATGTTCTTCCATAAAGTGAGAAGTCATTTACATAAAAACTTCCATATGTTGAAGTAATAGTGTTGTAAATATCATTTAAATTTACACCTTTTGCTTTTGCTTTTTCTACATCAACATCAACTTTATATTGAGGAATTGTTGCTGATAAAGAGGTTCTAACCCCAATTAATTCAGGTCTAGTTTTTGCTTTTTCAAGTATTTGATTAACAACCTTTCCTAAATCCTCAACACTTCCACCTGTTCTATCTTGAACATACATATCAAATCCACCAGTAATACTCATTCCCATAATTGGAGGTGGAACAACGGCAAATGAGAATCCTTCACTTGTCCCCATAAGTTGTTTAGAGAATTTTCCTAATAAAGCTTCAGCACCCTGCTCTTCATTTGGTCTCTCACTCCAATCTTTTAGTTTGATAATAGTTGCAACTGTATGTGTTCTTTGAGCAGATGTAGTAAAGTCATAACCTGCTAGAGTAATAATATTTGCAACATTTGGATCTGCTGAAACAATCTCATTTGTCTCTTCTGATAACTCTAAAGATTTTGATAAAGAGTAACCAGGAGGGTTAAATCCAAATACAAAGATTGTACCTTGGTCCTCTTGTGGAACAAGTCCTGTTTTCATAGATTTAAACATATCATATGAAACAAAAATTAGACCCCCATAAAGTAAAATAGAAATCAGAGAAAATCTAATAGTCTTTTTAACTAAAAATGAATACCCCTCAGTTGCTTTATCAAACATGTTATTAAACCATTTGAAGAAGCCTTTTGGTTCATGTTTTCTGTTTTTTAATATCTTTACACATAATGTTGGTGTTAAAGTTAAAGCAACAAAACCAGAAATCATTACAGAAATAACAATAGTAATTGCAAATTGTCTATACATTTCTCCTGATAAACCACCCATAAAGGCAACAGGAATAAAAATAGCACCAAGAACTAAGATAATAGCAATTAAAGCTCCTGTTACTTCTTGCATAGCAATAAAAGCAGCTTCTCTTGGCGATTTACCCTCTTCCATATGTCGTTCAATATTTTCAATAACAATAATAGCATCATCAACAACAATACCAATAGCAAGTACAAGACCAAATAGTGTTAATAAGTTAATACTAAAGCCTAAAACATACATACCTGCAAAAGCACCTACAATAGAGATAGGAACAGCAATAAATGGAATTACTGTTGCTCTCCAGTTTTGTAAGAATAGATACATAATTAAAATAACTAGAATTAAAGCTTCAATAAAAGTCTTTACAACCTCTTCAATAGAAGCAGAAATAAAGTCTGTACTATCATATGGAATACTATAAGTCATATCTTCAGGAAAGTTTTTTTGAGCCTCTTCTAAAGATTTTTTAATAGCATTTGCAGTCTCTAAAGCATTTGCTCCACTTTGTAAGAAGATACCAATAGGAATAGAAGGTGCATTATTTAATCTTGTTTCAACACTATAATCAGCTGCCCCAAGTTCAATAGAAGCCACATCTTTTAGTTTTAAAGTACTTCCATCTTCATTTGCTCTAATAACTATATCTCCAAATTGACTTGGATTTTCAAATCTTTTTGGAGTTTGAATAGTATATGTATACATCTGTTTATTTGCAATTGGTTCAGCTGCAATTTTACCTGCTGCATATTGATTGTTTTGCTCTTTTATTGCTGTAATTACATCAGTTGTAGCAAGAGAGTATTTAGATAATTTAGATGGGTCCATCCAAATTCTAATAGAATAATCTTTTGCTCCAAAAATGATAGCATCCCCTACTCCATTTACCCTTTTTAATGATTCAACCATATTTAAAAGTGCATAGTTTGATAAATATACTGAATCATAACTATTATTTGGAGATTGAAGCATAATAAACATTAGAATACTTGGACTTCTTTCTCCTACTACAACACCTTGTCTTTGAACTTGTTCAGGCATTTTTGCTAAAGCTGCTTGAACTCTATTATTTACATCAATCTTTGCAGAATCTGGGTCTGTTCCAACCTCAAAAAATACATTAATATTTAATCTTCCACTATCTTCTGCAACTGAGTTCATATAAAGCATATTTTTTGCACCATTGATTTTCTCTTCTAAGGGTGCCGCAACAGTTTTTGCAATAGTATCAGCACTAGCTCCTGGATAAGTAGTACTTACAATAATTTGAGGAGGTAAAACTCTTGGGTATTGTTCAATTGGTAAATTGAACATAGAGATTAATCCTGTCAAAAATATTACAATAGATAAAACACCTGCAAATACAGGTTTTTTTATAAAAAATGAAGAAATCATAACTATTTCTCTTTATTTACTATTTGAACTTTTGTATCAGGTCTTAATTTTGCAAGATTAGTGATTACAATTTGTTCACCTACTTTTAGCCCATCTTTTATAACAAGTCCTTTCTCAACTAAACTTCCTATAGTAACAGGTCTAACTTTTGCTATATTATTTTCATCAACAACATATACAATACTTGCTTTTGCAGTTTTTAATACAGCATTTTCAGGAATAATTAAAACATCACCTAATGAAAGATTTGTAAGTTCTATTTTTGTGAAATTTCCAACTATTAATTCACTATTAGGATTTTTAAATTTTGCTCTTAAAAGTAAAGTATCTGTATTTGAATCAATTGTAGGAGCAATAAAGTCTATTTCACCCTCACTATAAGTTTTTCCATTTGCCAATAAATTTATTTTTGCTTTTTTATCTTTTATTTGAGATAAAAAGCTATCCATATCATCTTTTGGTAAAGAAAATTCTGCATGAATAGGATTTGTATTTGTAATTGTAATAAGATGTGAATTTGCTGAACTTGTACCAACTAAATCACCAACATTATGTTTTTTTATTCCTACAATACCATCTATTGGAGCACTTACATTTGTATAATTTAAATTAATTTGAGCTTCTGCTAAGGCTGCTTTTGAACTCTCATATTGATAAGTATAGTCATCAAAAGTTTGTTTACTTATAGATTTTGAGGCAAATAGAGCTTTTGCTCTTTCAAAATCTTTTTTTGCTTTTGTAAAGTTAGCTTTTTTCATATTTAGATTTGCTAAATATAAATCTGGCTCAATTTTATATAAAAGAGTTCCTTTTTTTACAAAATCACCTTCTTTAAAATATTTTTTTTCTAATGTACCTGAAACTCTTGCCATAATATCAACTTGCTCATAAGCTTTTAATAGTGTTGGATATGTTTTATTTGTTGTATTATTCTCTTTATTTACTTTAAAAACTTGTACGGGTAAGCTTGGTTTCTGAGGTGAAGTTTGTTGTTTTGTATCTTTTGTTTCCCCTTGAAAACATCCTGTAAAACCTACAACAGCTATTGTTGTAAGTAGTAATATTTTTTTACTTGTTGCTTTTATCATTGAATATAATCCTTTATATTTTCTCCACTATGGTAAATAATGTTTGCTCTTTTTATTTCTAAATCATATTTTGCAAACTCTAAAAGGCTGATTGCATCATATTTTTCACTTAAACTCTCTAAATAAGCAACATTTTCAATTAGACCATTTTCATATTTTGATTTAATTACTTCATAAGCACTTGCTGCTGCTTTTAAACTTAGTTGGGCAGATTTAACTTTTAACTTTGCAATTTCATATGCTCTTTGTGCAAGTTGTAAATCTGTATTTGCTCTATTTTTCTCATATTCATATCTTGATTTAAGACTTAAATATTTTTTATATTGAGACTCATACCTATTTTTAGTCTCTCCAAAAGCAAAAATATTCCATTTCATATTTACTGAGAATATGTTTTGGTCATCAATAGATTCATAAGCTTTATTATCATAATTATAATCATAGTTTGTGTATGTATTATCTAATGTAACTGTTGGAAGATAAGCACTTTTTTCTATTTTTGCATTATCTAATTGTGCTTTTACATTATACTCTAAAGCTTTTATGTCAGCTCTATTTGATTCTTCAGTTTTATTTGCAAGCTCTTTTATATTTGAACCTTGGCTAATAACAACTTTTGTTCCAGTAATATATTCAAGATTGAAAAGAATAGTTTGTAAATCAAGTTCGATTGAGTGTAGATTTACATTTTCACTCTCAACTCTTGAAGTAATTTTTTCAACTTCATCTTTTGTTGCACTTCCCACTTCTAAAAATTTTGAAAGTCTGCTCTTTTGTGCATTTAACTGGTCTATCTCTTTTAATTTTGCTTCTTTTTTAGCTAATAAAGCTAAATAATTAAAATAATAAGATGTAACATCTAATGCAATTTGGTTCTTTGATGAAGTAAGACTCTCTTGTGAACTTTTTATATTACTTCTATATTTACTAAAAGTAGTTGATCTTTTATTTCCATCATATAATATAAAATTAACACTTGCCGATGATTTTATTCCATCTTTTGGAATACTTGCTGTTTCTTCATCTGTATATGAATAAGTAGCAGCAAGGTCTACTTTTGGATAGTAACCACTTTTTACACTTTCATACTCATCTTTTATTGAGTCTGTATCATATTTATATGAATCAATTAATTGATTTTTTAAAGATAAATCAACTAATTCATTTAAATTGTGTCCCAATAAAAAAATTGGTAAAAAAATAACTAATATTGATTTTTTCAAATAGCCCCCTTTTTTATCTTTCCAGAAAGATAACATATAAAAACTTAAACTTGTCTTTCTAGAAAGATAAAATATTTTAATTAATTTTGTGCTAAACTTTCAAAATGGAAAAACGATATATAGAAAAATTCTTTGATAATATGGAACAACAAAAGGAATATGACGTGTTTAATATCTCCTTACCTATTACTTTAATTTATAAAAATAATTATAATAAAAATGAGCAAATGTTTAAACAGAAATATAATTTGATACATTCAGATGTAGATGTTTTAGCCTCTTTATACTTTAATGGTAAAGAACTTTCACCTACTGAGTTATATTCTGCAATAATCTTTTCTTCTGGTGGAATGACTAAAGTTCTAAAGAAATTAGAGTCATTAAAGTATATTTCAAGAAAGGAAAATCCAAATGATAAAAGAAGTATGCTTGTAAAATTAGAAAAATCTGGAGAAGAGATATTATTAAACTGTCTTGATGACTTAATTGAATTAAAAAAAGAGACATATAATGCTTTAACTAAAAAAGAAAGAGAAGATTTAAAAAGAATTCTAAAGAAAATTACACTTAGCCTTTCATAATTTGTATAAAAATTGTACTAAGATTTAAGGATTTAACCAGATATCTTAAGGAGGCTTTTAAAGTATTTATAATAAATTGTACTACTAAGCTTTATTAAGGAATACAATATGTGTATAAAAAGAGTTATATTTCTTTTGTTTTTCTTTATAAATACTCTTTTTTCTCAACCTTTTAATAAAGCAGAAGAAGAATGGATAGCCTCAAATCCTGTTATAACAATTTCAATGCTTAATAATTTTGAACCTTTTTCTTATGAAACAAGAGAAGTACATAAAGGCTTTACTCTTGATATTATAAAAAGAATTGAAGAGATAAGTGGATTAAAGTTTGAAATTAAGACTTCAAAATGGGCAGAAGCTTTTGATAATTTTAAAAATAAAAAAAGTGATGTGATTTCAGAAATATCTTTTACAGATGAAAGATCTCAATTTGCAATTTTTACTACACCATACTATGAAATACCTACATTTATTTTTGGATTAAAATCTGATACAACTTATAAAGGTGTCGAGAGTTTAAGAGGTAAAGTAGTTGCTGTAAGTAGGGGACTATTTTATATTGACTATCTTAAAAAGCTTGGAATAAAAGTTTTAGAACTAGATTCAAGTTTTGAAAAAGCACAAGCTGTAATAACTGGAAAAGCAAACTATTTTTTAGCTTCATATACAACAGGACAAAAAGCAATAATTGATAATACCTTTTTTACTTTAAAAGTTCATGGGGAATTTACCTCAATAAAAAAAGAGGATTTAAGATTTGCAGTTCATAGAGAAAATGCAATTTTAAAAGATATCTTACAAAAATCTTTAGATGAAATTGAAATAGAAGAGTTCTCTTATTTAGCAAAAAAATGGATTAGTAATAATAGATTTGAAAATAAAATTGACTTTTCAAGAGAAGAAATAGAATATATTCAACACAAAGAAGAGATACTTTATAGTGAAGTGAACTGGAAGCCTTTATCAATAATTGAAGATAATAGAATGAAAGGTATTATGGGAGACTATTTAGATATTGTCTCTAAAAGAACTGGACTAAATTTTAAATTTGTACCATCTTCTTCATGGGGTGATGTTCTACAAAAATTTAAAGAAAAAAAGATTGATTTAATTCCTGGTGCTGGTTCAAGTCCACAAGAGAAGAGTTTAGGGTTAGTTTCTCAAAGTTATGCTAAATACCCTTTTGTTATAGTAACCACTGATAAATATACTTATTTAGATAGTTTAGTGGATTTAAAAGATGCTACAGTTGCTGTTCCAAAATATTATACGAGTTATAATTTTATTGTAAAAAATTATCCTGAAATGAATTTAATAATTACAGATGATATTCCAGAAGCTTTACTTTTAGTTGAAAATGGAAAGGCAGATGCTTTTGTTGGACATATTGCTACATCTTTGTATTATATTTCTGAATTACACCTAAAAAATTTAAAAGTATCAGGTACTACTATTTTTGATATAGAGCATCACTATTTAATTCAAAATGATTATCCTATCTTACTTTCAATCATAAATAAAGCTTTTAATTCTATCTCTTTAAGAGAGAGAAAAGAGATTAATTCAAATTGGATACAAACTACAGTGGTAGAAGAAAAAGTTGATTATAAACTGATTTTTTTAGCTACTTTTATCTTCTTAATAGTTATTGCAGTTTTTATCTATAGACAAAGTCTTTTAAAAAAATATAATGATAATTTAAAAGATTCATACAATGATATTCAAAGTATTATGAACTCAACTATGGAAGCTATATTAATTACTGAAAATAGAAAATGTATAGAGGTAAATGAATCTGCCGTAAAACTTTTTGGTTATAGCTCTAAAGAGGAGATGGTTGGACAAGATTTATTAAATTTTATTGCAAAAGATTATAAAAAATTAGTAAAAAGTAAAATCTTAGCAACAGTAAAAGATCCCTATGAATTAGATATTTTGACAGCAGATGGTAGAAATATTCAGACACTTGGAAAAGGTGCAAATTTAAAATTAAGTGGAAGAAAAGTAAGAATCTCTTCACTTATAGATATTACGGATATTAAAAATAAAGAGAAACTTCTAATAGAGCAATCAAAAATGGCTGCTTTAGGAGAGATGATAGGACATATTGCACACCAATGGCGACAACCATTAAGTGTAATTACTATTATTGCTACAAGTTGGGAAGTTTACGAGGAGTTAGGTACTTTTGATAAGAAAAAAGTTTTAGAAGAGGGGAAAACAATTCTTTCAAATGCAAAATATCTCTCTCAAACCATTGATGACTTTAGACTTTTTATAAAAGGTGAAAATAGTTCTGCAGAGTTTAATATTAAAATTTTAATTGATAATCTAATTAGATTAGTAAGTCCTTCAATACAAAATGAACAAATAAAATTAGTTTTAGATAACAATATTGATAGAGTATTATTAGGTGGACAAAATAAACTACTTCAAGCTTTTATAAATATCATTAATAATTCAATTGATGCCCTAAAAAATAAAAAAGATGAGAAATTATTACTAATAAGTGTAAAAGAAGATGTCAACAAAAAAGTTGTTGTAGAATTTAAAGATAATGCAGGTGGAATAAAAGAAGAAATTATTACAAAAATCTTTGAACCTTATTTTACTACAAAACACCAGTCAGAAGGTACAGGTTTAGGGCTTTATATGACTTATTCTATTTTAAATAAAATTGATGCAGAAATAAAAGTTGAAAATAGTGAATTCTTTCATAATGAAAAAAAATATAAAGGTGTTACCTTTACTATTACATTTTAATTGCTAAAAATTTATTATTTAGTTTAAATACAAAATATATTTGTTAAAATAAATTACTTTATATCAAGGATTTCGTCTTGAAGCTATGGAAAATATTATTCATTCTTTGTTTTACAAGCCTTCTTTTTGCAGAAAATCAAAAAAAAATTATTTATCTAACACCTGATTTATCAATTCCTTTTTGGCAAATTATAAGTAAAGGGGTTGAAGAAAGTGCAAAAAAGTTAAATTATGACTTTAGTGTATATAGTGCAGGAAATAGTGCAAAACAAGAATTAATTAATACAATGAAAGCAATTAAATCAAAACCTTCTGCTATCGTAATTTCTCCTACAAACTCTTCAAATTGTGTTACAGTTTTAAATTTAATAAATAAAGCAGAAATACCTGTAGTTATAGCTGATGTAGGTACTGATTCAGGAGAATATCTCTCTTATATTTCTTCTGATAATTATCATGGAGCTTATAAATTAGGGCATGCATTAACTTCATTTATGAAAAAAATGAAAATTGAAAATAGCAGTGTAGGAATTATTGCAATTCCACAAAAAAGATCAAATGGAAAATTAAGAACAACAGGTTTTATGAAAGCTTTAAATGAAGTAGGTATAAAAAGTGCAGATATGAGGCAACAAATTGATTTTTCTTTTGATGAAACTTATAAATATACTAAAGACTTAATCTCTTTAAACCCTAATATGAAGGTTCTTTGGTTACAAGGTTCAGATAAATATGGAGGTGCTTTAAAAGCAATAGAAGAATCAAAAAAAGAGATTTATCTTATAACTTTTGATGCTGAACCAGAGTTTTTAGAGCTTATACCAAAAAATATAATAGTTGCAGCAGGAATGCAACAACCTTTTTTAATGGGAGAAAAAGCAGTTCAGATTTTAGATTCTCATTTAAAAGGTAAAAAAGTTGATAGTCATATTGAACTACCAATATTAGCTGTGACAAAAGAAAATATAGAAAGAAAACTACCTTTGATAAAAAGAAATGTATTAGGAATAATTAATGAAACAAAATAGAGTTTCAATTTATTTTATTCTTTTTATAATCATTACCTTAACTGTGATGTTTGTAGTTGGTTTGTATTCAAGTTACAAATATATATCTACAAAGAAAACAATGATTGATGATGTTAAATATAAATCTTCAATAACTCTTTCAAAATTAAACAACAATATTAAAGATTTTATTCTTTCATATTCAGCATATGAATACAATAATTTAATTTTTAATGAGATGAATAATCAAAATGTAATTGCAATAATTGTTAATGACTACAAAATGGCAGAAATCACAGGGGATAAAAGCTTTTTTAGTGGAAAAATTAGAGATGAAAGAGGTCTAATTATTGATTATAATGGAGACAGTAAATCCCATAGAGAGCTTATTTCAAATAGTTCATATAGTAGTGAATTATATATTTTTGATGATGTAGGCAATCAAATTGGTAAAATCATTATGTATAACTCAGATAAAGAGATTAAGAAGAAACTTAGTGAAATCATTGAAGATAATATAAAAAATGTGATTTTCTTATCAATTTTTATGACAATTTTTCTATTTATTGCTATTAGATATTTCCTATTAAAATATATTTTTAATATTGTAAAAGAGTTAGAAAATAGAAATGAAGATGGAATTCCTTTAAAGTTTTTAAGTACAGATGGACCAAAAGAGATTTCTAATTTAAGTAAAACAATAAATGAAATGATTGAATCAATTAAAGCTTCAAATACCCAATTAAATGAATTAAAAGAGAGACTTCTTCTCGCTTGGGATGGAGTAAATGATGGTATTTGGGACTGGAATATCAAAAAAGATGAAGCTTATTTCTCTAAAAACTGGAAAAGTATTATAGGTTATGAAGAGGATGAATTAGAAAATAGCCCTAAATCTTTTTTTGACCATATTCATGAAGATGATAGAGAATTAATAAAAAATCATTTAGAAAAGCATTTTCAAAATCCTGAAAAGAATCCATACTCTTTAGAAGTGAGATTAAGATGTAAAGATGGTTCTTATAAATGGGTTCTTACGAGGGGTAAAGCTTCTTTAGATGAAAATCATAATCCTACAAGAATGGTTGGTTCTCACACTGATATTACAGCGAGAAAAGAGTTTGAAAGAGTTCTTGAAGAGCAAAAAGAGCAGTTTGAAACTATTTTTAATTACTCTAAAGATGGTTTAGCGATTTTAGATTTACAGAGTAATTTCTTAGAATTTAATGATTCATATTTAAATATGACAGGCTTTACAAGAGAAGAGCTTCTTACAAAATCTTGTATTGGACTTTCTATGCCTGAAGATATAGAAAGTGCAAAAAAAGTTATGAGTGAAGTTCTAGAAAATGGTTCTTTAGTAAATTTTGAAAAAGCTTGCGTAGTAAAAGATGAAAAGATTATTATTACAAATATGTCTTTGGCTTTATTGCCTGATAAAAAAAGAATTATTATTAGTGCCAAAGATGTTACAGATAGAAAATTAATAGAGTCTCAATCAAAACTAGCCTCTATGGGGGAGATGATTGGTAATATTGCACATCAATGGAGACAACCTTTGAGTGCTATTTCTACAATAGCAAGTGGGATTAAAGTTAGAAGTGAATTTGGTGCAATTACAACGCAAGATGAGATTTTATCTGATATGGATACTATAATTGAGCAAACCCAATATCTTTCAAAAACTATTGATGATTTTAGAAACTTTATTAGAGAAGGGGAGCGGAAAAGTGATATCTTTATTTCAACAGTAATTGATAAAACTTTCTCTATCTTAAACTCTACAATTGTAAATAACAATATCAATGTAATAATAAATAAAAATGATGATATTAAAATTGATGGTTATGAAAATGAACTTATTCAAGCTTTTATAAACATAATAAATAATGCAAAAGATGCTTTAAAAGAGGTTGAAAATGATGATGACAAACTTCTTTTTATTGATACTAAAGTTATAAAAGATGAATTTATAATTAGTATTAAAGATAGTGCAGGTGGTATAAATGAGGATATTCTTGATAAGATTTTTGAGCCTTATTTTACTACAAAACATAAGAGTGTAGGTACGGGAATAGGGCTATCAATGGTTTATCAGATAATTACAGACCATCATAATGCTAAAATAAAAGCTTTTAATGAATCATATAAATATAATGGAAAAGTATATAAAGGAGCAAGGTTTGATATAGTCTTTAAAATAGACTAATTATCAAACTCTTTATATATCTCTTTATTTTTTGAATAGATTTTATATATTATTCCTTTGTAACTAAACTCTAAATAGTTTGCTTGTAGCCAAAGTCTAAAAGAACCACTTTTTTCAAATCTTTTTTCTTCACTAAGAGTTTTATTTAAATAGGCTTCAGCTATTTCATCATCTATCCCATAAATTGGATCTCCTAATATAGTGTGACCAATTGAGTGTAAATGTATTCTTATTTGATGTTGTCTGCCTGTAATAGGAGTTACTTCTACTAAACTTAGGTCTCTTTTCTCATTATATTTTAAAGGCTTTAACATGGTAATAGACTCTTTACCTTCCTCTTTTGAGCAAGTAGCCATTTTAACACCAATTGCTTTTCCTTCTTTTTTAAGATTCTTATCTATTGTTATTTCATCTTCTATTTTTCCTCTAACAATTGCAAGATAAGATTTTTTATACTCTTTTTTTTCAAACATAATTGCTAAAGAGTTTGTAACTTTTTCATTTTTACCTACTAAAACTAAACCTGAAGTCTCTGCATCTATTCTATGTGCTTGGTTTGCTTTTTCTCCTAAATGGAATCTAATTTCATCTAAAAGTGAATATTCTGTCTTTTTTGAAATAGGGTGTATCATTAAGTTTGAAGGTTTGTCAAAGATAGCAAAATCTTCAAATGTAACAAGTGGTTTTAAGCCTCTTGTATGCCCCTCAAAAACAGCTATATAAATAAAATCTTCTTCAATAATTTGAGACATTTTATAAGCTACTTTATTACTATTAAATATTCTACCTCGACTTAGCATACGGTTCGATATTTTGGGGTTTAGCGTTAAATCTTGTATTAAAGCAATTTGTATTTTCTTACCCTTAGCGACTGAAAATTTTTTTAAAATAAATGGCAAGATGTGTTCCTAAAAATTAAGTAAAATTTTAGCCAAAAAATATACAAAAATTAATGTAGAATTTGGTCTAAGTTTGATACTATATCATACTTAATTTAACAAAGAAATTTTATAAATTTTTAGAAATACAGATAATAAGGGATTAGTAAATGGTTGAAAGGTATGCCAGAGAAGAAATGAGTAAACACTGGACTCAACATGCAAGATATGCTGCATGGCTTGAGGTTGAAAAAGCAGCAGTTAAAGCATGGAATAAATTAGGTCTTATCCCTGATGAAGATTGTAAAAAAATTGTTAACAATGCTACTTTTTCAGTAGAAAGAATTGAAGAGATTGAAGCTGTAACAAAACACGATTTAATTGCATTTAATACAAGTGTTGCTGAGTCACTTGGAAAAGAGTCAAGATGGTTTCACTATGGTATGACTTCTTCAGATGCGGTTGATACAGGTGTTGCTTTACAAATGAGAGACTCTTTAAAAATTATTATTGACGATGTAAAAATGTTAATGGAATCTATTGAAAAAAGAGCACAAGAACACAAATTTACACTTATGGTAGGAAGAAGCCATGGTATTCATGGTGAGCCTATTACATTTGGTTTAACTTTAGCTGTTTGGTATGATGAAGTAGCAAGACATCTTAAAAATCTTGAAGAGACTATGGAAGTAATTTCTGTAGGTCAAATCTCTGGAGCTATGGGTAACTTTGCACATGCACCACTTGAACTAGAAGAGTTAGCAATGGCTGAATTAGGATTAAAACCTGAGCCTTGTTCAAACCAAGTTGTTCATAGAGATAGATATGCAAGATTAGCAACTGCTTTAGCATTACTTGCTTCTTCAGTAGAAAAATTTGCAGTACAAGTAAGACACTTACAAAGAACAGAAGTATATGAAGCTGAAGAGTATTTTGCTAAAGGACAAAAAGGTTCTTCTGCAATGCCTCACAAAAGAAATCCTATTTTAACTGAAAATATTACAGGATTAGCTAGAACTATTAGAGCATATGCAGCTCCTGCAATGGAAAATGTTGCTCTATGGCATGAAAGAGATATTTCTCACTCATCAAATGAAAGATTCTGGTTACCAGATGCATTTATTACAACTGACTTCATGCTTCACAGAATGAACAATGTAATCGCAAACTTAACAGTAATGCCAGAAAATATGATGAAAAATCTTAACCTAACTGGTGGATTAGTATTCTCTCAAAGAGTATTACTAGAATTGCCAAAAGCTGGTGTAAGTAGAGAAGATGCATATAGAATTGTACAAAGAAATGCAATGAAAGTTTGGGAAGAGATTCAACAAGGTAAGCCAACTGTAAATGAAAATGGTGAATCTTTATATCTTGGTCATTTATTAGCTGATGATGAGTTAAGAGCTAAGTTAAGTGAAGAGCAAATTAGAGAGTGTTTCAACTACGAATACTACACAAAAAATGTAGATGCAATTTTCAACAGAGTTTTTCTCAAAGAGAGTGCTAAGTAGCACAAGAAAAAATAAATAATTTATATCGAAAAAGGCAAGCAATATGGCAATTATGATTGAAAAAAGAAATGGGAGAAAAGAGGTTTTAGATATTACTAAAATCCAAAAGATGACAATCGATGCAACTAAGGATTTAGACGGAGTATCTCAATCTGAGTTAGAACTTGATGCTCAAATCAAGTTTGTAGATGGAATGAGTTCTGCAGATATTCAAGATGCACTGATTAAAACAGCAGTAGAAAAAATTGATATAGATGTTCCTCATTGGACATTTGTTGCTGCTAGATTATTTTTATTTGACCTTTATCATAGAGTTGGAAAAGTAACTCATGGTATTAAAGGTGAGCCGTATTGCCATTTAAGAGATTACTTAAGATATGGAAAAGAAGCTGGTAGACTAATCCCTAGTCTTGGAGAAGGTTTTGATTTAGATGAGCTAAATGATTATATTGACCCTGATAGAGATTACTTATTTAACTATTTAGGTATTAAAACTTTATATGATAGATATTTAATCAAAAATAGAAATGGTGACCCAATAGAACTTCCTCAGCAAATGTTTATGGCAATTGCTATGTTCTTAGCTCAAAATGAAGAGAATAAACAAGAAAAAGCAAAAGAGTTTTATGATGTAGTATCTAAGTTTGAAGTTATGCTTGCAACTCCAACACTATCTAATGCTAGAACAAATAGACATCAGCTATCATCTTGTTATATTGGTTCAAGTCCAGATAATATTGAAGGTATTTTTGATGGATATAAAGAGATGGCACTACTATCTAAATATGGTGGTGGTATTGGTTGGGATTGGAACCAAATCAGAGCTTTAGGTGGAATGATTGATGGTCATAAAAGTGCTGCTGGTGGAACAGTTCCTTTCCTTAAAATCACAAATGATATTGCGATTGCAGTTGACCAGTTAGGTACTAGAAAAGGTGCAATTGCTGTATATGTTGAGCCTTGGCATATGGATATTTCTGACTTCATTGACCTTAAGAAAAATTCAGGTGAAGAAAGAAGAAGAGCGCACGATTTATTCCCTTCTTTATGGATTACAGATTTATTTATGGAAAGAATCTTAGCTGATGCTCATTGGACTTTATTTGACCCACATGAAGTAAAAGATTTATCTGAACTACATGGAGATGCTTTCAAAAAAAGATATGAAGAGTATGAAAATGATGATTCTATTACTAAAGAGAAAATCAAAGCAAAAGATTTATGGAAAAAAATCTTAACTTCATATTTTGAATCAGGAAGTCCATTCCTTTGTTTTAAAGATAATGCAAATAGAGCAAATCCAAATGGTCACGTAGGTCATATTAGGTCTTCAAACCTTTGTACAGAGATTTTCCAAAATACAAACCCTAATCACTACAAGATTAAATTAGAGTTTGAAGATGGAACAATTGAAACATACGAAGAAGAAGATATTGTTTTAGTAGATGGTGGACAAGAAAAAAGAGCAAATAAAGTAACTGCACTTGACTCTATCAATGGTAAAAAAGTATTTATAGTTGAAAAAGAGAAGATTGATGGAGATACAGCTGTATGTAACTTAGCTTCTGTAAACTTATCTAGAATCTTTACAAAAGAGGATATTGAAAGAGTTGTTCCTATTGCAATTAGAATGCTTGATAATGTAATTGACCTTAACTTCTATCCATTAAGAAAAGTAAAAGCAACAAACCTAAAATCAAGATCTATTGGTCTTGGAGTTATGGGTGAGTCTCAAATGCTTGCAGAAAATAAAGTTATGTGGGGAAGTACAGAGCACTTTAAAAAGATTGATTTAATTATGGAAGCAATCTCTTATAATGCTATTAAAGCTTCATCTGAACTTGCAGTAGAAAAAGGTATTTATCCTACATTTGAGGGTTCTAACTGGTCAAAAGGAATTATGCCTCATGACCATGCACCTCAAGCTGTAAATGCACTTGTAGATAAAGATTTATTTGATACTTCTTATGATTGGGATGCTCTAAGAGAGCAAGTAAAAGCAAATGGTATGAGAAATGGTTACTTAATGGCTATTGCTCCTACTTCATCTATTTCAATTCTTGTGGGAACAACACAAGCTATTGAACCAGTATATAAAAGAAAATGGTTTGAAGAGAACTTATCAGGACTTATTCCTGTTGTTGTACCAAATCTTAGCCCTGAAACTTGGGTTTATTATAAACCAGCATATGAAGTAGATCAAATTGATATTATTAAAGCTGCTGCTGTTAGACAAAAATGGATAGACCAAGGGCAAAGTACAAATATCTTTATGAGTTTAGAAAAAGCAAGTGGTAGATATTTACATGAAATTTATACTACTGCTTGGAAGCTAGGACTTAAATCAACTTATTATTTAAGATCTCAATCTCCTGAAGCTTCAAATGATGTTGAGGACAGAAGTATGGAGTGTGCAGGTTGTCAATAAGATAACCTTACACTTTTTGTATACAAAAGTCTAAGATTAAAATATAAAATGTTAAAAACATAGAGGAAAGATAAAAGTGGGAAGAAAAACGATATATAATCCAGATTCTAAAGAAACACTTAACGAAAGAAGAATTTTTGGTGGAAATCCTGATGGGATGATTAACTTCACTAAGATGAAGTATCAATGGGCTTTAAACCTTTGGGATACAATGGAAGCAAATACTTGGTTCCCTAAAGAAGTACAAATGACTGGTGATGCTAAGGATTATAAATACCTAAGCCCAGCAGAAAAAAGAATGTATGATTTAGTATTATCTCAATTAATTTTTATGGATTCATTACAGACAAACAACTTAATGGATAATATTAACCCATATATTACTGTTCCTGAGATTAATGCTTGTTTATCAAGACAATCTTATGAAGAGGCAAACCACTCAAAATCATATGCAGTTATGGTTGAGTCTATCTCTGATAATACAGATGAGATTTATGATAAGTGGAAAACTGATGAAAAATTAAGAGAAAAAAACAATTATATTGCAGATGTATATCATAATTTAGCAGGTGATATTACTGATGAGAAGATTGTTTTAGCAATGTTTGCTAACCAAATCTTAGAAGGTCTATATTTCTATGCAGGATTTGCTGCAATGTATGCTCTTGGAAAATCAGGAAAAATGCTTGGTTCTTCTCAAATGATTAGATTTATTCAAAGAGATGAAGTAACTCACTTACTTCTTTTCCAAAACATGATTAATTCTACAAGAAAAGAGAGACCTGACCTTTTTACCCCTGAATTAGAAAAGACTGTAAGAGCAATGTTTAGAAAGGCTGTAGATCTTGAAGCATCTTGGGGTGGATATATTACTCAAGGACAAATTCTAGGGTTTACAGATGCAATTATTACGCAATATATTCAATATCTTGCAGATAGAAGACTTGAAGCAGTTGGATATGCTCCTGAGTATAATGTGAAGCATCCTATTCCTTGGGTTGATGGATATGCAAGTTTTAATGACCAGAGAACTAACTTCTTTGAGGGTAACGTAGTAAACTACTCAAAAGGTTCGATAGACTTCGACGACTTCTAGAATTTTCTCTTTTACATAAATTCTGCGTTTTTGCAAAAATTATGACAGTCATTTACTTCGAGTAAACTCCTGCCATAATTTTTACTGCAGGCCTTGAATTGAAAGTAAAATAGTAAATTCTTGACAGTAAAGTCATAAAAATCAGTAAATAAATAAAAAGGGAGTTGAATGATTATTTTAGTAAATAATAAGAAGTAAATACACATTTAAATATTTTGAAAACTTTAAATGTGTACTCTATTTTTTTAGCACAAGAATACTAACACAAACTGCTTTCAAATTTTATTAAATGTAATACTTTCTCAATTTTTTCAAGAATAGGTAATAAAAGTTTAAATTAAAATAATTAATTTAGCTTTTTACAACACTAAATCCAAATATTAGGAGAACTAAGTATGGATAGATTAATTTCAAAAGAAATTAGAAATGATGAAACAGATGTATTAAAACTATTAACAATATATGCAAAGAATCAAGGGAGTAAAAGTCCTGAGAAATTATATATGGTTTATACAAAATTGGTTTATAAAACATTAGATATTGAAAGTGGGCTAAGAGGACACTTTACTTCTTCTCAGTTGTCAATAATAGCTACATTAGAAATAATGATTGCTCAAACAGTAATTGAATTAATGAAAGAAAATATTCATTATAAAATCATTTATCAGTTAGTAAAAAAGAAATTACAACAGTTTGTTGGTTTAATTACAGTTAAGGAAATTTATTCAACAAATAAAAAGCTTTATAGTTTTAATTTGGCTTCATAGAAATCCCAGCCTTTGTTAAAGCCGAGTGTTTTAGAATAATTTTTGGTAAAGAACGAGTATGTCTGAATAAAAAGAGTGATAAACTCACTCTTTTTATGAGTTACGCAGTTCAAAAAATCATGATAAAACAAGAGGGTAGTCGTTAGACCTTTGACAACTTGGCTGGTTGCTTTTGGCGATACCTTTTTCAATAAAAAGGTATCATACTTTTTCTTCTTTTTTCAACAAAAAAGTATCATCTTCTTGTAATCTAAATGAAACCAATCCCCAATAAAATTATTCATATAAAGACAAAAAGGGGAAGTCATGGCATTAAAATATGAAAGCTCAATTCTATTTTTTGGTTTATCAACAGCATACTACACATCAGCAGTATTAACATATTTTTTAATTTATTAAAGCATCAATATCTTCAATCTTTGAAGGTTTAGCAAGGTAAAAACCTTGAAAAAGCTTACACCCAAGTTCTATTAAGAATTTGTAATGCTCTTTTGTTTCAACACCTTCTGCAACAACTTCAAGATTAAGTGATTCAGCAAGTAATAAAATACTTTTTACAATAGCTACGTCATTTTTATTGTTTAAAATATTGTTTACAAATACTCTATCTATCTTCACTTGATTTAAAGGTAGATTTCTTAGGTATTGTAAAGAAGAGTAACCAGTACCAAAATCATCTAAAGAGATTTGAACCCCTATCTCTCTAAGTTTTGTCATTTTACTAATCACTAAATCTATATCTTTTACTAAAATAGATTCTGTGAGTTCTAGTTTTAATCTATTTGCTTTTATCTCATACATATGAATATATTTTTTAACTATATCTACAAAATCATCTTGAGAAAACTCTTTTGCACTAATATTAATAGCAATTATCCAACTTGAACTTTTTGGCTCTTTTTGCCAGATATTTAGTTGCATACAGGCATTTTTTATAACCCAAGTAGTAATAGGTATTATTAAGCCTGTTTTTTCTGCAATTGAAATAAATTTATCAGGAGATAAAATGCCTTGAGTAGGGTGAATCCATCTAATCAATGCTTCTGCACCAAATATCTCATTTTTATGATTATACTGTAGTTGATAATAAAGCTCAAACTGATTGCGTTTTATTGCTTTTGAAAGTTGTGAATAAGTATCTAAATGTGTTTGTGCAAGATTTTTAGCTTGTTCATCAAAGAATGAAAAATGTTGTTCATTTTTTTTAGCTAAATGAAGAGCTGTATCTGCTTCTTTAAATAATTCATTTGCATCTAAGGCTTTGTTATTATATAAAGCAATTCCAATAAAAGGTAGAGGATTAATAGCTTTATTTTCATAATAGATAGGTTCTGAGATTTTAGTTATAAGAAACTCTGCTAAAGATTTTGCTTCAATAGAGGCTTTATCTTTTGTTTGTGCAATATTTGAAAACCAAATGATAAATTCATCAGCTCCAATTCTTGCAATTAAATTTGCTTCAGTAAAACTCTCTTTTAACTTTTTTGTAATAGTTTGAAGAATAGAGTCTCCTGCACTATGTCCATAAGCTTCATTTATAAGTTTGAAATCTTTTAAATCTAAGCATAAAATAGTACCCCAGTTTTTTTGTTTTTCTTCATCTAAATATTTTTGAATATTGTTTATTAATAATTTTTTATTTGCAAGTCCAGTCAAGGAATCATATTGTTCTAAATATTCAACTTTTGCTTCAGTCTCTTTTTGAAGTGTTAAGTCAATAAATGAGCCTACATAATAAATTACTTTTCCATTATCATCTAGTACAGTTTGAATTGTCAGATATTCTGGATATATAGTTCCATCTTTATGCTTGTTATAAAGCTCTCCTGACCAATATTTATATTTTTCAAGGGTTTTCCTCATCTTTTTATAAAAGCTCTTATTTTGTACATTAGATTTAAGTATAGAGGGTGTTTTTCCTATAACTTCTTCTTTTGCATATCCTGTTATTTTACAGAAGGCTCTATTAACTTGTAAAATTATTCTATCTTTGTTTGTGATTACCATTCCACTTTTTGTTTCAAATGCAGCAGCTGCGATTTTTTCTGCTTCTTGAGAATTTTCTATTCTTTTGAGCATATAGTTTACTTCATCATAAAGTTTTCCGAACTCATTATCTTCTCTTGTAGTAATTTTATGTTTTAATGAGTCTATATAATCAATCTTATTTAAAAAGTTTACAAGCTTTAAAATAGGTTGAGTAAATTTTTTTGCAAAAAAGTTGGCTAGTAAAAAAGAGAATACTAAAAGAGCAATAGAAAAAACAAAAAGAATAAAAATATCTCTTTTTATCATATCCCAGATAGTATCAACTTTAAAATTTAATTCAATATAACCTAAATGTGTATCTTGATAATCTGCATGAATAAAGAGTTTAAAAATACTTTTATTAAAGTTATTTTCATTTTTAAAATCAGTTTGAAGTTCTTTTACTTCAAAGCTTTTATCATCTTTACTATATTGAAAAATAGGTTCTCCATCTAGCTTATAAAGAACCATAGAGTTCAGATTGTCAAAGGATTTTAATCCACTTGTTATATCTGCGGCAATAGCAATATCTTTTAATAAGATTAGTTTTGCAATATCTTGGCTTAAGACATCTCCCACTGTTTTAGATAGATTTATTGCTCTTTCATGTTGAGAACTTAAATTCCAATAGATAAAAGAAGAATAACCAATAATAACAGTTACAGAAGTTACAAATAAAATAATAAATGTCAATCGAGTCTTTATAGACCCTCTATAATGCCTTCTTGTCATATTATTTTATTTTGAAGGGTTATCTATTGGAAGAATATCATCATTTCCCCACTCAATCCATGAGCCATCATAAACTGATACTTGATAACCTAATTCTTGTAATACTATATAATTCAATGCAGCTTCTGCTCCACCATCACAATATAAAATTATCTCTTTGTTAAGAGGGATATCTTTATAAATAGTTTTTAATTCATTTAAATCTTTGATTTTATTTCCATTACTTGTTACTTGATAATTTTGAGTACAAGCATAATTTTGTGCTGTTGGAATATGTCCAAATCTTTTTGCAATAGACTCTTTCCCTAAATAATGAGACTCTTTTCTTCCATCAATAATTGTTTTTTTGCCAATTGAAAGTAGGGTACTTAATTTTGTTTGAATTTTTGAATTATCTACTCTTGGTATAAAATTACTTTTTTGAGGAGTGAAAACTTCATTTGATAGTGGAATTTTATTTTCATCCCAATTTTTATAACCAACATTTAAAATACCAATATTCGTATGTCCTAAAATTTCAAGTATCCAGTATAATCTTGCTGACCAAATAAAACTACCATCATCATAAGCAAGAACAAGTGAATCTTTTGAAACACCAGCTTCACTAAATAGTTTTTTCAAGGTTTCAATATTTGGCATAAAATAGTTTTTTGCAAATAAGTTTTCTAATGCAGGAATATTTACTGCATTTTTGATGTGGTCTATTTTATAACTTTTTTCATCCCTTAAATCAATAATTACTAAATTTGGATTTTTAATATTATCTTGAAGCCATTTTACATTAACAATTGAGGGTATTTCTTTTTCTAATGTTTCTGTTGTTGAAGCAAAAATAAGGTTTATAAAAATAAGTGGCAATATAAGTAGTTTCTTTATCATAAGAGACTCCTTTAGTAATCTAAGAGTTTAATATTGCCATAAAATTAATTAAAAATTATAAATTAATTAATTATTTAAAGATAAATTAAGTATTTAGGTCAAATTTATAACCAATCCCTTTTATATTAATAATTGAATCTTTACCTAATATTTTTCGTAAATTTTTAATATAAGTTCTAATAGTAGTATCAGTTGGTGTTTCATCATAAACCCAGTTATTTAGCGCTATCTCTTCAATAGATACAGCTTTATTTGAGTGTTTTAAAAGATATTCAAATACTTTTGCTTCTGTTTTTGAGAGTTGAGTATGCTTTTCTTTTATAGAAATGATTTTTGAAGCATAACTATATAAAATAGAGTCATTAATTTTTTCTATCTCTTGAGAGTCTATTTTTCTTAGTCTTTTTATATTATCAATTCGAAGTTTTAGTTCACTTAGATGAAAAGGTTTTCTTATATAATCATCAGCTCCCACATTAAAGCCAGTTTCCATATCTTTTGTTGTGTGAAGAGAAGTTATAAAGATTGTTGGAATATCCATAGAGTTTTCTTTTATATTTTTTAGTAAATCAAAGCCATTTATAGAAGGAACATTCACATCTAGAATAAGTAAATCAAAGTGTTGTTCAAAAATAAGTTCATAAGCTTCTTGTCCATCATATGTAGATATAACTTCATACTTTAGCTCTTCTAAAAACTCTTCAATAATTTCATGTAATAAAGTATCATCTTCAAGTAGTAATATTTTCATTTTTTAACTCCCTGACAAAAGTATATAAACTACACGTGTAAGTTATGTGGAAAATGTTATAATCAAATTTCAAAAGGAGTATACCATAGATTTAACAAGAAGTGAAAAAGTAACCTTTATTAGATTTTTATCATTATATTTAGGAGCTTCCTTTATTTTATTACTCTTATTATCACTATTATATTATCAAAATGAAAAAACACTTCATTTGGATTTAGCTAAAACAAAAATGGAGAATATCTCTTCTCAAATTTCTTCAAAAATCATTTTTGCTCATATGATGGATAGAGAGTTAGATATTGATGAATATTTACAAATGCAAGGTTATGAAATAGCTTTCTATGATAAAGATGGGAATAAAATTTTAGGTAATTCTACTGGAAAGACAAAACTAGAAAAAGGTTTTTATCAAGATAATAATAGTTATGTTCTTGTTGATAACTCTACTTTTGGACATCTAGGAGTTTTTTATATAGTTATAAAAGAGAAACTTTTTATTACCCTTGTTGAAAATATTAAAAGCAAAATATTAATAGTATTTTTAATCATCTACTCTTTAATTTCTATTGTTGGCTATTTTTTAGCAAAACTCTTTATTAAACCTATAAAAGATGAAAGAGAAAAGTTAAATAACTTTATTAAAGATACAACCCATGAATTAAATACTCCAATTAGTGCTATTTTAATGTCATCAGAGAGTAAAGAACTTACTTCAAAGCAGTTAGAAAGAGTTAAATTAGCAGTTCATAGAATTTCTGAGATTTATAGTGACTTAACATATATCTTTTTAGAAGAGAAAGATGAAAATAGAGTAATCTCAGAACTTGAATTAAAAGCTGTGATTGAAGAGCAATTAAAC
Source organism: Halarcobacter bivalviorum (assembly GCF_003346815.1). Classification (NCBI taxonomy): domain Bacteria; kingdom Pseudomonadati; phylum Campylobacterota; class Epsilonproteobacteria; order Campylobacterales; family Arcobacteraceae; genus Halarcobacter; species Halarcobacter bivalviorum. The sequence goes on from NZ_CP031217.1 coordinate 39,365, forward strand.
TATTTTGAGGTAATAGCACAAAAAAAGAAAATTAATATCTCTTTAGACCTTGAAGAGCTTAGATATAAAATAGATAAAAATGATTTTATAAGACTTTTCAATAATATTCTTTCAAATGCAATAAAATATAATAAAAAAGAAGGAAAAGTCTCTATTCTTTTAAAAGATAAAACTTTGAGTATTAAAGATACGGGAATAGGTATTGAGAAGAAAAAAGTTGATGATATTTTTAATAGATATTATCGTGCTACAACAGAGCAAGGTGGCTTTGGAATAGGGCTAAATATTGTTCAAAACATTTGTAAAGCCTATAATATAACTTTCAAAGTTGATTCCCAGTTGAAAAAGGGTACGACCTTTACTTTCACTTTTTAATTTCCACACACACTCCATAAATAATAACTACACTTCTTGAAACTTATTCAAGGAGAAAACATGAAACTATTGAAAATATTTTCAATAATAGCACTTTTAATAGGTGTTTTAAATGCCCAGCCAATTGATTTAACAGGTTCAAAAAATGGTTATGATATTACACTAAAATCAGAAAAGTCTTTAGTTGTAGGAGATAACTATTTTTATGTAACTTTAGCAAAAGATGGGCAAGCAGTTACTGATGCAAAAGTAAAAGCTAAATTTTTTATGCCAGAGATGCCAGGAATGCCATATATGGAATATGAAGGGAAGGCACAATTAGTTGATGGAAAATATAAACTATTAATCAACTTATCAATGAGTGGTACATGGCAGTATCATCTAATGTTTAAAACTGCTGATGGAAAAGTTCATAAAATTAGATCAAGTGTGAATTTATAATGATTAAGCAATCTCTTATTCTCATCCTTTTTTCAAGTCTCATTTTTGCGAAGAGTATAGATAAAGTTGTAGATGAAGCTTTAATAAAAAATAGTTCTTTACAAGCAATGGAACAAACTATTGCCTCTGCAAAAGAGCAAATTGATTTAGCTTCAAAATGGGAAAATCCTGTATTGAGTTTAGGTGCTACTGATATTCAATTTGATGATATTTCAAAAAGAGATTTAGAAGCAATGCAAGCTCAATTTATAGGTTTAACTCAAACTATCCCTTTGGGTGAGAAAAAAGAGATTGAACAAGATATTGCAAGAAATGATTATGAGCTTTCAAAGCTTTTATTAGAAGATAAAAAACTTGAATTAAGAGCAAAAATCTATGAGTATATTTATAATATAAAATTACTTGATGAAAGAATAGCTCTTTTTTCAGAGTTAAAACAAAATGTTAATGAACTACAAAAACTTTTAGAAGAGTTTTATAAATATAATAAAGCTAGTCAAATTGATATTATAAAAGTTCAAACCTTATATGTAGAATTAGATATAAGTGAAAGAAAACTTATTAATACTCAAACTACAATGAAATTAAAATTAGAACAACTTACATATTCAAGTTATAAAGATATTGATATTAGTACAGAGTTAGAAGAGATTGTTTTAGAAAAAAATTTCGATAATCATCCAAAACTTTTACAAATAAAAAAGAATATAGAGAAGTTTGATAATACTTCACTATATGAAAAAGAGAAAAAAAATTCAGATATTAAATTATCAGTAAACTATTTTCAAAGAGATAGTAAATATGAAGACTATCTAAATGTTAGTGTTGCAATTCCACTTTCTGTTTATGGAAGTGAAGATATAAAAGCAAAAAAAGCAAAACTAAAAGCAAATGAGTTTAAAAATCTTTTAGAAGATTCAAAACTACAATTTAAAAATCAAATTAGTATTTTACAAGATAATATTAATAATGCACTATATTCATATGAAAAATTAAATGAAAGCATTATTCCAAAATACAATCAAATTCAAAGAACACTTGAAAGTTATAATAGATTTTCATCTTTAAAGCAAATTGATTCAAAACAGCTGATTAGAAATCTTAATGAATTAATCAACTATAAATTAAAAGCAATTGATGAAAAACAGACATATTTTACAAATTTTTCAAATTCTATATATTTTACAAAGGTTAAAAAATGAAAAAGTATCTACTAGGTCTATTTTTAGGGGCTTCTTTACTAAGTGCCGAAATTCTTGAAGTAAAGCAGTTGTTCAATAAAAAGCTTACCCAAGTGCAAAAAGAGCAAATAGGGCCTTTAAAAAGCTTTTATGGGCGTCTTACTTTTGATGAGTCAGAAATTTATGATGTAGTTAGTAGATTTGATGGATATATAACAAAATTAGATGCTAATAAGCTTTATTCAACTGCAAAAAAAGATGAAGCACTTTTTTCAATCTATTCAGATGAAGTTAGTTCAATAATTCAAGAGATTAATATTGCAAAGAAATTTAATGAGAGTTTAGTAAAAAGTAATGTAAGTAAACTAAAAGCTTTAGCAGTTGACGACAAAGAGATAAAAAGAATTATAGAAGCAAAAAAATTTATAAAAGATATTGCATTCTATTCTCCTTATGATTCAATAGTTATAAAAAAAGAGATAAACAATGGAAGTTTTGTGAAAAAAGGAAGTCTTTTACTTCAATTAGCCTCTTTAAAAAAACTGTGGGTAATAGCAAGTGTATATCAAAAGGATTTATCTTTTGTAAAAAAAGGTATGAAAGCAAAAATATATGTTGATGGTTTTGATGAAGCAATAACTTCAACAGTTGATTATATCTATCCTACAGTAGATGAAACAACTAAGAGTGTAGATGTTAGATTTATTATTGATAATAAAGATTTAAAGTACTCTGCAAATATGTTTGCTAAAGTAGATATCAAGCAAGTGGATAAAGAGATTTTAACACTTCCAAAAACTGCTGTTCTACAAAAAGGTGCTAAACATTATGTTTTTCAATATCTATCAGAGACAGAATATGAGCCTATTGAAGTTATAGCAAAAAGAATTTCATCAAATAAATATCAAATTCTTGAAGGCTTAGAAGAGAATCAAAGAGTAATAAACAATGCACTGTTTTTACTTGATTCAGATGCAATCACAAATGGACTTTATAGTTCAAGTGATGATGACAACTGGTAAGAGTAGGGTTATTTATGGTTGAGTTAATTATTTCACAAAGTATAAAAAATAAATTCTTAGTAATCTTTACAATGATTCTATTAGCTTTTGGTTCAATTTGGGCTATAAAAAACACAAGCTTAGATGCACTTCCTGACCTTTCACCTCCTCAAGTGATTGTACAAGTTAAATGGGCAGGACAAAGTCCAACAACTATAGAAGAACAGGTTTCTTATCCTCTTATTTCAAATCTTATGAGTCTTCCAAATATTGAGACAGTAAGAGCAATGAGTTCTTTTCAAAATGCACTTATTTATGTGATTTTTAAAGATGGTACAGACCTTTATGATTCAAGAAATAGAATATTAGAACAACTTTCTCAATTACAAGGAAGTTTTCCAACAGGTGTAGATGTAGCAATTGGTCCAGATGCAACAGGTGTTGGTTGGGCTTATCAGTATGCTTTAAAATCAGATACAAAATCACTTGAAGAATTAAGAACTTTACAAGACTATTATTATAAGTTTGCACTTTTAGGAGTAGATGGAGTTAGTGAAATTGCTTCAATTGGTGGATTTATCAAAAACTATGAAATCACAATTGACCAAAATAAAATGGTGCAATATGATGTTTCAATTGAGGATTTAAAAAAAGCAATAGAATCAAATAATGATGAAAAAGGTGGACGAATTATTTTAGAAAATGGTTTTGAACATATGATTCAAGCAAAAGGTTTTCTAAAAACAGTTGAAGATATTGAAAATATTACAGTTAAAACATTTAATTCAATACCACTTATGATAAAAGACATAGCAACTGTTAATATCACTTCTACAAATAGAAGAGGAATGGCAGATTTAAATGGACAAGGTGAAACAGTTGGTGGAATTGTAGTTGTACGTTATGGTGAAAATCCTTATTCTGTAATTAAAAGAGTTAAAGCAAAACTAGAGACTTTAAAAATAGATGATATAGAAGTTGTTGAAGTTTATGATAGAAGTTCTCTTATTGATAAGGCAATTGATACTTTGAAAAATACTCTTATTGAAGAGTCAATTATAGTTATGATTATAGTGGCTCTGTTTTTATTTCACTTTAGATCAGCACTAATTATTATTATAACTTTACCACTTACAGTTATGATTACTTTTTTATTAATGAAGTTTTTTAACTTAGGCTCAAATATTATGAGTTTAGGAGGTATTGCAATTGCAATTGGAGCAATGGTAGATGCAACTATTGTAATGGTTGAAAATGCCCACAAACATCTTCAAGGAAAAGAGAATATCTCAAATAAAGAACGAATTGATATTATAATCAAGTCTTCAAAACAAGTAGGGCGACCAATCTTTTTTGCACTGGTTTTAGTAGTAGTATCTTTTTTACCTATTTTTGCTCTTACTGGACAAGAAGGAAGATTGTTTACTCCTTTAGCTTTCACAAAAACATTTGCAATGATAGCAGGAGCAATTCTTTCTATTACTCTTGTTCCTATTTTAATGATTTATTTTATAAAAGGAAAAATTCTTAGTGAAGATAAAAATATTTTAAATAAATTTTTTATCAAACTCTATTCTCCTATTTTAAAACTATCACTTAAAGTCAGATATGTTGTAGTTGCTTTCTTTTTAGTTGTTTTAGCTCTTTCATATCCAGTTTATAAAAAATTAAATTGGGAATTTATGCCTATGATGAATGAGCATACTTTTATGTATATGCCTGTAACTCCATATGGAATAGGAATAGATTTAGCAAAAGAGTTAACTCAAAAAACAAATATGATATTAAAGTCTTTCCCTGAAGTAGATACAGTATTTGGTAAAGCAGGGCGTGCAGATACAGCAACAGATCCAGCTCCTTTAGCAATGATTGAAACAATAATTACCTTTAAACCAGAAAATGAGTGGAGAGAAGGGATGACATATAAAAAGCTTATGAAAGAGATGGATGAAAAATTAAGAGTTGCAGGACTTATTAACTCTTGGACTTATCCAATTCGTGGAAGAATTGATATGCTTCTTACTGGAATTAGAACACCTCTTGGAATTAAGCTTTATGGAGATAATCATCAACAACTAGAAGATACAGCATTAGAGTTTGAGAAAAGACTTAAAAAGCTTGATTCAACTCTTTCAGTTTCTACAGATAAAATCAATTCAGGATATTATCTAAATATAAACCTTGAGGAAGAGATGTTATCAAGATATGGAATTACAAAAAATGAGATTCTTTCAACTATCTCTTTAGGAGTAGCTGGTTCAAAAATCTCAACACTATTTGATGGTTTAGAAAGATACCCAATCTCTTTAAGATTTGAAACAACACAAAGAGAAGATATTAATTCGTTAAATAATCTTCAAGTAAAAACAAAACTTGGCTTTCAGCCTTTAGAGATGTTTGCAAAACTAGAGTATGAAGAGGGTCCTTCTGTAATAAAATCAGAAAAAGCTTTAAATGTAAACTTTATTTATATTACTCCAAAAAGTGAAATTTCATCTAAACAATATAAAGACGAAGCAAAAGAGATTTTAAAAGACATGAAACTTCCTGAAGGCTTTTATTATGAGTGGGCAGGGCAGAGTGAATATTTAGAATCAGCAATGCAGAAATTAAGTTTTATTATTCCAATAACTTTTGTTTTAATTTTTATACTTATATATTTCGCACTTAAAAATATTACTTATACAATGATAATATTTTTTACGCTACCTTTTGCTTTAACTGGTGGAATATTTTATTTAGATTTTCTAAATTTTAATATTTCAATTGCAGTTATTGTTGGTTTCTTAGCTCTTTTAGGAGTTGCAGCAGAAACTTCTATTGTAATGCTTGTATATTTACATGAAGCAATGAAAGAGTTACAAGAAAAGTGTGAAGAACCAGATAGTACACATATCTTTCATGCAATATATAAAGGTGCTGTATTAAGATTAAGACCTAAGCTTATGACTTTGTTTGCAATTTTAGGTGGACTAATTCCAATTATGTATATTGATGGTGTAGGAAGTGAAGTAATGCAAAGAATTGCTGCTCCTATGATTGGAGGAATGACTTCTTCTGCAATTCTTACCTTAGTTATTATCCCTGCAATATTTTATATATTAGCAATAAAAAGAAAAGGGAAAATGGCTGAAATTGATATTTCTCATTAAAGGTGTAGTTATCACACGATAACTACACAAAAGATATGTAAAATATCTTTACAGTTTTAGCAAATATAGTGAAACCTGACTTACACATAAACATAATATAACCAAACAACCAGCAAAGAGACTTCTCCTTAAGATTGGGTTTCACTATATAACTGTAAGTTTTGATTTTATATTATTGTAGTTTTTTTTTATTTGAGATGAGAGAAGACTAGAATTGTCTTCTTGGTCTCTCTTCTCTTGGTTTTGCTTCGTTAACTCTTAAAGTTCTACCTTCGCAATCGTTACCATTTAATTTTTCAATAGCCTCTGCACCAGATGCAGCATCTGCCATTTCAACAAATCCGAAACCTTTAGATCTTCCAGTTTCTCTATCTACGATTACTTTTGCACTTTTAACTTCACCGAATTCAGCGAAAACCTTTTCTAATTCACTATCATTCATTCTATATGATAGATTTCCAACATAAATGTTCATTACTTTTAATCCTTTATTTAAGTAAGTAATATTATGCCTTATTTACAATAAATATGCAAGATTTTTTTAATCCTCTTTGCCAAAATTTGCATTTATTGCATTATTTATTCTTGTTTTTGTCTCTTCAAACCCTAAAATTGCCATAATATCATATACTGAAGGTGCTTGTGTTCCTCCTGTAAGAGCAATTCTAATTGGTTGGAAAAGTTGAGGGAATTTTAATTCAAATTCTTCAATAAATGGTTTTGTGATTAATTCATAATCACAAGCTAAATGTAGAGAATTTTTATTTTCTTCTAAAAGTTGAACATAACTCTCTAATACTTTAATTGTATTTTCTTTTACAAATTTTTTAGAACCCTTTGCTTCATACTCAGTTGGAACATCTAAAATTACAGAAATTGCTTCTTTTAACTCAACTAATGTTTGAGCTCTCTCTTTACATAAATCTAATAGCATCTCTTTTTTATCATGACCTTCAAGATGACAATCAAAAAATTCTAACTCTTTTGCTAATCTCTCATTTGATACATTTTTAATATAATGAGCATTTAGCCATAAAAGTTTTTCTTCATTATATGATGAAGCAGATTTATTAATATTTGTTGGATCAAATAATTCAAGCATCTCTTTCATTGAAAAAATTTCTTGGTCTTTATTTGACCATCCAAGTCTAACAAGAAAGTTTAATAAAGCTTCTGGAAGGTATCCTCTTCTTTTATATTCCATTACATCCATAGCACCATCTCTTTTAGATAGTTTTTTACCAGAGGGGTTATTAATCATTGGAACATGATAAAACTTTGGAACATCAAATCCTAATGCTTCATAAATTACAATTTGTTTTGGAGTATTTGTTAAGTGATCATCTCCTCTAATTACATCTGTCATTCCCATTAGAGCATCATCAATTGCAACAACAAAGTTATAAGTAGGCATTCCATTTGACCTAGCAATTACAAAGTCGTCAACTTCAGAACAATCAAAATTCATAATTGATTTAACACCATCAATAAAAGTTATTACACCATCACTTGGAGCTTTAATTCTAACTACTGGCTCAACACCTTCAGGAATAGCAGGAAGAGTTTTTCCCTCTTCAGGTCTCCATGTTCCGTCATACCTAGGAGTTTGTTTATTAGCCATTTGCTCTTCTCTTAAAGCATCAAGCTCTTCTTTACTCATATAACAGTTGTATGCTTTACCTTCATCTAAAAGTTGTTGAATATATTTTTTATAGATATCCACTCTTTTTGATTGATATTCTACTTCACCATCATAAGATAATCCAACCCAATCGAAAGCTTCAATTATTGCTTTCATTGCATCTTCATTATTTCTTTGAGTATCAGTATCTTCAATTCTTAATCTGAATTCTCCATTTGTTTTTCTTGCCCAAAGATAACTATAAAGTGCAGTTCTTAAACCACCAATATGTAAATATCCAGTTGGACTTGGAGCAAATCTTGTAATTGCCATTTGATTATTCCTTATCTTTATTCTTATAACTTTTAAAAAAACCAATCGCAGAGAATATTGCAACTGCTGCAATAAATATTAGCATTGCTAAATCAAGAGCTTCCATTAGCTTCCTTTTCTTTTAATTGTCCACATGCTGCAGAGATATCTAAGCCTTTTGATTCTCTAATAGTACATAGAAGACCTCTATTAGTTAAATATTCTTGGAATTTTATCATATCCTCCCTTTGTGGTCTTTGATATGTAGTTCCTGGATATGGATTAAAATAAATTAGATTTACTTTTGCTTTAATCCCATCTAAAAGTCTTAATAGTTCTTGTGCACTTTTAATATCATCATTTTTATCTTTTATAACAAGATATTCAAACATAACTTTTTTTCTTGCATCAACAGGGAATTTTCTAACAGCATCAATAATAGATTTAATATTATACGCTTTATTCATTGGAATTAATTCACTTCTTAGTTGATCATCAACAGCATGTAAAGAGATAGCAAGTTGAATTCCTAAATCTTCATTTCCTAGTTTTTCAATTTTCGTTGAAATTCCAGATGTAGAAACAGTTTGTCTTCTTCTTGATATTGCTAATCCATCAAGTTCTGAAAATATCTTTACCGAATGAACAAAGTTCTTATAGTTATCAAGTGGTTCACCCATTCCCATAAAAACAATATTAAGTGCTTTATTCTCTGCAATATTGTTATCTCTTTTTATTTGAACAATTTGATTTACAATTTCTCCAACTAAAAGATTTCTAACAAAACCACCTTTTGCTGTTAAACAAAAACTACATCCAACTTTACATCCAACTTGAGTAGAGATACAAACGGTATATTTTTCACCTTTTTCTATTGAACCATCATCATTAACTTTTTTCTCTTTCATTAATAATAATACAGATTCTACAGTGTGTCCATCGTGTAGTTGGAAAAGGTATTTGATGCTACCATCAATACTTTGCTCTTTTTTTACTATTTTTAAAATATCTATTGCATAGTTTTCTTTTAAATTATCTTTTAAGTCAGCTGGTATATTTTTCATCTCATCATATGAAGTTACATATTTTTTATATAACCAGTTATAAACTTGTTTCGCTCTAAAGCTTGGTTTTAATTTTTCTTTTAATTCATCTAATGTGTAATCATAGATTGTATTCATAGCTTTCCTTTCAAGCTTAAACTAATTTTGAAGTGTACAAAATATTTCATTTGTAATAGGTAAAGTGAAAGGATTAATATTGTTTCACGTGAAACATAATAAAGTTTTTTTAAGAAGAAAAGAGAGTGAAGGAATAAAGAGAAACTCTTATAAAATTTATTTTATAATCTGTTTCTCAATTAGGTATGATGTTAATTTTTTCATTGCCTCTTTATGATTTTTAATAAAATCTTCATGGGCAGTTTCATTTGTATAGTTAGTGATTACAAAAATTCCAGCTACTGGAATTTCAAACTCTCTTGCAACTTGAAGAACAGAAAAGAACTCCATATTTTCGCAAGCAATTCCATACTCATTAAAGTTCTTTGCTAGTTCAAAATTTTTTGAGATATAGTTAGATGAGTTTATGATAGTATCATTTCTAACCATTTTATTTTCAGACTCTAAAACATTATCAAGAGGGGTATATGAATTATCTTCTAAAAATGATAATTCAATATTAGAAGCTCTTTTTGATTCAACGATATCAAATATTTTATGATTTCCATAACTTCCTGCACTTCCAATAAAAAGTAAAAAGTCAGGTTTATCAAAAAGACATTGTCGAGTAAGATTAATTGCTGTTTCAATTAATCCTACTCCCATTTCCTGTGCAAAGTTAAAAGTTTCATTTCTTCCTGCACAAATTATCATCTATTTACACTCCATTACAAAAGAAGGATTTATAGAAATATCTTCTTTATTTGATTCTGGAACAGCAATTTTTTCATCTGACATTTCTGCATTTGAATAAGCCATTTTTGCCATAGGTCTAAAATATGAATTATTAACTGAAATATTTTTTACTTTACATTCAAGCTTTAAATCTTCAGAAAGATTTTTTGCATATGTATTTGCCCAGTTAATTGCTTCTAATCTTAAAATATCATTTGCAATATCAAAAGCACTATCTTTTATTGTCCAACTAAGATTACTAATTACTACATTAGTTTCTCTTTTTTCTTTAAGTTCAATAACTTCATTTATAAATTCATTAATATCACTTGCTTTATCTGAACTAACTTTATATCTTAATTCTCCTCTATATCCAGTAATTTTAGGAGCATTTTTAGAAGTCCTATATTCTGGTCTTACATTAAGAGAACCATGATCTTTTTCTACTTTATTATAAGACTTTATTTTTTTATTAAATTTTTTAAGTCTTTCATTTACTTCTTTTTCACTTTCTGCTGTAACAACAACAGATAGATATGTTGTAAGAGTATCTTGTGGTAAACTTTTTGAGAATTTTTTATTAAAATTAATCTCAAAAGAAAACAGATAAATTGGTAATAACATTAAAACTAAGTATTTCATTTTAAATCCTTACGGGTATATTATTTTCTCTTAAATAGTGTTTTAATTCCATAATATCAATTTCTTTAAAGTGAAAAATTGATGCTGCTAATGCGGCACTAGCTCCACAATCAAAAGCTTCTTTAATATGCTCCATTGTTCCAGCTCCACCACTTGCAATAACAGGGATATCAACTATTGAAGAGATTTTTGATGTAATTTCAAGCTCAAATCCTGTCTTAGCTCCATCAGTGTCCATTGATGTAAGTAGGATTTCACCTGCACCTCTATTGTAAACTTCTTTTGCCCAAGCAATTGCGTCAATTCCAGTATCTTCTCTTCCACCTTTTACAAAAACATGATAAGAACCATCAGCAACTTTTTTTACATCAATAGCAACAACTATGCATTGACTACCAAATCTTTTTGCCCCTTCATCAATAAAATCTGGATTAACAACAGCTGAAGAGTTTACAGAAACCTTATCACAACCTACATTTAGTAATTTATAAATATCATCAAGCTTTCTAATTCCTCCACCAACAGTTAGTGGAATAAATACCTCTTTTGCAACATCTTTTACAATGTCAACAATAGTATCTCTATTTTCGTGGCTTGCAGTAATATCTAAAAATGTGATTTCATCTGCACCTTCATTATTGTATCTTTTAGCAACTTCTACGGGGTCTCCAGCATCTCTAAGACCAACGAAGTTTACTCCTTTTACTACTCTTCCATCTTTTACATCTAAGCAAGGTATGATTCTTTTTGCAAAATAACTCAAAACTTAATCCTTATTAAATTTAAGAAAAAATCTTATCTAATTGTAAGTTAAAAGCAGATATACTCTTTGATTCTTAGTAGGAGTAGGTTATAGTTAAAGCAAAGAAAAAATTTGGACAAAACTTTTTAAAAGATAGTTCAGTATTAAATAAGATCATCCAATCGATGCCCATAAATAGTAATCATATAGTTGAAATTGGGCCTGGCTTAGGTGATTTGACAGAAAAATTAGTCAAGTACAAAGATACGCGAGCGTATGAAGTAGATACTGATTTAATCGGTATTTTAAAGACAAAATTTGCAATAGATATCCATGAAAAGCGTTTTGAACTGATCCACACTGACGTTTTAAGAGCTTGGGATGAAAAAGGTACTCTGTATGATGGAAGCTATGATTTAATAGCTAATTTACCTTACTATATTGCAACAAATATTATTTTAAGGGCCCTTGAAGACGATAATTGTGAGAATATTATTGTAATGATTCAGAAAGAAGTTGCATTAAAATTCTCCGCATCAGAAGGTGAAAAAGAGTTTTCAGGTTTAGGAGTTATTACAAAACTATCTTCAAAGGAAGCTAGAATTTTGTTTGATGTACCTCCAGAATCTTTTGACCCAGCACCAAAGGTTATGTCTTCAATTCTTTATATCAAAAAAGATTTAGATGTAAAGCTAGATAAAAGTTTTTTAAAGTTTTTGAAGGTTTGTTTTTCACAGCCTAGAAAAAAACTTTCTAAAAATCTTTCTACGGTTTACGATAAAGAACTTTTATCTGATGTTTACAAGGACCTTGATTTAATAGAAACTTTAAGACCTCATGAGCTTAGCGCATCTTTGTATAGCCAAATGTATACAAAGGTGAAGAATGGAAAAGAACGAAGTTAACGAATTACAACAAGAAAAAAAAGAACAACAACCAAGAAAACAGACTACTACAAACAAACAAAATCAAAACCCAAGTTCTGAAAAAAAAGTTTATAATAAAAGAAGAAAGCCAAACAATAGAGCTAAAACAAATACTAATACAGCTACAAAAAATTGGCTTACTGACTTAAAAAAAGCTCATATTATTAATGAGAAGTCTCATAAAAATAGGTTAAACCCACACAATAAATTAAATCTAAATACGAATGCAAAGATTAGAATTACTCCTCTTGGTGGTTTAGGTGAAATTGGTGGAAATATGATGGTAATTGAAACAGAGAAGAGTGCAATTATTGTTGATGTAGGTATGAGTTTCCCTGATGAGGATATGCATGGAGTTGATATCTTAATCCCTGATTTTACTTATATTAGAGATATTAAAGATAAGATTGAAGCTGTAATTATTACTCACGGACACGAAGATCATATTGGAGCAATGCCATATCTTTTTAAAGAGATGCAATTTCCTATTTATGGTACATCATTACCATTAGAGATGATTGGTTCTAAATTTGATGAACATAAAATGAAAGAGTATAGAAAACTATTTAGACCAATTGAAAAAAGAATTCCTATAAAAATAGGAGATTTTGAAATTGAATGGATTCATATTACGCACTCGATTATTGATTCGTCTTCTTTAGCTATTACTACTGAAGCTGGAACAATTATCCATACAGGTGATTTTAAAATAGACCATACTCCAATTGATGGATTTCCAACAGATTTACATAGATTTGCACATTACGGAGAGAAGGGTGTACTATTATTAATGTCTGACTCTACAAACTCTCACTCTGTAGGTTTCACTAAATCTGAAAAAACTGTAGGACCAACTTTTGATAGATTATTTGCTTCTTCTAAAGGAAGAGTTATTATGTCTACTTTTTCTTCAAATATTCATAGGGTTGCACAAGCTATTGAGCATGGATTAAAATATGGAAGAAAAATCTGTGTTATTGGTAGATCAATGGAAAAAAACTTAGAAATAGCAATGAGCTTAGGTTATATAAAATTTCCTAGAGATCAATTTATTGAAGCACATGAAGTAAATAAATATGAAGATAAAGAGGTTCTTATTGTAACTACAGGAAGCCAAGGTGAATCAATGTCTGCACTTTATAGAATGTCAATTCATGAGCATAGACATATTAAAATTAAGCCAGGTGATCAAATTATTTTATCTGCTAAAGCTATTCCTGGAAATGAGGCAAGTGTTTCTGGAATTATTAATCATTTACTTAAAGCTGGTGCACAAGTTGCATATCAAGATTTTAGTGAAATTCATGTATCTGGACATGCTGCACAAGAAGAGCAAAAACTAATGATTAGACTTGTTAAACCTAAATTCTTTATGCCTATACATGGAGAGTATAACCACGCTTTAAAACATGCAAAAACAGGTATTGATTGTGGAGTTTTAGAAAGAAATACTTATATTATGAGTGATGGAGAGCAAGTAGAAGTTTCTCCTAAATATCTTAAAAAAGTTAAATCAGTAAAAACAGGTAAAGTATATATTGATAATCAAATGAACCATAAAATTGCTGATGATATTGTAATTGATAGACAAACAATGGCAAACGAGGGTGTTGTTATGATTGTTGCTCAAATAAATGCAAATGATAGAAAAATGGAAAATAGACCAAGAGTTACTTCTTTTGGATTAGTACCAAATAAACAAGATAGATTCTTTGCAAAAGAGATTGAAGATATCTTAGAAACATTTTTAACAAATGCAAAAGATGGTGTATTTAAAAATAATAGATATTTAGAAGATGAACTAAGAAAAGTAGTAAGAAAACACTGTTTTAGAAAATATAAAAAATATCCAATGATTGTTCCAACTATATTTGTGCAATAAGGAGTCTTAATGGATTTTAATAAAATTGCAAGTGATGTATTAGAAATTGAAGCTAATGAGTTATTAGTTGCTGCAAATAATATCAAAGATTTTGATATAGAAAAAGCGGTTGATTTAATAATCTCTTGCAAGGGTAAGCTTATTGTAACTGGAGTAGGAAAGTCTGGTCTTGTTGGAGCAAAAATTGCTGCAACATTAGCTAGTACAGGAACTTCATCTTTTTTCTTACACCCAACAGAAGCTATGCATGGTGATTTAGGAATGATTGGTAAAGATGATATTGTTTTAGCAATCTCTTATAGTGGAGAGAGTGAAGAGTTGATACAACTTTTACCACATATTAAAAGATTTGATATTCCTTTAATTGCAATGGCCAAAACAAAGGAATCAACTTTAGGTAAATATTCAGATTTCTTTATTAATATCTCTGTTTCAAAAGAGGCTTGTCCTTTAGATACAGCACCAACATCATCTACTACTTTAACAATGGCAATGGGTGATGCCTTAGCAGTTTGTTTAATGAAAAAAAGAGATTTCAAAAAAGAGGATTTTGCCTCTTTTCATCCAGGTGGAAGTCTTGGTAAAAAACTTTTTGTAAAGGTATCTGACCTATTAAGAAAAGATAATCTTCCAATTGTTTCACGTGAAACAAAGCTAAAAGATGCCATTGTTATAATGAGTGAAGGTAGACTTGGAAATGTACTAATTTTAGATGAAGAAGGAAGATTAAGTTCAGTTCTAAGTGATGGGGATTTAAGAAGAGCACTTATGTCTGATAGTTTTTCTTTAGATTGTCAAATTGAATCAATCTCAACTAAAAATCCTAAAACAGTACAAGATAAAAATATTTTAGCTAGTGATGCATTAAGAATTATCGAAGAGTATAAAATTCAAGTACTAATAGTTACAGATAAAGATGGAAAAGTCGAAGGACTTTTACATATTCATGACCTAATTGAAGCAGGAATAAAATAATGAAAAAAGAAAAAGAAGAAGAGTTAGAAGTAACAAGATTAAATAAGTTTATCTCTCATAACAGTAATTACTCAAGAAGAGAAGCTGATAAGTTAATAGAAGAGGGAAGAGTATCTATAAATGGTAAACCTGTTACAAACTTATCTACAAAAGTTTCTATTAATGATGAAGTAAGAATAGGAAAGAAACTTATTAAAGAAGATAAAAATAGAATGTATACAGTAATAATGTATAATAAACCAAAAGGGGAGCTAGTTACTAAAAATGACCCTCAAGGAAGAAAAACTGTTTTTGATTCTTTAGGTAAACAATATAAACACTTTCTTCCAATTGGAAGACTTGATTATGCAAGTGAAGGTTTAATTCTTCTTACAGACTCTGTAGATGTTGCAAATAAATTAATGCACTCAAAACTAGAAAGAATCTATAAAATCAAAGTAGATGGAGAGATTCATCCAAAAGTTGAAGAGGCTATGCTTCATGGTATTGAACTTGAAGATGCAACTTCAGGAGCTCATGAAAAATCAAAGATTAAATCAATGAATTTTGAACCTTTTGTTGCCTATAAGATTCTTACAAATAATAAGAGTTTCTCTAAACTAAAAGTAGCAATTGCTGAGGGTAAAAATAGAGAACTTAGAAGATTTTTTGGACACTTTGGTCTAAATGTAATGGATTTAAAAAGATTTGAATTTGGTGGAATGACACTAAACAATCTTCCTACAGGAAAAAGTAGATACTTAACTAAGGATGAATATAAAGATTTAAGATCTTTTTTAAATAGTAAAGATGACTGATTTATCAAATATATTAAGGCCTCAAACTCTAAATGAGTTTGTTGGTCAAAAACATATTATTGGAAAAGAAAAAACTTTATATAAACTAATAGAAAAAAAAGAGATTCCTCATCTTTTTTTCTATGGTAAACCAGGAACTGGGAAAACTACCCTTGCAAAAATTATTGCAAGAAGCATAAACACTGACTATTACTATTTCAATGCAACTACAATTAAAATTGAAGACTTAAGAAAGGTTTTTGATAGATATAAAAATGCCTTAATAAAACCTATTGTATTTATTGATGAAGTTCATAGATTATCAAAAAACCAACAAGAGGTTTTACTTCCTATAATGGAAAACTATGAAGCAATAATTATTGGAGCTAGTACAGAAAATCCTTTTTTTACATTAACTAATGCAATTAGATCTAGGTCTTTTTTATATGAATTCAAAGCCTTTACTAAAGAGGAGATGGAAGAGGTATTAAAAAAGACATTTAATCATATAGAATATACGATAGATAATGAGGCTAGAGAGTATTTAATCCTATCAAGTAGTGGTGATGCTAGGGCAATGCTAAACTTGCTTAATTTCGCTGTTAAAATTGATTCTCATATAACAATTCAAACCTTAAAAGAGTTAAGGGAGTATCCAATTGGGGATGGAGTTAGTTCTAAAGATAGTCATTATGATTTAGCTAGTGCTATGATTAAGTCAATTAGAGGTTCTGATGTAGATGCAGCATTATATTATATGGCAAGATTAATTGATGGTGGTGAAAGTGTAGAGTTTATAACTAGAAGATTAGTTATTCATGCAAGTGAAGATATAGGAAATGCAAATCCAAATGCTCTTACTATGGCTGTTAATACAATGATGGCTACATCAAAGATAGGATATCCTGAAAGTAGAATAATATTAGCTCAATGTATTATTTATTTAACTTCATGTCCAAAATCAAATGCATCTTATATGGGAATAAATAAAGCACTTAGTGATATTCAAAATGGTAGAATACTTGAAATTCCTAAACATTTAAGGGATAGGCATATTGGATATAAATATCCACATGACTATGGTGGTTTTGTAGAACAACAATATTTAGTTGAGCCACTAACATATTATGAGTCATTGAGTGTAGGCTATGAAAAAACACTAAATGATTGGCTAAAAAAAATTAAAAATAAAGATTTAGACGAAGGAAAATAGATGGATTCTCTTTTAGATTATTATTTATGGATAGTTGTATTTCATATTGTTGCAGTAATGTCTTGGATGGCTATGCTTTTTTATCAACCAAGACTTTATGTTTATCATACAGAACATAAAGAAAAAAAAGAGTTTGTTGAAGTAGTAAAAATTCAAGAATTAAAAATGTACAAATACATAGGAATGCCAGCAATGTGGGCAACTCTTATAAGTGGGACTTTATTAATTATAATTAATCCTGCTTTATTAACAGGAGATGGTTGGCTACATGCAAAATTATTTTTTGTATTACTTTTAGTAGCATATTCATTTTCTTTGGGATATTATAGAAAAGAGCTTGCAAAAGGAAATTATTCTAAGAAAGGTAGTTTCTTTAGGGCATATAACGAGGTTCCCACAGTATTAGCAGTTTTAATTGTTGGATATGTAGTGACAAAAACCTTCTCTCTTAGTTTTACACTTATAACTTTATTAATAGGAAGTTTTATAATATATAAAGTGTTAAACCATAAACCAAAAGAAGAGAAGAATTAATGAATTTTGAAAAAGTATATGTTTTAGATACCAATATTTTACTTGAAGATGCTACAAATATTTTCAAACTAAGTGATGAGAAAAAGAACTTAATTGTATTACCCGAGACGGTTTTAGATGAAATTGATAGTAAAAAGAGTGGTTTTGATGAAATAAACTTCCAAGCAAGAGAGTTTGCAAGAATTTTAGAAAACTCAAAAATAGTTGATACTCAAAAAAAAGATGATTTTAAAATTGTTAGATTAGAAATAGAATCTCAAAAAGAGGCAATTATTGATGTAATCTCTTGTGAAGAGTATAAAATTAATACAAAAAATATGGCTTTAAATATTATAAATGATAGAAAAATACTTGAAGTTGCTCAGTTTTGTAAATCACATTATAGTATTGAAGCAACTTTTCTTTCTCTTGATATTATGGCAAGAACAAGAGCTGTATCTTTAGATATAAAGACAGATTCTCTTATTGGTTCTAATCAAGAAGAGTTTAATTATGAATTTATAAAAACAATAGAGATTAAATTTGAAGATACTGAACACTTAGATAATGCTTTGATTACTGAGTTAGACAAAGATTATGCTCCCCATAACTTTAATTACTGTTTTAAAGTAAAAGGTTCTGACCAAGTAATTTTAGCAACAATACAAAATAAAAGAGTTGTCCTTTTAGATGAAGGAGAGATGAGAAATCAAATAATAACACCTTTAAATAAAGAACAACTATTTTTCTCATGTGGACTTTTTCATCACTTTTATAATGTTTTAATAGTAGAAGCAAAAGCAGGTTCTGGAAAAACTTTACTTGCTTTAAGTGGAGCTTTAAAATTAGTAAGACAAAAATATTTTCAAAGAATTATTTATATTAGAAACTCCATAGAATCCCTTGATAAAGGTGAAGATGTAGGATATTTACCAGGATATGAAGAAAAATTTAGAATCTATAACCATCCCCTTATGGATAGTTTAGATTATATAATAAGAACAGAACATAAAAGAAAACAAGCAAATAAGAAAAATAGTGAAAATATTCAAGAACTAGATGACCAAGAAGTTAGTCAAAGAATTGAACAACTAATTCAAAACTATGGTATTGAAACTATGTGGGTTGGAGAGATGAGAGGAAGAACTTTATCAAATGCATTTGTAATAGTAGATGAAGCACAGAATATGTCTAATAAAACAATGCAAATGGTTTTATCAAGAGTTGATAATACTTGTAAAGTTGTTATTTTAGGAAGTAACAAACAGATTGATAATTTCTACGTAAATAAACATACAAATGCATTAACTACACTTTTAAAATCTACAAAAAATGAAAACTCATTAGTTAATATTTTTGCAATTCGGTTACAAAAAGTATTAAGAGGGCCTATTACTGAATGGGCAGAACAAATATTTACTTCAAAAAATAGATAATTTATATAAAATGTGCTACCTTTATGTATTAAAATATGTAAAGGTAAACGCATGAAAATTGTATTCTTAGATACTAAAACTTTAGGTAAAGATATAAATCTAGATAACTTTAATACTCTTGGAGAAGTAGTAAAATATGAAACTACAGAACCAAATGAAACCTTAGCTAGAGTACAAAACTGTGATGTCGTTGTTACAAATAAAGTGCTAATTCCAAAAGAGATAATAGAACAAAGTAAATTTAAACTAATTTGTATAACAGCAACAGGTACAAATAATATTGACCTTGAAGCAGCCCAAAAAGCTAATATAGCAGTTAAAAATGTAAGTGACTATTCTACTTCAAGTGTTTCACAACTAACATTTACTTTAGTTTTAGAACTTATCCAAAAAATTTCATATTATAAAGAGTATGTGGACTCTTTGCAGTGGTCAAAAAGTAATTTATTCACACATATTGACAAACCATTCTTTGAATTAAAAAACAAAAAATGGGGAATAATTGGTCTAGGTAATATTGGAAAAGAAGTTGCAAAAATAGCAACAGCTTTTGGATGTGAAGTGAATTATTATTCTACTTCTGGTAAGAATTTAAACACAGATTATAATAGTATTACTTTAGAAGAATTACTTAAGACATCTGATGTAATCTCAATACACTCTCCTTTAAATGATTCAACTTATAATTTGATAAATAAAACAAATTTAGATTTGTTAAAAGAAGATACTATCTTAGTAAATGTAGGTAGAGGTGGAATTATAAATGAAGAAGATTTAGCAAAGAAATTAGATTCTAGTAAAAGCTTATATTGTGGGCTTGATGTAGTAGAAAAAGAACCAATAGAAGAAGAAAATCCTTTATTAAAAATCAAAAATAAAGACAGATTAATCTTAACACCACATATTGCATGGGCTTCAATTGAAGCTAGAACAACTTTAATAAATAAAGTATTTGACAATATAAAATCATTTGTATTATAATACGTATTAAAATATGTATAGGAGCTTGTATGAATCTTTTACAATATAAATCAGAAGAGATGGTCTCTTCTACAGAGTTAATAAGAAAAAGCAAAAATATCTTCAATAAATTGCAAAAAAAACAAATAGAAAAAGCAGTTATCCTAAGGGATGGGAAACCTCAATTTATGTTATTGGATTTTGAAACATATGAAGAGTTAATGACTGAATATTTAGCACTAAAACAAGAAAATCTAAATGTTACACCCCAAAAGAAAAAAGAGAAAGCTCTTGAAAAAATAGTAACTTCTACTTTTATAGAAGAGGAGTATTTAGATGAAGAGATTAAAGAGGATGATTTAGAAAAAGCATTAGCTCAAATAGAGGAATTAGATTTAGATAACTCTAATAAAAATGAAGAGATAAATACTCCAATTGAGATTGAACAAAAAACAGAGACTGAAAAACAACCTTTAAAAGAGTTCTGGGAATAAAATGATAAGTGATGTACTAGTGATAGGTTCAGGTGGAGCAGGGCTTAGTGCTGCACTTGAAGCAAAGAAAGAGAATGTAAAAGTATTAGTTGTTTCAAAAGCTTATCCTACTAATTCTCAAACTTGTCAAGCACAAGGGGGAATAAATGCAGTACTGGAAACAACAAAAAATGATTCAGTAGAAGATTTTATAGAAGATACCTTTATTGCTTCAAAAAATATTGCTAGTAAAAATAGTATAAAAAAGATGTGTGAAACATCAGAAGATATAATCACTTGGCTTGATGAAATTGCAGTACCATTTTCAAGAAATGAAGATAGTGATATAGCCCAAAGAAAATTTGGAGGTACTACAAAAAGAAGAACTTGTTATAGTTCAGATTATACAGGTTTAAAAATTCTTCATACACTTTATGACCAATGTATAAAAAAAGAGATTGAGTTTTTAAATGAATACTTTTTCCTTGATTTTATTAAAGAAGAAAATAGTATACACGGAGCAATATTTTTAAATATACAAAGTGCTGAAGTAGTAAAAATCTTTGCTAAGAGTGTAATCTTAGCGAGTGGGGGATATGCCGGAATTTATGAAGGTTTTACTACAAATTCAAATATGACAACTGCTGAAGCAATAGTAAAAGCCTATAAAAATGGAGCAAAACTTTCAAATTTGGAATTTGTTCAATTTCATCCAACTGCAATTAAAGGAAGTAATACTTTAATAAGTGAAAGTGCAAGAGCAGAGGGTGCTTATTTAGTAGATACTAAAGGAAATCGTTTTATTGATGAATTAAGCACAAGAGATGAAGTTGCAAGAGCTATTACAAAAAAACTTATCAATAAAGAGGAAGTTTATTTAGACTTACGACATATAGATACAAAACTTATAGATGAGCTTTTACCTCAAGAAAAAATTTTAGCAAAAACCTTTAAAGATATAGATATTACAAAAGAGTTATTGCCTATTGTTAGTGTAGCCCATTATAGTATGGGTGGAATCTTATGTGATGAAGAAGCAAAAAGCTCTTTAAAAAATCTATTTGTATGTGGTGAATGTGCCCAAGGTAATATTCATGGTGCAAATAGATTAGGAGGAAATTCTTTATTAGAGATAATCTATTTAGGTAAGAAAGCTGGAATGAGTGCAGTTGAAAATTTAAAAGATAGTTCTATAAAAGAAGAGATTGAAGTAGAAGATTATCAAAGTTATATAGAAGAAATTTTAAGCTCTACAAAAGTAGTAAATGTTTTAACATTAAAAAAAGAGTTAGGAGAAAAACTATTTTATCACTTAGGAGTTTTTAGAAATAAAAAAGAGATGGAAGAGTTATTAGAGTATTTAAATAAGCTAGAAACATCTCTTAAAACAGCAACAATTGAAGATAAAAGTAAAATCTATAATAAGAGTCTTATAGAGCTTTTAGAGCTAAAAGAGGCAGTTTATATGGCTAAACTAATAACAAAGTCAGCATTAAGTAGAAAAGAGAGCAGAGGAGCTCATTTTAGAACAGATTATGATAAGAGTTTGAGTTCTTTTGAGAAAAGAAGTGTAATTAGTTTAAAAGAGAATGTAGATGAACTTACTTATGAAGATGTAGTATGAGAATTACAATAAAAAGATTTAATAAGCAAGAAAGCTTTGAAGAGTACGAAGTTTTAGAAAATAGAACTCTTTTAGAAAATTTACAAGAGATAAAAGAAAATAGTGATTCAACTCTAACTTTTAAATCTGGATGTAGAAGTGGGGTGTGTGGTTGCTGTGCTGTTAGAGTAAATGGACAAGAGAGACTTAGTTGTAAAACAAAAGTGAGTGAGAATGCTTTTATAGAGCCTTTAAAAAACTATAAAGTATTAAAAGATTTAGTTGTAGATTTATCAAAAGAAGAAGAGCTAATTAGAGTTTCACAAGCTTTTTTACATGAATATTCGAAAAAAACTATCTCTTCAAAGGATGAAAAACAAATAGATACTCAAAGTAACTGTATCTTATGTCAAAATTGTTATAGTTCATGTCCTGTATTTGAAACAAATGAGCACTTTTTAGGACCATATGCCCTTACAAGAGCATTACGATATGTTGATGATAAAAAAGAACAAAATAGCCTTGATATTTTAACTTCAGTACAAAATAGTGGGATTTGGGATTGTACTTTATGTGGAAATTGTACTTTTGTTTGTCCTCAAGGGATTGATCCTAAAATGGATATAACAAAGTTAAGAATGAAATCAGTACAAAATGGATTTGAAGATAAGAGTGTGCAAAACTTCAATAGTTTTAATAGTGGTTTTGACCCACTGGGAGGTTTTAATCCCAATGGGTTTTAATTTATAGGTTATTTTGAATATATAAATAATCTGAAATTTCAGTCCACTCTCTTACTTCTTTCATATAAGCATCTTGATGGTCTAAAATCTCTTTAAGCTCAGGAGATTTAGCTCCTAACTCAGCTCTAAGTTCTTTATTCGCTTCTTTCATACTAACCATAATCTCTTTTGGAAAAGTTTTAATTTGTATATTAGGATACTCTTCTTTCATCTTTTTCCAAGCTTTTGCGTTTAAATCATAGTTTTGAATATACATATCATAAGCAGCAGTTCTAATTGTAAGAACTAAAATCTCTTGTAAATCTTTAGGTAGTTTCTCAAAACTCTTTTTATTAATTAAAAATTGCATTTCAGAAGCTGGTTCATGCCATCCAGTATAATAAAAAGGAGCAATTTTATGAAAACCCATACCAATATCCATAGAAGGTCCAACCCATTCTAAAGCATCAATATTGTTTCTATCTAAAGCAGTATAAAGTTCACCTGGAGCAATATTTGTAACTTGTACTCCCAGTTTTGCCATAATTTCACCAGCAAAACCTGGAATTCTCATCTTAAGTCCTTGAAGATCTTCTAAAGAATTAATCTCTTTTTTAAACCATCCTCCCATTTGAACCCCAGTACTTCCTCCTGGGAATGATAATACACCATGTTTAGCATAAACTTTTTGCATAAGTTCTAACCCACCAGCTTGATAAAACCAAGCATATTGTTCAGGTGCAGTCATACCAAAAGGCATAGAAGTAAAAGGAAGTGTAGCTAAATCTTTTCCCTTCCAATAATATGAAGCAGAATGACCCATATCATACTGACCACCTTTTACCATATCTAAAATTCCAAGTGGTGACTTATGTTTATTTGAAGCATCTACTCTAATTTTTAATCTACCATTAGAGATAGTTTCTGCATATTTAGCCATATTTTGTGCTGAATCAATTAGAGGTGTTAAAGTAGGTCCCCAAGTCGTAGCCATAGTAAGAGTATAAGTTTTAACTTGCTCTTTTTTTACTTGTGTGTTTTCTTGTTTTTTAGTATCATTACAACCAGTAAATATAAATACTAAAGATACAAAAAGAAGTGTTAACTTTTTCATCTTTTCCCTTTTTTGTTATTAATAGTTTTAATATAGTGGTGACCATGATTGGACTTGAACCAACGACAACTACGATGTCAACGTAGTGCTCTACCAACTGAGCTACACGGTCGAGAGAAAAGATTTTATCACAACTATAATAAATAAAAGTTATAGTTATAATAAAATAATAAGTCTAGTTTATATCTGTTACTTTTTGAGTTCGTGAAGTTCACTAAAAAGATAAGCTTCAACAATTTCGTCAATGCTTCTTTGTGTAGGGGCTACTAAAACAGTAATATCATCTTGTTGGAATTGCCATACATATTCTTGGTCATTTTGTACAACTACTGTTTCAATAAAGGCATTAATATCATCTCTATCTTTATAAAATTTACAATTTTCAATTTGACCTTCATTTAATTCTATAAAAGCCCAATAAACAGTTGTATCAAGTGTAGTTAATAGTGCTTCATGTCTTCTATTAGAATCTACAGGGATTAGTAAACTCATACTAAAAATCCTTATTTTTTTCTAAATAATATTAACAGATAAATATTATTCCTTGTATTATATATTTTTCAAACTTATTAAATCTTTACTTATTTTCTATAGATAAGTTTTTTTGAACCACTTTGAAAAGATAAATATAGTCCATAAATGCTGTTTAAATTTTCTTTGAGAAGAGAGAGTATATATCTGTTTTAAATACTCACTATTAAATAGGTTTGTTTCTTCATTTACTTTTAAAATAGTATCTAAAATCTCATCTTTATACTCTTCATGAATCCATTCATTAAAAGGAGAGTTAAAACCTTTTTTTGTACGATGAACAATAGTTTCAGGGATATATTTTAAAGCAATCTTTTTTAGAAGATATTTGTTTGTATCTCCTACTTTTATTTGTGAGTCAATACTAAAGGCAAGATTAACTAATCTATAGTCTAAAAAGGGTGTTCTAACTTCCAAAGAGTTTCGCATTGAGATTCTATCAACTTTACTTAATAAAGCCTCTCCTAGCCAAATCTTTAAATCAATATAACTCATCCAATCCACAGGATCTTGTTTAGGAGTTTCAGTTTTAAAAGTAGGTACTTTTTTAAAGAGTTTTCTTTTTTGAATATCAGAATATATCTCTCCAAAAGAGTTATAGATATTTTGTTTTTTTACTACTCTTCTTAGATATTCACTCTCTTTAGTATTATTTTGTAAAGCACCAATAATAGAGTTTAAAAATTCACTTTGTTTATTTTCTAAGCTCTTTGCAAAATCATAATAACCTAAAAACTTTGCATAGTTATCATATCCTAAAAAAAGTTCATCACTTCCTTCTCCACTTAAAACAGTTTTTATACCTGTTTGATGAATTTTTTTTGTAAGTATATTTAGAGGAATAGCTGCACTATCTGCATGGGGTTGTTCTAAAGCACTTAAAGTATCTTCAAAATAGTTTATAAAGTCATTTTTACTTATTTCAAGTCTTGTATGGTTTGAGTTGATATGTTTAGCTGTAATATCTGCATAATCTAACTCACAGTAATTTTTATATTCACTGTAACCAACTGAGAAAGTATTGATTTTTTTGTTTGTAATTTTAGAATATAAAGCAGACACAAGTGAGCTATCAACTCCACCACTAAGTAAACTTCCAACTTCAACATCAGAAACAAGTCTTGCTTCAATACTTTTGATTAAAGTCTCTTCTATTTTTTCTAGAGCTTCACTTTCATCTTTTACAGCTTTGTAGGTATTAATTTTATAGTATCTCTTCTTTTTTAAATCACTATTTTGTAAAGTAAAGTATGTTGCTGCTTCAAGGGAGTTTATATCTTGATAGAAGGTATTAGGTGCTATTGGAACAAAGTATTGAACATATTGACTTAGAGCTACTTTATTTAGCTTTGGAGTGCTTCCAAGTAGCTTTATAATAGAATTAATTGATGAAGAGAAGATAAACTTATTGTCTTTGTGGTAGTAAAAAAATGGTTTCTTCCCATATCTATCCCTTGCACAAAAGTATTTCTCTTTTTTTATATCATAAAGACAAAATGAGAACATTCCATTTATCTTGTTTAAGAAGTCTTCTTCATATTTTTGATATAGTCTTATTAATACTTCTGTATCTGATGAGGTTTTACACTCTAGGGCTTCTTCTTGGATTAATTCTTGATAGTTATAAATTTCTCCATTAAAAACAAGTAGAATATCATCAAAAACCATTGGTTGATTTGCTTCATTGTCTAAATCAATAATTGCAAGTCTTGTATGCCCAAACTCTTTGTCTTTTATTTTTAGTGAAGAGTTATAATCTGGACCTCTATTATTTAAGTTTTCTAATGCCTCTTTAAAATTATTTGATAAAAAATTACTTCCTAAAATACCACACATCTTTATACTCCAAAAAACTTATCGATAACGATAATATAAACAGCCATAAAGCCAATAAAACTAAGAGTACTAATAATTACTGCAAAAGTTGTATCTATAGGCTTACAATTGTATAAAGCTGATAAATTTACATTATTAACTGCAAGGGGAACAATTAGTTCTAAAAAGATGATTGCACCAACAAAGGGATCAATTTTAAAATAAACAATTACAAATAAACCAATTATTGGAAGTATAATATGTTTAAAAAGAGTTATATTGATTGAAAGATTCCAATTTGCACTTCTGATTCTTACTTGTGACATAAAGATACCAAATACAATTAGTTGCATAACTATTGCAGCATATGCTCCCATAGTAAAAACTTTTTCAAAGTTTTCATTTAGAGTAAAACCATAATAGTTAAATAAAAGAGCTAAAATAGCTGCATGAATAGCTGGTATTTTAAATATCTCTTTTAGTGCATCAGTGAATTTAAACTTCTCACCTGCAAAGAAGTAAACTGAAAAGATATAGATATAAAACATATTTGCAATATTTAAAATAGAAGTATATGGAACTGAAGCTTCACCAAAAAGAGCGATTCCAAGGGGAATACCTAAGTTTCCAGTATTTCCAACTAATGATGAGGCTAAAAAGATAGAACGGTCTTGATAGTCTTTAAAGATTTTCTTTGAGTAAAAAAATGCAAAAAATAGTGTTATAAATACAGCAACTGCATAAATTAAAGGTGAAATTATAAATTCATCATTTATAGGAGCTCTTGTTAATCCCCAAAAAATAAGTATAGGTTGTAAAAAGTATAAATTTAAAAGAACGAAACTTTTCTCTTTTACTTCATCTTTAAAAACTCTTTTAAAAATGAAACCAATAACAATAAGAATATAGATTGTTGCGACAGATAAAAGTGCGTCTATGATAAATTCCTTTTAATTAAAAAAGGAATTTTATCAAAAGAAAGTAGTCTCTTTGCTTTTAGCTCATGATACCTTTAATCATGAAGAAAATAGCAGCAGAAAGTAAAGCAGCAGCTGGAACAGTAATTACCCAAGCAGCAATGATTTTCTTAACAGCATCTCTTTTTACATATTTAACTTTTTTAGCTGATTTGAAATCTCTTTTTTCTTGTTTTACTTGCTCAACTTTTTCTTCAATATTTCTATAAAGTTCAGCAATTCTAATATAGTCAGTTTTCTTTTTATCTTTTAGATTCTCTAATGATTTTAACTCATCTTCATAATCATCTAAGATTTTTTTATCTCTTTTAAATCTTTTTCTTGTATCTGCAATAAATCTTGATTCTGAAGAATCAATCCATTCTCTTAGGAAACCTACACCAAAAACTCCACCAACAGCAATATGTGTTGAAGAAACTGGAAGTCCTAACTGAGAAGCTAGAATTACAGTAATAGCAGCAGCCATAGCAATAGAGAAAGCTCTAATTTGGTCTAATTCTGTAATTTCAGAACCAACTGTTTTAATTAACCTTGGTCCATAAAGAGCAAGACCAATAGAAATACCAATCGCTCCTACAGCCATAACCCAAAATGGAATATCAACTTTAGAAGAGATTTCACTACTCATTACAGCATCATTAATAGCTGCTAATGGTCCAATTGCATTTGCAACATCATTTGCTCCATGGGCAAATGAAAGTAAAGCAGCAGCAAAGATTAAAGGGATAGTAAATAGTGAGTTAACACCTTCTCTATCATTTGAGATTTTTTCACTTGCTTTTATTACAAGTGGTTTTACAAAAAAGTAAACAGCAACAGCAATTGCAATACCAATTAATGAAGCTGTTAAAAAGTCAAGTTTGATTAGCTTTTTTACACCTTTTAAAATTAAATATGTAGAGAAAGCCCAAGACATTACAGCAACAAGGATAGGAACAAATTTTCTAGCTTCTTCAAGTAAATCTTTTTTAAAGATAATATTCTTTTTAATAAAGTAAAGAAAACCAGCAGCAATGATTCCTCCAAGTAGGGGAGAGATAACCCATGAAGCAGCAATTTTACCCATTGTTCCCCATGAAACAATAGCAAAACCAGCAGCAGCAATACCAGCACCCATAACTCCACCAACAATTGAGTGTGTAGTTGAAACAGGAGCACCAATTGAAGTAGCAAAGTTAAGCCATAATGCAGCAGATAAAAGTGCAGCTGTCATAGCCCAAATAAAAATTTCTGGATTTGTAATTAAAGCAGGGTCTATAATACCCTTTTTGATAGTTTTTACAACATCTCCACCAGCAATAAACGCGCCAGCAGCTTCAAAGATAGCAGCAATAACAATTGCCCACATTAAAGTCATAGCTTTAGATCCAACAGCTGGACCTACATTGTTTGCAACATCATTTGCACCAATATTCATTGCCATATAAGCACCAAAAACAGCACCAATGATTAAAAATGTGTTGTTAGGAACATCTCCATGTGATGTATAGCTCCATAAGAAAACTAACATAACAAATAATAAAGCTAAGGAAAACTTAGCTAATGTGGGCAGAGCCTCGTTGGTTGCCTTCTCAAACTTGTGAATGGTTTTAATATCCAAAATAGTCCTTTTTTCTGTAACTTTTTTGTAACTAAAGTTTTGTAGGATTTTATAGGGTAATTCCTTACACAACCTTTAAGTAAGCTTAATCTTTATATTACTAAACTAACTAAATTATTTTATATCTCTATAATATATTCTACACTTTTTTTCAATTTTTTAATCTTTTTTAAATAGAATTATAAAAAATATCCGTATAGTAATAAAAAACTTGACAAATAATACTTTTTTCTATACAATAGTAATAAAATATAGAGAAAATACATAAAGGAGTTATAAATGAGTATTAAAATTTTAACTGCTAAAGAGAATCCTCATGTTGCAAAACTTAAAAATGAGTTTGATATTTTTAGAGTTTTAGATATAAAAAAAGGAAAACTTGAAATTATTGAATTTTTTAATAAAGATGGGGTTTTTAGAGGTTTTGGTAAGGATACAAAAACAGCTTTTAAAAAAGCTAAAAAAGTTTTAAAAAACTACTATAGTTAGTCACTAGAAGAAGATTATCTTCTTCTAGGTCTTCTTCTAGAATCACTTCTACTATTTCTAGAGTTAGAGTTTCTATTATTATTTCTTCTTCTACCATATCCTCTAGAGTCTTTAGAGTCTCTATCGTCTTTAAGTCTTTCAAATAATCTTGTAATATCTTTTTCAGATTTACCAATATTATTGTTTCCTTTTACATATGTATCATTTGTAAGTAAAGAAGCAAGTTTATGAGCAATTGTAGATAAGTCATACTCTTCTTTCATACTCTCAACTAAATCAATTCCTGAGTCATAAACTTTTTGGTCAATGATTTTGCTTTTTAAACTATCTGTTTTCTTTTCTTTTACTGAAGCTACATTTGGAATAACTTTTGCTTCTAGTTTTCCACCAGTTGCTTTTTGAATCTTTTGTAACATTCTAAATTCATGTGGAGTAACAATAGAAACAGCTGTTCCATCTTTCCCAGCTCTTCCAGTTCTTCCAATTCTATGTACATAAGATTCTGAATCAAATGGTAAATGGTAGTTAAATACGTGAGTTACATCATTTACATCTAATCCTCTTGCTGCAACATCTGTTGCAATAAGAATCTCTAATTTTTTCTTTTTAAATGCATTAATAGCTTCTTCTCTTTGTCTTTGCTCCATATCTCCATGAAGTCCCTTTGCAGAGAACCCTTGAGAAACTAAAAAAGTAGAAAGTCTATCAACTTCTTTTTTTGTTCTACAGAAAATAATAGATTTTTCTGGGTTTTTAAAATCATAAAGTCTAATTAGTGCATCATCTCTTTCATGTTCATCAACTACATAAAATGTTTGTGTGATTTTTGAGTTTGTAATTTCTGATTTTGTAATCGTAATAAACTCAGGCTCTTTTAGAATTGATTTTGCTAATTTTTTAATTGCTTCTGGCATAGTTGCAGAGAAAAGAAGAGTTTGTCTATTCTCTGGAAGATATGTAAAGATTTCTTTAATATCATCTAAGAATCCCATATCAAGCATTTCATCTGCTTCATCAAGAACTACAAATGATGGTTTGATATTAATTTTTTGACCCTTTAGTAAATCTAAAAATCTACCAGGAGTTGCAACAATAATACCTGCATTTTCAATATGTTTTAATTGTCTTGTATATGATTGTCCACCATAAACAGTAGCAGTATTAATCCCTAAGTTTTTACCAAATCTAAAAAGTTCATCAGAAACTTGCATAGCAAGTTCTCTTGTTGGTACAATTACCACAGCTTCAACATTTCTATTACACTTCATCATATTTATGATAGGAAGTCCAAATGCAGCAGTTTTACCAGTACCAGTGTGTGCTTGTCCTACAATATCTTTTCCGTTTAATACTACAGGGATTGCATCTCTTTGAATTGGACTTGGTTCTTTAAATCCTGCGTCATCAATTGCTTTTTGTAAGTTTTCTTTGAAATTAAATTCATTAAAAGTCATTTATTACCTTTTGTTTAGTTTATACTTCGTAGCAGTATATTTTTTTAAACATACACTAATATAAACTTCTTCTATTTATCATAGAACTAGATTTAAAAACTTTATGCTTATTGTGACTGAAAGCAGGGCCTTGAAATTAGAGATTCAAAGTAAAAATAGTATATATCTGTGTATAGTTTCGCGGAGTATATCCAAAAAAGTATAAATTTAAGCTGTAATAATGAAACTAAGAGGTTTTCAACCTCTTTAGCTTCTTAGATGTCATCTAGACTTTTATACCCTTCAAGGTATTTTGTATCATAGTTATTAGAAAGAAAATCTTCATTTTCCATCATTTTTTTGTGGAATGGAATAGTAGTTTTAATTCCTTCTACTTCGAACTCATTTAAAGCTCTTTTCATAATATTGATAGCTTTTTCTCTATCTCTTCCCCATACGATTAATTTTCCAATCATTGAGTCATAATAAGGAGGTACTACATATCCAGCATAAACATGAGAATCAACTCTTACGTTTCTTCCTCCTGGTACAAACCATTGTTTAACTTTTCCTGGACAAGGTAAGAAAGAGTTTGGATCTTCAGCAGTAATTCTTACTTCAATAGAGTGTCCTCTAAATTTGATTGATTCTTGAGGTGGTAATTTCTCACCTTCTGCTACTTTAATCATTAATTCAATGATATCAATTCCAGAAACCATTTCTGAAACTGGGTGTTCAACTTGAAGTCTAGTATTCATTTCCATAAAGTAGATGTTTTGTTGGTCATCTGCTAAGAATTCAAATGTTCCTGCACCTTCATATTTTAAATATTTTGTAGCTTTAACTGCAACATCATGTAAATGTTTTCTTGTTTCATCATTTAATAAAATTGCAGGTGATTCTTCAATAACTTTTTGGTGTCTTCTCTGTAATGAACAATCTCTTTCACCAATATGAATTGCATTTCCATGAGAGTCACCAACTACTTGAACTTCAATATGTCTTGGTTTATTGATAAATCTTTCTAAATACATAGTTCCATCACCAAAAGCAGCTAGAGCTTCAGAAGATGCAGCAGTGAAAAGTTGTTCAAATTTCTCTTCAGACTCAATAAGTCTCATTCCTCTTCCACCACCACCAGCAGCAGCTTTTGCCATAATTGGGTAACCAATTTCTAATGCAACTTTTTTACCTTCTTCAACAGAATGAACAGCTCCATCAGAACCTGGTACAACTGGAACACCAGCTTTTACCATTTCTGCTTTAGCTTTAGATTTATCAGCCATTTTTTCCATTACTTCAACAGAAGGACCAATAAATTTAATATTGTGAAGTCTACAAATTTCTACAAAGTCTTGATTTTCAGAAAGGAAACCATAACCTGGGAAAATTGCATCACAACCAGTAATTTCAGCAGCAGTAATAATTGCTGGAATATTTAGATATGAATCAATAGATTTAACATCACCAATACAAATTGCTTCATCTGCATGTTTTAAGTATGAAGCATTTTTATCTCCTGCAGAATAAACAGCAACAGATTTTTTACCCATTTCTCTAATAGTTCTAATAGCTCTTTGAACTATTTCACCTCTATTAGCAATTAGAATTTTTTTAATTTCAGCCATATTGAGCTCTTTATTATAGTTTTTCTACTACAAATAATGGCATATCGTATTCTACTGGATTTCCATTCTCAACTAAGATATCAACAATTTTACAATCAAATTCAGCTTCAACTTCATTCATAATTTTCATAGCTTCTAAAATACAAAGTGTTTGACCTTTTTTAACTGTGTCACCTTTTTTAACAAAATCAGATGCTTCTGGTGATGGAGCAGAATAGAAAGTTCCAACCATTGGAGAGTTAATTGTATCTCCAGAAATTGCAGCAGGTGCAGCTTCAGTTGTAGCAGCTACAGCAAGAGGCGCAGCAGCAACAACTGGTGCAGCAGTAGCAACAGGAGCAGAAGTTACAACAGTTCCTCCTTCAAAACCTTTTTGCATAGAAATTTCAAATTCACCTTCTTTTACTTTTAATTTACTTAATTCACTTTTATCGAAAACTCTAATTATCTCTTTAATTTCTCTGAAATCCATGTTCAACCTTTTATAATCAAATTTTGGAAATAATACCATAAAAAATGTTATAAAATCTTATATCAAATTTATAAATTATGCTAAAATTACCTTTTTTTTATTAAAAAGAAGGCTAAATCTAATAAAAATATAGAAAAATCTATAAAAATTTGAAGATTTTTAAAAATACAATTTTTATGCAATTTTTATGAAATTAATTGAAATAAAATGTAGGGAGAAGAAGATGATTAGTGATAGAAACTTTATCAATATTGCACATGAAATTGCAAGTGCTTCTAAATGTGTATCAAAACAAGTAGGTGCAGTAATTGTAAAAGATGGAAGAATTCTTTCCACTGGATATAATGGTACACCAACTGGTTATATAAATTGTAGTGAACATTGGAATTCAGAATATACAAAAGATCATCATGATTGGTCTAAAACATATGAGATTCATGCAGAAATGAATGCTCTAATTTGGGCAGCAAGAAAGGGAATCTCAATAGAAGATGCAACTATTTATGTAACTTTAGAACCTTGTAGTGAGTGTTCAAAAAATTTAATTGCAGCTGGAATTAAAAGAATAGTCTATGATAGAGCATATGAACATACAAATTCAGAAGTTGTTTCAAAATTTATAAAAGACAACGGTGTAATTATAGAACAAATAAAATGATAAGTATTGATAATCATAAGTTTTATAAAAAAGCAATAGATAAATATGGGGTTAGTGCAAAGGGTGTGCATTGGCAATCTCAATTTACTCAGTATCTAAGGTTTGAAGTCTTAAACTCTTTTATAAAAGAGCAGATAAAAGATTCAACTATCATAGATGCAGGATGTGGTTTTGCTGAGTATTTAAACTACTTAAAAAAATCAAATCTTAAACCTAAACAATATATTGGTCTTGATGTTGAACAAAAGATGATAACTTTAAGTAAAGAGAGATTTCCTAGTGAAAAATTTCTTGTAAAAGATATTTTAAAAGACTCTCTTCCTAAAGCTGACTACTATGTTTGTAGTGGAGCTATGAATATTCTTAGAAAAAAACAGATGTTTAAATTTATACAAAACTGCTTAGAAGCTTCAACAAAAGGTTTTGTATTTAACTTCTTAAAGTCTCATACTTTGAATGATGTTGATTATAGACATATAATTGATTTTTGCGAGGGTTTAAATAAGGAAATTGAGATAAAAGATTACTATTTAGACAATGATATGAGTATTTTTATTAAACACTTAACTAATTAGTCAACTCGAGTTTAAAATATCATAAATTTTTCATATCAAGAATATATACTTACACTATAAGGTAAAATAAAGTTAAGGATGAGGCTATGAAAGTAGGATTATTTATTCCCTGTTTTATGAATGAGTTATATCCAAATAGTGCAATGGCAACACTAAGATTATTAAAGAAATTTAATCTTGATGTTGAGTACCCAATGGATCAAACCTGTTGTGGGCAACCAATGGCAAATTCTGGTTGTTCTAAAGATATGAAAAACTTAGCATTAAGATTTGTTGAGATTTTTAAAGAGTTTGATTATATTGTTGCACCAACTGGTTCATGTGTAACGATGGTAAAAGACCATTACAAACCCTTCTTTGATGAAGATGATAAAGATTATAATAAAGTTAAAACTTCTATTTATGAAGTGTGTGAATTTCTACATGATATTATAAAAGTAGAAAAAATAGATTCATATTTCCCTCATAAAGTTGGAGTTCATAACTCATGTCACGGGCATAGAGGTCTAAAATTAGGAAGTCCTAGTGAATTAAATATTCCTAAAAACAATAAACTAAAAAATCTACTTAGTTTAGTAGAGGGAATAGAACTTATTGAACTAAATAGAGATGATGAATGCTGTGGTTTTGGAGGAACATTCAGTGTAACTGAAGAAGATATCTCTGTTGCAATGGGAAGAGATAGAATAAAAGACCATATAGATTCAAATGTTGAAATTATGACAGGTGCAGATATGTCTTGTCTTATGCATATGCAAGGTTTAATCAATAGAGAAA
This sequence comes from Halarcobacter bivalviorum, assembly GCF_003346815.1. Classification (NCBI taxonomy): domain Bacteria; kingdom Pseudomonadati; phylum Campylobacterota; class Epsilonproteobacteria; order Campylobacterales; family Arcobacteraceae; genus Halarcobacter; species Halarcobacter bivalviorum. The sequence continues at coordinate 74,275 of NZ_CP031217.1, forward strand.
ATAAACCTTTAAAAATTATGCATATTACAGAGATTTTAGCAGGGGAGGAATAACATGAGTGTTTTACACAATCACCCACTAAAAGCAAAAGAGTTTGTAGCAAATGATGAAAGAATGCATTGGCATGATCAAGCTTTATGGTTTGTAAGAGAAAAAAGGGATAGAACAACAAAAACAATTCCAGAATGGGAGCAATTAAGATATTTTGCTGACCAAATAAAAACTCATACAATGGCAAATTTAGATAAATATCTTTTAGAGTTTGAAAAAAATGCAAATGCTAAAGGAATTAAAGTACACTTTGCAAAAGATGCACAAGAGCACAATGAGATTGTACATAGAATTTTAAGTGAAAACAATGTAAAAAAAGTTGTTAAGTCAAAATCTATGTTAACAGAAGAGTGTCACTTAAATCCTTTCTTAGAATCAAAAGGTATGGAAGTTGTTGATACAGATTTAGGTGAAAGAATTGTTCAACTTAGAAATGAACCACCTTCACATATCGTTCTTCCAGCAATTCACTTAAAAAAACAAGATGTTTCTGATACTTTCCATGAAAAAATGGGTACAGAAAAAGGAAATTATGACCCAACTTATTTAACAAGAGCAGCAAGAGCTGACTTAAGACAAAAGTTTTTAGATGCAGATGCTGGTATTACAGGGGTTAACTTTGCCATTGCAAATACTGGGGGAGTTGTGGTTTGTACAAATGAAGGTAATGCAGATATGGGTGCTTCCTTACCAAAACTTCATATTGCCTGTATGGGAATTGAAAAAGTGATTCCAAGACTTAAAGATTTATCTGTATTTACAAGATTACTTGCAAGGTCTGCAACAGGTCAAGCTATTACTTCATATACATCTCATTTTCATGGTCCAGTAGAAGGTGGACAAATGCATATTGTAATTGTAGATAATAAAAGAACACCATTTTTACAATCTACAAAATATAAAAAAGCATTAAACTGTATTAGATGTGGGGCTTGTATGAATACTTGTCCTATTTATAGAAGATCTGGTGGTCACTCTTATGATTATGTTATTCCAGGACCAATTGGTTCTACATTAGCAACTTTTAGAGACCCTAAAAAACATAAAACTCTATCTTTTGCATGTACACTTTGTGGTTCATGTTCAAATGTGTGTCCTGTAAAAATTGATTTAGACTCACAATTATATTCACATAGACAAGATTTAAGAGAGAAAAATATTATCTCTAATCAAAAAAGATTATCTATGCAGTTTGCTTCTTGGTTAATGAGTAAACCAGCACTATTTGATTTTGTTGGAAAAGTAGCAAGAAAAATAGTACCACTTTTACCAAAAGTGATGATTTATAATAGATTTAATACATGGGGAAAACAAAGAGATATCCCTGAAATGCCTAAAAAAAGTTTTAAAGAACTTTATAAAGAGGAGTTTTCAAATGACAAGTAAAGATTTAATTTTAAATAGTATTAGAACGAATAATGTTGTGAAAGATACTCCTCTTCCAGATTATTCAAACTTTGGTCTAACTTTTGAGGATAAATATGCTCAGTTTTCTACAATGCTTGAATCAGTTGGTGGGAAAGCACTATTTGTTAAAAAAGAGGCTTTAGATGAAACTGTAAAATCTTTGTATCCAGAAGAAAAAGTGATAGCTTCAAATGTTGAGGATTTTACTTTAGGAAACTTTGATGCAAATGAAGAAGAAGACCCTCATAATTTAAAAGATGTTGATTTAGCAGTTTTAAGAGGTGAATTTGCAGTTTCAGAAAATGGAGCTGTTTGGGTAAAAAATAAAGATAATAGACATAGAGCTTTATATTTTATTGCACAAAATATCATTTTAGTATTAGATAAAAGTGCAATAGTAAATAATATGCATGAAGCTTATGAGTTAATATCTTTTGATGAACCATCATATGGGGCTTTTATTAGTGGTCCATCAAAAACAGCTGATATTGAACAATCATTAGTTATTGGAGCTCATGGTCCAAAATCAGGATATGTAATTTTCGTAGAATAGTTTATTATGTTATAATTGGTAAAATAACATAAGGATTATTTTGAGATTAATACTAATTTTATTTTTACTTTTTACTTCACTCTTTGCCTCTAAAGAGGTTTTGTTACTTCATTCTTACCATAAAGGTTATAAATGGAGTGATGATATCTCTTCAGAGATTGAAAAGAGATTTAAAAATGAAAAAGATATAGACCTTACAACAATTTACATGGATACCAAACATGTAGCCTCTCCTCTTTATTTAAATAAATTAGCACAACTTTATAAAGAACAATTTTCAACAAGAGACTTTGATATCATAATTGCAAGTGACAATAATGCCTTTGAGTTTGCAATTAGATACCATGAGTATCTTTTTAAAGATTTACCCGTTTTATTTTGTGGAATCAATAACTTTGATAGAGCTTTTCTTGGTGAAAATAATATGAAAAACTATATGAGCGGAGTTGTTGAGCAAGTAGATTTAGAAAAAAACTTTGAGCTTATTTCTAAAATACATCCCAACTTGGAGAAACTTCTTATTATAAATGACAAATCTAAAACAGGTTTAGCTGTAAAAAGAGATTTAAGACCTGTAATTGAGAAATATTCTCAGAAGTTTAAAATAGAATATGTCGATAATTTAGATATTGATAATTTAAAAAAGAAAGTTATAAACTTAGATAAAACAAAAAGTGCTCTTTTATTTGTACTCTTATTTAAAGATAAAACAGGGAAGTTTTTTACTTATAAGCAGAGCTTTAAAAAAGTAAGAGAAGTTAGTCAAGTACCTATTTATGGACTTTGGGATTTTTATTTAGATTATGGAATGGTTGGTGGTTTATTAACTTCTGCAAAAGCTCAAGGTGAAGCTGTTGCAAATATGACAATACAAGTTTTAAATGGGAAAGATGTTAAAACTATTCCTATTATAGAAAAATCTCCAAATAGATATATCTTTGATTATAAAGAGCTAGATAGATTTGATATAAATATTGATAAGATTTTGGAAGATTATGAAGTAATAAATGAACCCCATGGTTTTTTTAGAAAATATACAAAATTAGTAGTTGTAACCCTTATAATTATAGCAATTTTATTAATTATGGTTTTTTCTATGAAAGCAAATATTCAAAGAAGAATGAGAGTAGAGAAAGATTTACAAAATAGAATTAAATTTGATAAGGTTTTATTAGATACTTTACCAAATCCAATTTATTATAAAAATAAAGATGGTAAATTTTTAGGTTGTAATAAAGCCTTCTCTGAACTTTTAAATATCCCTAAAAAAGATGTAGTAGGTAAAACAGCAAAGGATTTCTTTGCCGCTGATATTGCTGCTAGAAATGAAACAGTAGATAGAAAACTTCTTCACTCTTTAGGTACAGATACTTCTGAAGTAACTCTGCATTTAGCAGATAATCAAATGAGACATATAATCATCAAAAAAGCAGTATATTTAAATAATGATAGCTCAATTGGTGGAATAGTATGTATTATGGATGATATTACAGAACGAATTCAGCAAAAACAGTTTTTAATTCAACAAGGTAAATTAGCTGAGATGGGAGATATGGTTGCTGCAATTGCACACCAGTGGAATGAGCCTTTAGTTGAGCTATCTGCACAAGTTCAAGATATACAAACCTCTTTTATTTTAAATGAGTTAAAAGATAGTCAAGTACAAGAGTTTGTAAATGACTCTATGGTACAAATAAAATATATGTCACAAACTTTAAGTGATTTTAGAAACTTTTTAAAACCTTCTACAAAAAAAGTATTTTTTTCTATTAAACAATCTTTTGAAGAGATTTTTGAAATTATTGGAAAACAAATTTTCTATTCAAATATAAATATGAGAGTAAACTACAACTATAAAGAGGATGATTTAATCATTTTTGGATATGAAAATGAGTTTAAACAAGTTTTATTAAATCTAATCAATAATGCAAAAAATAAGATTATTGATAAAAATACAAATGATAAATACAATCTTACTATAAATGTAGAAGAGTCAGAAAAGTATAATATAATAGAGATTATTGATGATGGAGGAAATATTGATTCAAATATAATAGACAAAATATTTGAACCATATTTTACAACTAAAAAGAGAGGTACGGGGTTTGGTCTTTATATGGCAAAGGTAATAATTGAAGATAAAATGAAAGGTCATATAACAGCACAAAATAGAGATAAAAATGTAGTTTTTACAATAAAACTGCCAAAAAAAGAGGCGAAAAATGAAAATTCTACTATTAGAAGATAATAAAAAATTAAATGCAACAATTAAAAAAAGACTTGAATTAAAAGGTTATAAAGTTTTTAGTTTTATAGATGGACAAGAGGCTTTAAATAGTATTGATGAAGGCTTTTCCTGTTTTATTTTAGATATAAATGTTCCAAATATAGATGGAATTAAAATCTTAAAGAAGATAAGAAACTATTACACTGTAGTCCCTATTATTATAATTAGTGCAACAGTTGAGCTAGATATGATAAAAGAGGCTTATGATTTTGGCTGTAATGATTATTTAAAGAAACCTTTTTTCATAGATGAATTAGAAATAAAAGTAGAAAAACTTTGTCAAGTAAAAGATGAAAAAGAGTATTTTGACAAAGATTCTTACTTTGATTATAAATCTTCAACTTTATGTATTGATAATGAAGAACAAAGACTTACAAAAAAAGAGAGATTACTTATGAATCTTTTTTTAACAAAGAAAAATCAAGTACTAACTTATGAAGCAATTGAGAATTATGTTTGGGAAGGTTCATTTGCTTCAATTGAATCAATTAGGTCTTTAGTGAGAAGATTAAGAAAGGTTGTAAAAAAAGATTATATTCATACTGTAGTTGATACTGGATATATATTTAAAACTGACTAAATAGTCAAAAATAGCATTAAAATAGCAATTTCTTAAAAAAACATTAATTTAGTGAACATATGCTCAAAACCCTATATTTTATGGGGTTTTTTTTCAAAAAAAAGAAAAAATATCATATCTTTTTCATTCCTGCTAGTTAAAATTTCCTTGAGACACAAAAAAAAGGAGATCAAATGAATATGTTTGGTAAACCAACTAAACTTATTGCAGCGGCAGCACTTATCGCGGGGTTAAGTACTCAAGCTTTAGCAGAAAAAGTATATAAATGGAAACTGGCTACTACATGGGGGCCAACACTACATCCATTTATTGATGCACCAACAAACATGGCAAAAATGGTTGAAGAGATGTCTGATGGAAGATTAATCATCAGAGTAGATGCTTCAAATAAACATAAATCTGCTTTAGGTATTTTAGATATGGTAAAGGGTGGTCAATATGACATGGGTCACTCAGCATCATATTACTGGAAAGGTAAAGATATTAATACTTTACCATTTAGTACAATGCCTTTTGGTATGACTACACCTGAACAATATGCATGGTTCTATCACGGTGGTGGTATGGATTTAATGAAAAGAGTATACAAAAAACATAAAGTATTATCTTTCCCTGGTGGAAGTTCAGGAAATCAAATGGGTGGTTGGTTTAGAAAAGAGATCAACACTGTAGATGACCTAAAAGGTCTTAAAATGAGAATTCCAGGTTTTGCTGGTGAAGTTATGGCAAAATTAGGACTTACTGTTACTAATATTGCTCCAGGTGAATTATATACTTCTTTAGAAAGAGGTACAATTGATGCACTAGAGTGGGTTGGGCCTGGTATGGATATCAACATGGGATTCAATAAAATTGCTCCTTATTATTATACTGGTTGGCATGAGCCAGGATTAGATTTACAATTTTTAGTAAATGAGAAAAAATTTAATAGGTTACCAAAAGACTTACAACAAATTTTAATTACTGCAATGAGAGCTAGTGCTTATGATATGTATATTCAAAACTATCACATGAGTTCTGAAGCTTGGGCAAAAATTGAAAAAGAGTATCCAAATATTAAAATTAAAACTTTCCCTAAAGAAGTTATGGATGCTATGAAAAAAGCAAATACTGAGTTAAGAGAAGAGATGACTAAAGGTCAACCAATGTTAAAAGAGATTTTAGACTCTCAAGAAGCTTACCAAAAGAAAGTTAGAGAGTGGACAAAAATGTCTGACTACATTTACTTAAAAGATAACTTATAATATTGTCTACATATTTAGGAATCCCCTCTAAGGGGATTTCATATATAATAAGTAACATAAACATAGAACAATGAGATATTTTTATCTTACTTATTTGAACACACCCAAAGGATTTTTATGTTGTTAAAATTGGAAAAAGGGTTCAATAAATTTGCAGATTTTATTGGATTTATAACAGCAGTAGCTATGGTTCTAATGATTTTAAATGTATTTTATGATGTAGTTATGAGATACTTTTTTAAATCAGGAAGTATTGCTATGCAAGAGATGGAATGGCATCTATTTTCAGTAATTATACTTCTTGGTATTGCATATACATTAAAAGAAGATGGTCATGTTAGAGTTGACTTAGTTTATGATAGATTTAGTCCAAAAAGAAAGGCTTTAATTAATATGGTAGGGTCAGTAATATTTATTCTACCAATTGCTCTTTTAGTAGGACTTAGCTCAATTAATAATGCTTATGAAGCATATCTTTCGATGGAACAAAGTGGCGATCCAGGAGGACTTCCTTATAGATGGATTGTAAAAGCACTTATACCTTTATCATTTTTCTTACTAATTATCACAACTATTGGATTTTTTATTAGAAATCTAAATATTTACAAAGGTTTACATCCAATGGAGGAGTATAACTTAAAAGGTGAAATTGAAAATCTAAAATGCGATTTAAGTGAGAAAAAACATCACGTAGTAGATATAGACCCTTATGCAAATGAGGATAAAAAAGGAGAAACAAAATGATTGGTATAGTAATGTTCTTTACTGCATTGTTTATGCTAATCATTGGATTTCCAGTAGCATTTACTTTTGCAGCAGTTTCAGTATTTTTTGGGATTTTTGCAGGTTTTGTAGAAATTTTCTCTTATGCAGAAGAGGGTACTGCTTTAACTCAACTTCTAGCTTCAGGATGGGCTGAAGGTATTGCAATGTTTGATTATATGCCTTTTAGAATCTACTCTATTCAGCAAAGTACTATTTTAATGGCAATTCCAATGTTTATTTTTATGGGAATTGTTTTACAAAAAACTGGACTTGCTGAAAAACTTTTAGAATCAATGGGCTTCTTATTTGGAGAGATTAGAGGTGGGGTTGCAATTTCAACTGTATTAGTTGGTACATTATTAGCAGCTTCTACAGGTGTTGTTGGTGCTTCAGTTGTAGCAATGGGAGTTATCTCACTTCCTGTAATGCTTAAGTATAAATATAATACTGAACTTGCAACGGGAACTATCTGTGCTTCTGGTACTTTAGGGCAAATTATTCCTCCTTCAATTGTTTTAATTATTTTAGGGGATGTTTTCCAAGTTCCAGTTGGAGACCTATTCTCATCAGCAGTTGGACCGGGTCTTGCTTTAGTTGGTGCTTATATTCTATTTATTTTAGCAGTATCATTTATTAGAAAAGATATGGCTCCTGCAATTCCAGCAGATCCAAGTAGAGGAAATAAAAAGAAACAAGTTATTAGAGCTTTAATTGATATTATTCCTTCTTTAACACTAATTATCTTAGTTCTTGGTTCTATTTTTGAAGGTATCGCAACACCAACAGAATCAGCAGCAGTTGGATGTGTTGGTGCTATTGGTTTATCACTTTTATATAGAACATTTACTGTGGGAATGGTAAAAGAAGCAGCTTTAGAGTCAGTTAAAATTACATCAATGGTATTTGGTATCTTAATTGGTGCAACAGCATTCTCGATGGTATTTTCATATACTGGTGGAGAAGAGGTTGTTGAGCATGCAATGACAAGTTTACCAGGTGATGATAAATGGGGATTTGTAATCTTTACAATGTTAGCAATCTTAATTTTAGGATTCTTTATTGACTTTATTGAGATTTCATATATTATTGTTCCTATTTTAATTCCAGTTGCTGAGACTTTAGGAATTAACCCTGTATGGTTTGCGATTTTAATTGCAATGAATTTACAGACTTCATTCTTAACTCCTCCATTTGGTTTCTCCCTTTTCTATCTAAAAGGATGTGCACCAGCTGGTGTTACAACTGCTCAGATATATAGAGGAGTATTGCCATTTATTGTCATCCAAATAATCGTATTAGGAATTGTAGCCTTCTACCCAGAAATATTTGGAATGTCTGCAGATATATAGTATAATGCTATAAAAAAAGGAGTACATTATGTCTATGATTTTAAAGCTTAGTTCAAATATAGTTTTTAAAATAAAAGATAGGATGTACTCTTTTATAGATGATCCTCAACAAAGAATATACACAGTACCACGCCTTGAATAGCATCTCTTTATAAATTAATAACCAAAAATTTATAAGGATAAAACATGTTAGAGGGAAAATATCAAGATTTTTACGATGAAGTATCAAAAATAATTGATACAAAAAATTTATTTACAGATAAGTTGCATACTTTAGCCTATGGAACAGATGCATCTTTTTATAGGCTAATTCCAAAAATAGTAATCAAAACAGATAATGCAAAAGAAGTAGAAGAGATTTTAAAACTATCTAATGCCATGGAATTAAGTGTAACTTTTAGAGCTGCTGGTACTTCACTTTCTGGTCAAGCAATTAGTGATTCTATTTTAATAGTTACGTCAAGAAATTTTAGGGACTTTAGAATTTCTGAAGATAAAAGTACAATCTCATTACAACCAGCCCTTACAGGTCAAGAAGTAAATAATTTACTTGCTCCATATGGAAAAAAAATAGGACCAGACCCAGCAAGTATAAATGCTGCTATGATTGGTGGAATTGCTGCAAATAATGCCTCTGGTATGTGTTGTGGAATTTCTCAAAACTCATACAAGACTTTAAAGTCTATGAAACTAATCTTTGCCGATGGTACAAAACTTGATACAGCAGATGAAGAGTCTAAAAAAGCTTTTAGAATTTCTCATAAAGAGTTCTTAGAAGGTTTAGAAAATATTGCAAAAGAGACAAAAGCAGATAAAGAGTTAGCAGCTTTAATTGAAAAGAAATTTAAAATTAAAAATACATGTGGTTACTCAATAAATGCTCTTATTGATTTTGATGATGTTTTTGAAGTTTTACAACATTTAATTATTGGAAGTGAAGGAACTTTAGCCTTTATTGAAGAGATTACTTATGAGACAGTTGAAGATTTAAAAGATAAAGCTAGTGCTTTAATTTATTTTAAAGACGTAAAAGAAGCCTGTACAGCGGTTACTAAAATAAAATTAGCAAGAGAAGCAAAAACTATTACTGTTGATGCGGTTGAACTTATGGATAGAGCAGGATTAGCAAGTATTGAAAATGACCCTGCAATGCCAGAGTATATTAAAGATTTTGATGAAAATGTAACGGCACTTTTAATTGAAACAAGAGCAATAAATGATGAAACTTTAGATACTCAAATCAAAGAACTTGAAGAGTTACTTGAAGAGTTTGAAGTTGTAAGAGATATCTATTTTACAAAAGATGTTGCAGAATATACTCTTTATTGGAAAATTAGAAAAGGACTATTCCCCGCAGTTGGTGCTGTAAGAGAAGTAGGAACAACTGTTATTATTGAAGATGTTGCTTATCCTATTGAAGTATTAGCCGAAGCTACTTTAGAACTACAAGCTCTGTTTAAAAAGCATGGATATAGTGAAGCCTTAATTTTTGGACATGCTTTAGAAGGAAACTTCCACTTCGTATTTACTCAAGACTTTTCAATTGAAAGTGAAGTGAAAAGATATGATGAATTTATGAATGATGTAGTTTCTTCTGTTGCAGTAAAATATCAAGGAAGTTTAAAAGCTGAACATGGTACGGGTAGAAATATGGCTGCATTTATTGAAGTAGAGTGGGGGAAAACTGCTTATTCAATGATGAAAAGAATCAAAGAAGTATTTGATCCTAAAGGTTTATTAAATCCTGGTGTTATCATAAATGATGATGCAGAAGCACACCTTAAGAATTTAAAAGCAATGCCTGCAACAAATGAAATAGTTGACACTTGTATTGAGTGTGGTTTCTGTGAACCTACTTGTCCTTCAAATGATATTACTTTAACTCCAAGACAAAGAATTGTTATAAATAGAGAGATTTCAAAACTTGAAAGAGAAGGAAATCTTGAAGAAGCAAAAGAGTATAAAGAGCTTTATCAATATGATGGAATAGAGACTTGTGCAACTTGTTCTTTATGTTCAACAGCATGTCCAGTTAAGATTGATACAGGAAATTTAACAAAACATTTAAGAACAGAGCAAATTACTCCAAGTGCAGATAAAATAGCCTCTTTTGTGGCTAATAACTTTTCAACAACTCTAAAAGGGATGAAAGTTGGATTAAGTGGTGCAAATTTAATGCATAAGCTTTTAGGAACACCAAGTATGAGAAGCTTTACTTCTTCTATGAGAAGTCTAAGTAAAGATAATCTTCCACAATGGAGTGCAAGTCTTCCACGAGCAACTACTATTGATACACACTTTGAACAAAAATTAGATAGTAAAAAAGTTGTATATTTTCCTTCTTGTATTAATAGAACAATGGGAAGAGATAGTAAAACTACAGTAGAAGAAGAGTTATTTGATGTAACAGTAAAATTACTACAAAAAGCTGGTTACCAAATTCTATTTCCAGAGAATTTAGATAATTTATGTTGTGGAATGCCTTTCTCTTCAAAAGGTTTTAAAAAGCAAGCTGAACAAAAATCAAATGAGTTGGAACATGCTTTACAAGAGATTAGTCATTTTGGGGAATATCCAATCCTTTGTGATACAAGTCCTTGTACTAAAAAAATGCTTGAGAGTTTTAATAGTAAAATGAAACTATATGAACCAATTGAGTTTACTCTTGAAGTATTAAAAGATAATTTAGAGTTTAATCAAATAGATGAGCCAATTACTATTCATACAACTTGTTCTTCAAGAAAAATGGGCTTACATGAGAAGTTTATAGAACTAGCAAAAATGTGTTCTACTAAAGTAATAGTTCCTGAGAATGTAAAATGTTGTGGATTTGCAGGAGATAGAGGATTTAATTTTCCTGAATTAAATACTTCGGCTCTTAGATTCTTAAAAGAGGATGTAAAAGAAGCAAAATATGCTTTCTCTACTTCTAAGACTTGTGAAATAGGCTTAAGTGAGACATCGGGACTTGATTATAATTCAATTTTCTATTTAATTGATAAGTGTACAACAACAAAAAAATAGATAATCTTTTTAGCCAAAACAGATATTTACTATTTATTTGGTAAAATATCTGTTTTTATATCAAATATAAGTTTGATAGTTACAAAAAGGATTAAAATGATGACTAAACTACTTCTTGTTTTCTTAACGCTAACTACAATGTCTTTTGCACAATTAGTTGATGCAATTGCTCTAACTGTAAATGACCAACCAATTACTCTTTATGATATTGAAAAGAGGAAAGTTGAAGCTAATCTTCCAAGAGATAAAGCTGTAGCACAACTTATTGATGAGGTTCTATTCGAACAATTAGTTGAGGAACACAATATTACAGCAGATATTTTTGATGTAAATAATTATTTAGAAAAAATTGCAGCTTCAAATGGAATGGATTTATATACTTTTAAATCTATCGTTAAACAAAAGTATCAAGATTATAGTGCTTATGAAGAGCAAACTAGACAAATGATTATTAGACAAAAACTTACAGATAAACTTGTAAGAGGGAATATTAAAATTGCTACAGAAGATGATTTAAAAATCTATTATGAAAATAATAAGAATCTATTTAGTACAGCTTCTACTGTAAGAGCAGTTCAATACTCTTCACCTAGTAATGAAGCTTTACAAAAAGCGATTAGAAATCCAATGGAAAATGTAAAAGATGTTAAAAAAGCTAATATTGAATTAAATCAAGCTAATTTAAATCCTCAATTAAGATATATTTTAAATGAGACAAAAGTTAATCAATTTACTCCTGTTTTTACATCAAATAAGCAATATGTTTCTTTATTAATTTCTGAAAAAGGGAATTCTCAAACACTTGCTTTTGAAGATGTGAAAGATAGAATATTTAACATGATTATGCAAGATAGAGAAAAGAAATATTTAAAAGACTATTTTGAAAAATTAAAACTATCTGCAGATATTAAAATAGTAAGATAAAAGGAAATAGATGTTTGAAGTAATTATTGGATTAGAAGTACATGCCCAATTAAATACGAATAGTAAACTGTTTTGTTCTTGTGCAACAAGTTTTGGTGAAGAACCAAATACAAATGTATGTCCAACTTGTTTAGGACTTCCTGGTGCACTACCAGTTTTAAATAAAGAAGCAGTACATAAAGCAATTATGTTAGGTACTGCTTTAAAATCAAAGATTAATAAAAAATCAATCTTTAATAGAAAAAATTACTTCTATCCAGATTTACCAAATGGATACCAAATCTCTCAATTTGAAGTTCCTGTTGTAGGACTTGGAGAGTTAATAATTGATTTTGAAGATGGTAGCTCTAAAAAAATTGGTGTAACAAGAGCTCACTTAGAGAATGATGCTGGAAAAAATATTCATGCGGGAAATGTTTCTCATGTAGATTTAAACCGAGCAGGAACACCTCTTCTTGAGATTGTTTCTGAACCAGATATGAGAAGTGCAGAAGAGGCAATTTTATATCTTAAAAAACTTCACTCAATTGTTAGATACCTTGGAATCTCTGACGCTAATATGCAAGAGGGTTCTTTTAGATGTGATGTTAACGTATCTATTAGACCAAAGGGTGATGAAAAACTATATACTAGATGTGAAATTAAAAATATGAACTCATTTAAGTTCATTGAAAAAGCAATTAAGTATGAAGTAAATAGACAAATTGAAGCGTGGGAAGATGGTGTTTATGAGCAAGAAGTTGTTCAAGAAACAAGACTTTTTGACCCAGAAAAAGGTGAGACAAGATCTATGAGAGGTAAAGAAGATGCTGCTGATTATAGATATTTCCCAGACCCAGACCTTTTACCAGTTGTTATCACTGATGAAATGATGGAAAAATATTCACAGATTCCAGAATTACCAGATGAGAAAAAAGCAAGATTTGTAAATGATTTTGGAATCAAAGAGTATGATGCCTCAGTTATTACAGCTTCTTTAGAAACTGCTAACTTTTTTGATGAGATGATGAAAGAGGGAGTTTCTGGTAAAAATGCTGCTATTTGGTTAACTGTTGAGTTACCTGCAAGATTAACAGAGGGAATGACTTTAGAGACTTCTCCTGTTGATGCTAAAAAACTAGCAGGAGTTGTAAAAGCAATTGAGGATGGAACAATCTCTGGTAAAGCTGCAAAAGAGGTACTTGATTTCTTAATGCAAAAACCAGAAATGCAAGTAGATGCTGTAATCGAAGAATTAGGATTAAAGCAAGTATCTGATGATGGAGCTATTTTAGAAATCATTGATGGAATCTTGAGTGCAAATCAAGATAAAGTTGAAGAGTATAGAAGTGGAAAAGATAAATTGTTTGGATTCTTTGTTGGGCAAACAATGAAAGCTTCAAAAGGTAGTGCAAATCCAGCAAAAGTAAATGAACTTTTAAAACAAAGATTAGGGTAATTTATGGCTGAAAAATCTATTGCAGTAATTGGGGCAGGTAAATGGGGACAAGCTCTTCATTTTGCTCTTAGTCAAAACCAAAAATGTTTAATAACTTCAAGAACAAAAAGAGATATTAAAGACTTTGTAGATTTACAAACTGCCTTAGATTGTGAATATTTAGTTATAGCTATTCCGGCTCAAGAGATAAGAGAATGGTTACAAGAAAACTTTGTATTTTCAGGTCAAAAAATTCTTGTAGCAGCTAAAGGAATAGAGGCTAGCACAGGTGAATTTTTAAATGAAATCTATGAAGAGTTTGTTCCAAGTAAAAATATAGGTTTTATTTCAGGACCATCATTTGCAAGTGAAGTAATACAAGCTTTACCTGCAGGAATTGTTATTAATTCAAAATCTAAAAAACTTTATGAAAAATTTGCTCCAATGTTCCCAAGATTTTTAAAAACTTACTATTCAGATGATGTAGTAGGTGCAGAAATTTGTGGAGCTTATAAAAATGTAATTGCAATTGCTAGTGGTATTTGTCAAGGTTTAAAACTAGGGAATAATGCTAGAGCTTCACTTATCTCAAGAGGTCTTGTGGAGATGCAAAGATTTGGAAAAGAGTTTGGAGCTAAAAAAGATAGTTTTTTAGGTCTTAGTGGAGCAGGAGATCTATTTTTAACTGCAAGTAGTGAACTAAGTAGAAACTTTCGAGTAGGACTAGGACTTGCAGGTGGTAAGAAACTAGAAACTATTTTAGAAGAGCTTGGAGAAGTTGCAGAAGGTGTTAAAACTTCAGAAGCAATTTTTAAGTTATCAAAAAAATATAAAATCTATACTCCTATTGCAAAAGAGGTAAAACTTATCCTTGATGGTAAAAACCCTCATGATAGTCTTAAGGACTTACTAAGAAGTTAGAAAATGAGTACAATATCATTTTTTAACCTCTCTCTTTCTTTTCTTCCTTTAATATTTATTTGGTATTTCTATTATAAATGGACAAAAGATAAAACAGATATTATCATTGCTACTTTTAGAATGATAATTCAGCTTATAACAATCGGTTATCTTCTTGTTTTTATTTTTAAATCAAATGATATAAAAATAGGTATTTTTATTGTTTTATTTATGATTGTAGTCTCATCTTGGATTACTCTTAGAAATACAGTTAATAAAAGTTTTAATCACTATTTACAAATCTTATTAGCAGTAGCAATTTCAGGGCTTGTAAATCTTATTATAATAATAGGCTTTGTTTTAGATTTAGAGAGTTTATATGAACCAAGATATGTTATTCCTCTTGCTGGAATGGTTTTTGCAAATACAATGAATGCTTTATCTCTAGCTGTAGAGAGATTTGAAAAAGAGATAGAAAGAACAAGTTTTGAAGAGGCAAGACAAATAGCCTTTAAAGCCTGCATGATACCTCAAATAAACTCATTATTAGCAGTTGGATTAGTTGCTCTTCCTGGAATGATGACAGGACAAATTTTATCAGGAGTTGACCCTCTAATTGCAGTTAGGTATCAAATTATGATTATGGCAATGACCTTATCAAGTGCAGGAATTAGTGCAATTGTCTATTTTTTATTAAAAGCTAAATTATCTAAATAATTTAGAAGTAAACTTTCCCAATTATCTTCCCATCCTTTTTGATGACTAAAATCTTTGAAAATAAAATGATTTATCTTTGATGTATCCTTAAAATAAGAGTTGTATGATTTGAAAATAGAGCTATCAATAATAGTGTCTTTTTCTCCTATTAAATGAACTTGCTTTATCTTTTGTAGTTTTTTAGCAAACTGTGGTGGATTTAAAGAACTAGATAAAGGAGTAAGTCTATTTTTACTAGTCCAATATTTGTGGTCTAGGTTTCCTGCAACAGTTAGTAAAAAACTGATGTCATCTCTTTTTGCACTTATTAAAGTAGCGATTGCTCCTCCTCCTGAAAAGCCTATTAGTTCAAAGTTTTTATTTTGATTTTTTTCTTTTAATAAATCTAAAATAGTTAAATATGAAGATAAGACTTCCTTTGAAAATCGATGAGAAGTCCAATATTTTTTTTCACACTTTTTATCATTAGTATATTGGCAAGGTCTTGCTAAATAGATTTTACAAGAATTCTTATCTTTTAAAAATAGTTTCATAGTAAGAGGGTTTATTGGAGTAGGGTTAGAAGAAATTCTTGTTTTTGTTGCCCATGCTAAACCATCTCCTTCAATATAAATTCTTAAGGTTTTGCAAGAAGATATCTTTTGTAAAGAGTATAATGAAAAATCATTAGTATGAATAATCTCTTTTCTTATTTGCTTATGTTCAATAAGCTTATTAGAAATCTTAATTCTCTCTTTTACACTTGGAATAGAAGTACAAGCATTAAAAAATAAAACTATAAATAAGAGTGAAAAAAACGTTTTCATTTATTTATTAAATTTCTCTTTATGAATCTCTCCCCAAAGATAGAGTTGCTTAAGTATAGGTTTTAAACTCTCTCCATATTCAGTTAGACTATATTCTACTTTTGGAGGAACTACTGGATAGACTTTTCTATGAACAATATTATCTTTTTCTAATTCTCTTAGTTTTTGTATTAACATCTTTTCTGTAGTTCTTGGAAGAAGTTTTTGAAGTTCATTAAATCTTAGTGTATCTCGTCTTAGATACCATAAAATTAGTATTTTCCATTTACCTGCTAAAACATCAAGTGCAGTTTCTACTGGACATTTTTCAATATTTTCATTTAATTGTTCAATTTTTTTATTCATTATAAATACCTTCAAATCACTTAACTATCTTTTTAGATAGTACATTTCTTTTTAGTTAGTTCTTGTCTCTTTGTCTAATTTTAGCTAAAGTTTTAACATAAGTAAAGAAAAGAATAACTCCCTTTTTAAAGGGAAATTTAAAAGGATAAAGTATGAAAGCATTTGTAGTAGAAAAGATAGAAGATAAAAAATTTTATTGTGGTGTTCAAGATATTGAAGTACCAACATTAGAAGAGAATGAAGTTTTAATAAAAGCAACATACTCTTCTTTAAACTATAAAGATGCTCTAAGTTCAGTTGGAAATCCAGGAGTTACAAGAGTATTCCCTCATGTAACGGGAATCGATGTTGCAGGTATTGTAGAAAAATCTACAAGTGAAAAGTTTAAAGTAGGACAAAAAGTACTTGTAACAGGTTATGATTTAGGTATGAATACTAATGGTGGACATAGTGAATATGTAAAGGTACCAGCTTCATGGGTAGTTACAATTCCTCAAGGAATAAGTGATAAAGAGATTATGATTTATGGTACAGCAGGCTTAACAGCTGCTTTAAGTGTAAATGAACTTTTAAATAATGGTATTACAAGTGGAGAAGTACTTGTTACTGGTGCAACAGGTGGAGTAGGAAGTATTGCTGTTGCTATTTTAAGCAAACTTGGATTTTCTGTAACTGCTATTTCTGGGAAAGAAGATAAAATTCCTTTCTTAAAAGATTTAGGAGCAAAAGAAGTAATCTTAAGAGCTGATTTTGATGTTGAAAATAAAAGACCAATGGGAAGTGAAAAATATGATGGAGTGATTGATACTGTTGGTGGGAATATTTTAGCAGAAGCTTTAAAAGTAGTAAAATATGATGGGGTAGTAACTTGTTGTGGTTTAACTTCATCTCATGAATTGCTAACAAATGTATTTCCTTTTATTTTAAGAGGAGTAAGATTAATTGGTATTGATTCTGTTGAGTGTAAAATTGAGAAAAAAATAGCAGCTTGGGAGAAACTTGCAGGAGATTTTGCAATTGAGACTTTAGAAGAGTTAACAACTGAACTTAGTTTAGATGATGTAAAAGAGGCTTATGAAAAACTATTAGCTGGAAAAGCAGTAGGAAGATATTTAGTAAAACTTTAATAGTAAATTGTGTGTTTATTCAATCACACAATTTGCATCTTTGACTAGTTTTATATTGTGCTCTTTTGCATAATCTTTACCCCAATCATGTAGCTCTTGCAAGATAGGAATTAGTTTTTCTCCATTAGGTGTTAATTTATACTCTACTTTTGGAGGAATTACTGCATAAGCTATTCTCTCAACTATTCCAACTTCTTCTAACTCTCTTAGTTGCTGAGTTAACATTTTTTGACTGATTTCTGGAATTAATTTTCTTAGTTCACCATTTCTTTTTACACCTTTTTTTAAAGCCCAAAGAACCATTGCTTTCCATTTTCCACCTATCATTTCAGTAGCAAGTTGAAAAAAGCAGTTGTAGTGTTTTGTTTCCATAAAAAAGCCTTTAATTTTTAATAAGATAGTTACCTAGAAGTGCCTATATAACTATATAGTACATACTTGACAATTGTTTACTATTAAGTTAATATACTAAAATTAAAATAAAAAAAAGGATAATTAAATGGGTAAATATATTGAATTAACAAATGATAATTTTGATGCAACTGTAAACGAAGGTATCTCTTTAGTAGACTTCTGGGCTCCTTGGTGTGGACCTTGTAGAATGCTTGCTCCTGTTATTGATGAATTAGCAGAAGATTTTGATGGTAAAGCTAGTATTTGTAAAGTAAATACAGATGAGCAACAAGATTTAGCAGTTAAATATGGAGTTAGATCAATTCCTACTATTTTATTTATGAAAGATGGAGAAGTAGTTGATACTTTAGTTGGTGCACAATCAAAACAAGCATTAGCTGATAAATTAAACTCACTATAATATTAAATAATAATATTCAATCAAAGTAGCAGCTTCTTCTGCTACTTTCCTTCCTCTTTCAAATAATCTTCATATTTAAAATAAGTAAAATTAGATAAAATAACAAATCAAAAAATATTTAGGAAAATTGATGCAACAATTTTTAGAAGAATCAAAAAAAGTTAGTAAAGAGATAGCTACCCTAAGTGGTGAAGTAAAAAATAGAATCTTAAACGAGATGGCAGATGCCTTACTTGAAAATTGTGATTATATTGTTGGTTGCAATGAAAAAGATATGAGTGTGGGAAGATTAGGTAATCTAGATGAAGCACTTTTAGATAGATTACTTCTTACAGGAGATAGAGTAGCTGATATGGCAAAAGCTATTAGAGAAATAGCTTCATTAAAAGAACCAGTTGGACGAACTCTTGATGGATGGGTTACTGAAAATGGTTTAAATATTCAAAAAGTATCTATTCCTATTGGAGTAATTGGTATTATCTATGAAAGTAGACCAAATGTTACTTCAGACACAGCAGCACTTTGTTTTAAAAGTGGAAATGTATGTGTTCTAAAAGGTGGAAAAGAGGCTGAAAACTCAAATAAAGCAATTGCTGATATTTTAAGACATGTATTAGCAAAAAACAAGTTACCAGAACAAGCAATTTCACTACTTCCTGATTCAAGTAGAGAAGGTGTAGCAAACTTAATTAAACAAGATAAATATGTAGATTTAATTGTTCCAAGAGGTGGAGAAGCTTTAATTAGATTTGTAAGTGAAAACTCTACTGTTCCTGTTGTAAAACATGATAAAGGACTTTGTCATATCTATTTAGATAGGGATGCAAACCATCAAAAAGCTATTGAGATTGCAATAAATGCAAAATGTTCAAGACCTGGTGTTTGTAATGCAATGGAGACTTTACTTATTCATAAAGATGTTGCAGCATATATTTTACCTCCATTACATGAAGCATATGAGAGATATGGGACACAATTAAAAGGATGTGATCTTACAAGAAAGTTTATTGATATTCAATGTGCTACACATGAAGATTATGATACTGAATATTTGGCAAATAAATTAAATATTAAAGTTGTAGATAGTGTTGAAGATGCTATCTTACATATTTCAAAATATGGGTCTGGACACTCTGAAGCAATAATTAGTGAAAACTACTCTACTGTAAATAAGTTTTTAAATGAAGTAGATGCAGCTTGTGTATATGCAAATGCAAGTACAAGATTTACTGATGGTGGTGCATTTGGACTTGGAGCTGAAGTTGGGATTTCTACAAATAAGCTTCACTCAAGAGGACCTATGGGAATAAATGATTTAACAACATTTAAATATAAAATTTATGGAAATGGTCAGGTAAGATAGATGTCAAAAAAAATTTATTGTATTGCTTCATTTAGAGCAAAAGAGGGCAAAGAGCAAGAGTTATTAGAAGTTTTACAAGCTTTAGAACCTCAAACACTTAGAGAAGATGGATGTATTCAATATATTGTTACAAAACATATAGAACATCCTAATGCAATGGGAAAATCATTTCCTATTGTATTTAATGAAATTTGGGAGTCAAAAGAGGCTTTTGAATTACATTGTAATAAACCATACATAGCAAACTTTTTTCAAACACATTGTGTAGATGAAGATGGTTTTGTTGAAGACTTTAATGTATGTGTTTATTCTGATGAAGTAAATTAGTTCTATCTTGAAGATAGAGCTAATTTAACTGCAAGTGCTCCTAGTACAAAAGAAGTAAGAATATTTAAAATCTTAGAGATACTAGGATTTTCCATTAGTTTACTGCTTAACATATTTCCTGCGATTCCTATTGAAGAAAAAACAACTACGGTTAAAGCCATAAATACTAAACCTAAAATAATCATCTGCATTGGTATATTCCCAAGTTCAGGGTTTACAAACTGAGGAAGAAAAGCAAGAAAAAAGATTGAAACTTTAGGGTTTAATACATTCATAAAAAAACCTTTTATATATAGTTTTTTTAGCTCATTACTAGAGTTTTGAGCTGTTAAATCTAGTTTATCATCTCTATGTCTAAATGCTTGATATGCTATATATAATAAATATGCAGCTCCAATATATTTTACAAGATTAAAAGCTAGCTCTGAGGTTTGGAAAATTACAGAGATACCAAAAGCAGCAGCTGAGGTATGAATAATAATTCCACTACAAAGTCCAAGTGTTGTTACAATAGCAGCTTTTTTACTTTTTGTCATACCCTGAGTTAAGACATAGATATTATCAGGTCCAGGTGCTAAACATAAAAGAAAAGAAGCAATAATAAACATATATAAAGATGTAGTATCTATCATAGTTTTCTCCTTTAAAAAAATAATTATATAAAAGTTTTTCTTTATACCACCAAATGAACACCTTTTCTTTATAGACTTTCAAATATATAACTGTAGGAGGTTTGACTTGAGTTACTCAAAGAAAAGATATTTAACTTATCTTGCAATTACAATAATAGTATTTGTAATGCCATTTATAACAATTAATGGTAACCATTTACTTCTTTTATCTTTTGATAAGATGCAATTTCACTTTTTAGGGCTTGTATATAATATGAATGAGCTTTATGTTATGCCATTCTTATTAATGCTTTTATTTATTGGTATCTTTGCTATGACAGCTATGTTTGGTAGAGTTTGGTGTGGATGGGCCTGTCCTCAAACTATTTTTAGAGTAGTTTATAGAGATTTAATAGAATCAAAAATCTTAGGTCTTAGAAGAATTAAAAATAAACAAAAAGATATAGACTATTCAAAAACTTCAACAAAAATCAAAAAGTATATCTCTTTATTTATTTGGGGAATTTTATCCCTTGTTGCTTCAATGAACTTCATGTGGTATTTTATTCCTCCAGCTGACTTTTTTACATATTTAATGAATCCACAAGAGCACTTCTTTATGATAATGTTTGTAATTAGTATTGCTCTATTTTTAATATATGATATTGTTTTTATGAAAGAACACTTCTGTACTTATGTATGTCCATATTCAAGAATTCAATCGGCACTTTATGATGATGATACAAAGCAAGTAGTATATAACACAAATAGAGGTGGAACAATTTATGAAAATGGTGCAAAATCAATATTTGATGTAAAACAGTGGAGTGGAAATCAAGAGTGTACAACTTGTGAAGCTTGTGTAAAAGTATGTCCTACTCATATTGATATTAGAAAAGGGTTACAAGTTGAGTGTATCAACTGTTTAGAGTGTTCAGATGCTTGTAGTACAGTTATGGGTAAACTTGGTAAAAAATCATTAATTGATTGGGGAAGTACAAATACTGTAATCAACAAAAGAAGGTCACCTCTTTTTGCAATGAAAAATATAGTTTATATGGTTTCTTTACTTGCTTGTATTTTATTAGCTCTGTTTTTTGCTGGAGAAAAAGAAGATTTCTTAGTAAATGTAAATAAAACTACAAAACTATATGGGATAGAAGAGAGTACAGTTTCAAATAACTATGTACTAACAGTTCATAATACAAACAATAAAGAAAAATATACTTTTGCTATTGAAGTGCTTGACCCAAGATTTGAAGTTAAAAGATATAGAGAACTAGTTTTAGAGCCAAAACAGAGATTAAAAACTGTATTAATTTTACAAACTACTAGAAAACTTGCCTCTACAAATAAAAAAGATACTCCTTATAAAACAAAGATTAAAATCTTTGCAAAAGAGAATAAGGATATAAGTGTTATTAGAGAGATCTCTTTTATGTATCCAAGAAGAGATTTACTTAAATAGTTTTTTCAAAAAGAAGGGAGAAAATTGACCCTTCTTTTTGTTTTTTATACTCTATTTTCCCATTAAAATTTTTTTCTATAATTAACTTAGATAAATATAAACCTAAACCTGTACCTTCCTCTTTTGTAGTAAAATAAGGTTCAAACATTTTTTCTTGAAATTTTTTATTTATTCCTTTTCCATTATCTTTGATATTTATAATAACATCAGCAGCTGTTGAGTCTACTTCTATCTCAATAAAAGGATTTTCAATATCTTTTAAAGCATCACTTGCATTTGAAACCAAAGATAAAATAACTTGTGATAACTCATTTTTACTTCCAAAGATTTTTATATTTTCATCTTTTAAAAAGTTTAGATTATATTTTATATTTCTTTTTTTCAATTCTTCATTTAAAATAGAAAGAGTATTTGAAATAGCATCTTTTACAAGAAACTCTTCTTTTTGTTTTGAAGGAGTATAAAACTCTTTAAACTCTTCAACTGTATGAGATAAAAACTCTAGTTGCTCTTTTGCTTGTGAATATTTTTTGTAAAAATACTCTTCATTTAGTTTTTGTTGTTCAAATCTTGTTTTTAAATTTATTAAAATATATGAAAGATTATTTAAAGGTTGTCTAAATTGATGGGCAATATTTGCAAGCATTTCACCACTTTTTGCCATTTTTGATTGTTGTAAAAGCATATTTTCAAAGTTTTCATTCTTTTGTTCAAGACGATTATATCTATGTGAAACAGAAAAAGTAAATAAAATAGCTTCAATGGCAAAAGCTACAAGCACTATGTCTAAAAAACCTTTTTGTTCATAAAAATCTTTAAAGTCAAAAACAAAAAGTGTAAAACAAAGAAAAGACCAACCAACTGTATAAATAAGTGTTGGTCCTACATTTTTAATATTAAAAATCACAGAGATAAATAAAATAGCATAGATAATTGTAAAAGGAAGATACTCAAATAAAACATAATGATAAAAGGCAGTTAAAATTACAACATTTAAAAGCAAAGTATTTATTATTAACTCTTTATAGTTTGCAACTTTTGGTACAAATCTTCCCTCATAAAAATTAATTGCAAAAACTAAAGCAAGTAAGGTAGCAAGTAAAAGTGAGATTTGTTCTACAAAATGAGGAATATCAAATAAAGAGCTATAAGTTACAATATAACTAAGAGAAAAAACTTGCATAAGGCAGTATGAAATATAAAAAATCTCTTTTGAATAGATATATCTAATAAAAGTATAAACAATTGTCATAATAACAATACCAAAGGTTATTCCATAGAGTAAAATAGTATTTAAATTATCCAAGTTCAATTTTATAACCTGTTCCTGATAGATTTATAATCAAATCCTTTGGTATTTTTATTTTTAAATTTTTGATAAGAGTTTTTAAAGCATCTTTACTCATTCCACTATCATACCAAACAAAATTTTCTATCTCTTCATATGTGACAAATCTATTTCTATTTTTAAGCAATAAAGAGAGTAAATCTAACTCTTTTTTTCTTAGTTTAACTATTTCCTTATTTTTAAATAGTGTTTGATTAAAACTGTCAAAAGTTGTATTTTCATCTAGTTTTATAATATTTGAATCAGAAGTTTTTAAACTCTTTAAACATATTTCAAGAGCTTTTTTTAACTCCTCTTCACAAATAGGTTTAGTAAGATATTTTACTAATTGTAATTCAATAGCTTCAAAAAGGTACTCTTTTGTGGAAAAAGCAGAGAGAATAATTACTTGAGTCTGTTTATCTTTTTGTCTAATTCTTTTAACAAACTCCAAACCATTTAATTTAGGCATTTGAATATCCGTAATTATGATATGAGGTTTTTGTTTTTCATAAATTTTTAAAGCACTTAAAGCATCACTTGCTTCATAAATCTCATCAAAATAGTTTTCTAGGTACTCAACCCCGTTTTCTCGGGCTATATCATCATCTTCTACATATAATAGTTTTATATTTTTAGTATCTTTCTTTTGCATATATTATTATATCTCTTAATTTCTTTACTACTCAATAATTGCTATAATTTCCAAAATTTTTTTAAGGGTCTATATGGTAAAAAAATCAATCTTTAGAGAGTATGATATTAGGGGAATTGTAGGGAGTGAATTAAATAAAGAATCAGTAAAACTTATTGGATACTTTTTTGGTAAAAAAGTATTTGATAAATTTAAAGAGAATTCTTACATTGCAATTGGTTATGATGCAAGAACTCACTCTCCAGAACTTTTCTCATATTTAGCAAGTGGATTAAATGCTGCTGGTTGTAAAGTTCTAAATATGCAAATGGTTGCAACAGGAATAAACTATTTTGCAAACTATCAAACATTTGAAATAGAAAATAAAAAAATAACACCTTGTGCTTCAATAATGATTACAGGAAGTCATAATCCAAGTGAATATAATGGCTTTAAAATCACATTTGATAAAAAACCATTTTTTGCTGAAGAGATTTACTCTTTAGGTGATGAGATAATTGCTTCAAACATAGAAATTGAAGATAATGATAAAGCCTTTGAAATAGATGTAAAATCTTTATATATTGATTTTATGCTAAAAGAATTCTCAGCTTTAAAAGCAATGAAAGAGAAGATAATCATAGATTGTGGAAATGGTGTTGCTGATACTGTTTTAACTCAAATACTAGATAAATTAGAATTAAACTATGAAGGTTTATATTGCAAACCAGATGGAACATTCCCTAACCATCATCCTGACCCAAGTGAAGAAAAAAATTTAAAAGATATAAAAGAGAAGCTAAAAGGTGACTTTGAGTATGGTTTTGCCTATGATGGAGATGCAGATAGAATAGCTTTTTTAACTAAAAAACATAATGTTAAAGGTGATATTATGGCTCTTTTATTCTCTAAAAATATTGAAAATCCAGTAGTAGTTGGTGAAGTTAAATGTACACAAGTGATGTATGATTTAATAAATGAAAGAGGTTCTGCTCATATGTATAAAACAGGGCACTCAAATCTAAAAGTTAAACTAAAAGAAGTAAATGCTCATCTAGCAGCTGAGGTTTCAGGACATATTTTCTTTAATGATAGATATTATGGTTTTGATGATGCTATTTATGCAACTTTTAGAGTTTTAGAATTAATTAAAAATGGAATGGATATTGATAAAGAAGTAGAAGCTTTACCTAAAACTTTTTCAACTGAAGAGATAAAAGTAGAAACAACAGAAGAAGAGAAATTTTTATTAATAGATAAATTAAAAGAACTTCTAAAAAATCCACCAAAAGAGTTCCCAAAAATTAGAGATATTATTGATGTTGATGGAGTAAGAGTTATTTTTGATAAAGGTTGGGGATTAGTAAGAGCTTCAAATACTACGCCAGTTCTTGTAACAAGATTTGAATCAACTGATGAAAATGAAGCAAAAGAGTATGAAAAACAATTAAATAATTTAATAAGAGAAGCAAAAAATGAACTTAGTAGCACTGCAAACTAAAACTACAGAAGACTTTAAACAAAATCTAAAAAATTTAAAAGAACTAATAAACTCTTGTGAGGAGGGTTCTTTTATTTTAGCTCCTGAAGTATGTCTTACTGGATTTGCATATGAAAGAATGGATGAAGCAGCAGAATTTGCAGAAAAAGCAATAAAAAAATTAAAAAAATATTCAGAAAATAAAACTATAGCAATAACTCTTATTGAGAAAGAGGATATTGAGTTTTATAATACTTTATACATCTTTCATAATAAAAAAATTGTACATACTCAATCAAAACATAAGCTTTTCCCTTTAGGAGAAGAACCTGATTATTTTACAAAAGGTAAACTAGACAATATGAAAATTATTGAGATTGATGGAATAAAAGTAGCTACTCTAATTTGTTTTGAAGTACGATTTCCTAAATTTTGGTTAAAAGTATTAGGTGCAGATTTAATTTTAAATCCTTCAATGTGGGGAGTAAAAAGAAAAAATCATTTTGAAACAATGACAAAAGCTCTTGCTGTAGCAAATCAATGTTATGTATTAACAGCAAATGGGGCTGATGATAATATGGCAAAAGGTAGTGGAATAATTACTCCTTGGGGAGATGAAATAAGAGATGATTCAAAAAATAAAATAGAGCATGAGATGAATCTTTCTGAAATTAAAAAAATAAGAAAATATATCGATATAGGATTAAAGAAAAAATGAGTAAATCAATAATTTTTGTTTGCTTAGGAAATATCTGTAGATCTCCTTTAGCAGAAGGAATTGCTAAAGATTATATAAAGAGTAAAAATCTTGATATTTATATAGAAAGTGCTGGAACTGGAAGTTGGCATATAGGAGAAGCCCCTTGTGAAAACTCTATTAAAGTAGCAAAACAAAATGGTATTGATATTTCAGCACAAAGAGCAAGGCAGATAAAAACAGAAGACTTTAAAAAATTTGATTATGTAATTGGTCTTGATAATTCCAACATAGAAAACTTAAAAAAGCTTGGTTTTAAAAATGTTTTAAAACTAGGAGACTATGGTTTTAATGGAGAAGATGTTCCTGACCCATATTTTTTTGAAGGATTCGAAGGCTTTGATAAAGTCTTTTCAATGATTGATTTTTGTGTCAAAAACTTTATTGATAATTTAAAAAGTTAATTTTTTTAAAAAAATTAACTTTTTTATACTCTCTTTTTCAATTTTTCAAAATTACAATTAAAAAAAATACCCTTACAAATACCTATAAAAAGCCACTTCTTTATTTGAAAAAATCACTTTAAGAAAACTTTCAGTTTATTTCCTTTTTTTTGGATTTATAATTGCAAAGTAGAATAAGGAAATGTCTAATATATGAAAACTCAATAAAGCATTTGGCCGTGCATTTAAAGTTTTCGCTTTTGGTGTACTTGACTTTTTCAGGTACGTGTATATTAAAAGTCTTTGTTATTTTAGGAGACGTATAAATGTTTAAAAAAATTGCTATTTTAGCTTTTTTATCTCTTGCAGTATTAAATGCAAATACAGATATTGATAAAACATTAGAAGATAAATATGCTTCTTGTGAAAAACTTTATGATGATTGTCTAACTCAATGTGAAGACAAAGAGATTCCTTTTGAGAAGTGTAGTGCTCAATGTGAAACAAAATTATATAACTGTCAATCAGAAATTGAAGAGACAATAGAAGAAAAACAAGAGGCTACAAACTAATAAAATTAATTACCTTATTCTACACGATTTTTAATAAGGTAATAAAATGAAGTTTAGAAAGTTATCTATTCAAAAGTCTAGTGAATTAATAGAAAATATAGAGAATTTCACAGCTTTTTTAGATACGTTAAAACAGTTAATTAGAGTTCCATCTGTAATTGGATATGAACACTCATTTTTCTTATATTTAAAAAGAGAATTAGATGAGTTAGGAATAAAAACTCTATATTATGATGGGATTTTAGTTGCACAAGGAAATGAGCCAAATAGTGGAATGCTAAGTGCTCATATTGATAGACACGGATTAGTTTGCACGGGACCAAATGAGTTTCAGTTTGCAGCGTTTCAAAGTAAAAACAGAATTGATTTAACAGGAAACTCTGTATCAGAACAGACTTATCAAACTATTGCATCTAGGTTTATTAATCAACAAGTTCAAGCTTATGAACCTTGGTCTGGAAGTTATTTGGGAATAGGACAAATAACTGAAGTTTATATGAATGAACAAATTAACAACTTAATGTTTAAAATAGAGGGTCTAGAACACCTTTTACCAGGAACACCAGTTGCTTTTGTTGATAAGTTAGAGATAAATGATGAATTAATAAGCGCACAGTTAGATAACGTAATTTCTGCAGCAATAATTATTTATTTATATCAAAATGGTTACCAGGGTACAGCTTTTTTCACTGCACAAGAAGAAGCAGGAAGAAGTTGGAGGTTTGTATATGATTGGTTTAAAAAAAATCAGATAACAACTTCAGAGTTATTGGTTTTAGATACAAGTCCATATAACACAAGAATTGAGGCAGAACTTCAAGATGTAGTTTTAAGAAATAGAGATGCAAATGCAAGGTTTAAATCTCCATTATTAAAGCTTTTAAAGAATTTTTGTCATAAGAACAATATAGATTTTTCTTGTAAAGATAGTTTTATTCAAGAGAAAAATAAAAAGTTAAGTGCAGAGAATCTTCCATTGCTCTCTTTAGGAAGTACAGAATTAGGAAGAATAGTAAAAGAGTCAAAAGGCTCAATACAAGGAACAACTTTACAAATTCCTACTACTGGTTACCATACAGTAGAAGAAACAGCAACTGTAAAGTCAATTAAAAGTGTATTATATATATTAAAAAGTTTACTAATTAAGAATGAGAGTAATATATGAAAATTGGGATTTTATCAAGAAATTCAGAGTTATATTCAACAAAAAGATTAGTTGAAGCTTGTGAGCAAAAAGGTCATACAGTAGAGATAATAGATACTCTATCTTGTTATATGAATATAACTTCTAGTAATCCTAAAATTCACTATAAAGGTAGAATTTTAGATGAATTTGATGCAATTATTCCAAGAATTGGTTCTGATATAACTTTTTATGGAACAAGTGTAGTAAGGCAGTTTGAGATGATGGGAGTTTATACTCTTAATAAATCAATTGCAATTACAAGATCAAGGGATAAACTAAGATCAATGCAAATTCTAGCTGGACATAATGTAAACCTACCAATTACAGGTTATGCAAGTTCTGCTGATGATATAAAAGATTTAATTGAAATGGTTGGAGGAGCTCCTTTAGTTGTAAAACTATTAGAAGGAACTCAAGGGCTAGGTGTAGTTTTAGCTGAAACAAATAAAGCAGCAGAGAGTGTTCTTGGTGCTTTTATGGAGCTAAAGGCAAATATTTTAGTTCAAGAGTATGTAAGAGAAGCACAAGGTGCTGATATTAGATGCTTTGTAATCAATGATAAAGTTGTTGCTGCAATAAAAAGGCAAGCTGCTGAAGGTGAGTTTAGGTCAAACCTTCATAGAGGTGGAACAGCAAGTTTAATTGAGATTACAAATGAAGAAAAAGGTTTAGCTATTCAAGCTGCTAAAGTTTTAGGTTTAAGTGTTGCTGGCGTTGATATTTTAAGAACTCAACATGGTCCAGCAGTAATTGAAGTAAATTCATCTCCTGGATTAGAAGGAATTGAAACAGCTTCAGGTGTTGATGTTGCATCATTAATTGTTGAATATATTGAAGCAAATTCATATAAATCAAACAAAAAAAGAAAAAATCATTTATAGGTAGAGGAAGTGAAAACAAAATCTTATAAAACACTAGTTAAAGAGTATTATGAAGAACTTTGGAATAAACACAATAAAGAGTATATAGATAAACTTTTTCATGATGATATAGAATTTCATGGTTCTTTAAACATTGATACAAAAGGTAAAAAAGAGTTTGAAGAGTATATGGATAAAGTTATAGCAGGTATTCCAAATCTTTATCATGGTATTGAAATTATGGTTGAAGAGAATAATACAATTGCGGTAAAAGCTGTATATAATGGAACACACAAAGGCGAACTATTTGGTTTTGAAGCAACAAATAATAGAGTTAAATATAATGGTGCTTCATTTTTCAAATTTAATGAAGACAAGATAGTAAGTATTTGGGTTTTAGGTGATTTAGCAACACTTCACAAGCAGCTAAAAAAATAGAGACTCTGAAAACTTTAAAGCATTCGGCCGTGCATTTTTATAATGGTTTTCAGAATATTTGGTGTACTCCTTTAAAAGTGAGTATTTTTCATACTAACAAAAAAACTTAGGTTTTTATTAATAGTAGTAGTTTGCTTCTATTCAAGGGATAAAAGTGGCAAGTTATTATGATGAATTCATAGATAAATATGAGTTTGAGAATCCTTTAAATAGGATAGTATATGAGGTTGTTGATTGTATAAAACTAAGAAAAGATTATGCAAGTGCAGCAAATTTGATTTTACAAAATAAACTTACATTAGAAGATGTAGTTTTAAGAACAGTTAGATTATCGTTTAATGACTTTATTATTCTAGCTGATACATTAATTTCAAGGAAATAAAATGGTTGAATCATTTATCTATGAGTTAAGAGCTAATGATGTAAAAGAAGAACATATTGAGCAAATAATGAATAGAGTGAAAAATAGGTTAACAGAAGAGAATGTAGATTCTGAACTTCAAAAGTTAGGTTATGCAAAAATTTTTACTGTAGATTATGATGATTACGATGATTTTTATAATTATGATTTAGATGATGAGTCTTAACTCATCATCTAGAACTTATCTTATTTTAGGGTTTTTAGAAAGATTCCTAGCTTCAACTATCCAATTTTCATTTTCAATTTGATTCTCTTCAAGTTTTAAATACTGTTCTATCCACTGACAATTCTTCTTATTCCATTCTGCAATTTGATCAAAATGAAAAATCCCAATCTCATTTAATTTTACTTCAAGATTTTTATCAATACCTTCAATCTCTTGTAAAGCATCTTTCCCCATTGGTCTTGGCGCACTTCTAATTAGAGGTTTATTGTAGATATTGCTTTGTGCCCCAACATGAGAAATGGTATTAGCACTATAGATTGAACTTTGGTTTTTTTCACCTACAAGTTTTCCAACAATAAATCCTATAAAGAAACCTATTAAGGCTGCAATAATTAAACATAAAACAATTTGTGATGCTATTTCTACCATATTATTCCTCTACTATATTAAATTCTACTCTTCTGTTAACTCTAGAGTAACCTTCTGCATTGTTTTCAACAAGTGGAATCTCTTCTCCATATCCCCTTGCTTTGATTTTATTTTTATCAAATCCATATGCTATCATCTGTTTTTTTACTGCAACTGCTCTACCAATAGAAACACCTAAATTATATTTTTTTGTACCTGCTGCATCTGTATGCCCAGCAATTTCAATTTTTAGATTAGGATGATTTTTTAGCATTTTAACAACAGTGCTAATAGTATTTAAACTTTTTTTACTAATTTCATTACTAGAATTTTGAAAAACAATTGGATATTTTGTAACATAATCTCTAATTCTGATTTGAAGAAGTTGTGTATTTATAGATAACTCTTCAATTGGTTTCTCATTTCCAGTTCTTTTATATCTTTTATCAGTTGTAATTAGAGGCTCATCTTCTGTTTTTTCTTCTACTGTAGTAGAACTAGTCTCTTCTTCTTTTATCTCTTGAGTTATCTCTTTTTGTACTTCTACTTTTTCTTCATTTAAAGTTGTTGTATCTTTAGGAGTTTCACTCTCTTCTTTTATCTCTTCAGTTACTATTTCTTCTTGAAGAGGTTCTTCTTTTATAGTCTCTTTAATCTCTTCCTTTTCAATACTCACAATTGTATTTGAAACAGGTTCAAGTTCAACAGAACTTCTTTTAGTTAATTTTTCTAGATGGGAATTTACACATAAAACAATTAATAAAATTAAAGATAAACATAAAAAAAATATTTTTTTTGCAGGACTCATACGCTATTTTCACCCAAATTAATTTAAATTGTAATTATTTTATCTTATTTTTTATCAAAAGTTTTTGAAGTCTTCCTATTTTTTCATTATTTATCGCCGTTATTTAATTAAAAAATCTAAGGTTTGATTATAAATAAAAGCAATATACTTTAATAAAACGCAAAGGAGTTGCTATGAAAGCTTTATTTTTATTAATCTTATTGATAAGTTCTTTATTTGCTTTACCAGATGAATTTGATAGAGAAAAATATAATACAGGTGAAAAAGTTTTTGATAATAAATGTAGTGAATGTCACGAAAAATCCATGGATATACAACTTCTAATGAAAAATTTTATTGAAGAAGATAATAAACTATTAAACTTGAAAGCTCCTACAGGAAATGAGATCTCTTTTAGGCTAAAAAGCCAAATAGGAAGTAGAGAGGATATAGAGTTTCAACTTCATGAAGCTACAGATTTTGTAAAAGATTATTTATATAACCCTGATAGGTCTAAAACAATCTGTTTAGAAGGAGTTATTAGACACTTTAAAACAATGCCAAGTATGAAAGGTAAAGTTACAGTAGAAGAGATAGAAGATGTAACTTTTTTCTTATACTTTTTAGAAGGTTTTAATGATGTAAATGAGTATTACCATAAAGAGGATGACTTTTAAAGTTTTTCCTCTTTTGGTAATTTAAATGTAAAAATACTTCCTTGACTTTCAACTGATTTAACATCTATTTTTATACCATAAGTTCTACAAATATGATATACAATATTTAGTCCAACTCCAAAGCCACCTTGCTCTTTTGTAGCTCTATAATATCTTTTAAAAATATCTTTTAATCTATCTTTTTTTATACCTATTCCACTATCTTCTACAATTAGAGTATGGTTTTTTAGTGAAACACTAATTTCTCCACCAATTTTATTGTATTTAATAGCATTTGAAACAACATTATTAAACATTCTAATAAAACTCTCTTTATCTATTTTAAAAGCAGTTCTCTCTAAATTAGAGTTGATAGTTAATTTCTTTTTTGTGGCGAAAGCCTGAAAATATTCTAATTGTTCTTTTATAACATCATCAAGATAAATCATTGTAGGTTCATGTATTTTTTTATTATCTTGTAAAAATAGATAAACTAAATCTTTATATATCTCTGAAATTCTTTTTGCACTTAGATTAATTCTTTGCATATTTTTTTCTGTAAGTGGAGCATCTTTTCCTGTTGACATTAAAATTGCTGTAATTGGTGTATTTAATTCATGTGTAGTATCTTTAATAAAAGTATTTAATTTTCTTCTTTCATTAATAATAGGGTCTATAAATAAGTTTGCAAGATAATATCCTACTAAAGAGATTAGTGCAAAAATCAAGATAAAATAAAAAATAATATCTTCTAATAGTTCAGTTCTAATTTTCTTAAAACTATTTTCTTGAATAGCAATATGAAAAACTCCAAGATGACCTCGTGGACTACTATCAACTAAAACATAATCCCCTTTGATTTTTTGTATAGCTTGATTTATATCTACTTTTATATCTATATTTCCTGCTAATTTAACATGATTTTTATCATATAGGGCATATTTATATTGGATACTATTTGATATTTTAGATGTATCAATCGCAAGATTTGACATATCAGCATAGATAATATTTGCAGAAATCTTTGAAGCAATATTTTGCATATTTGAAGAGACTAAATCATAATAGAGTTTATACTCAATTTTATAAAATTGCCAAAAAATAATTGTAAGTAAGATAAAAGAAGAACCTAGATATAAACCTAAGAATCTAAAAAATGTGGTTTTTTCATTTCTTGTTAAATCTATAACCAACCCCTTTTATTGTTTCAATGTACTCTTCTCCTACAATTTTTCTAATATTTTTAATATAAGTTCTAATAGTTGAAGATGTAGGTGCTGATTCATATGACCAAATATTTGACGAAAGTTCATCTTGAGAAACACATCTATTTGTATTTTTTAAAAGATACTTTAAAACTTGTGCCTCTTTAAGTGGTAACTTTGTTTTAATTCCATCATAATCTATATAGTTTAGTTTTGTATTAAACTTTATATTGTCCCCAATAGTAAGTTCGTCTGTATCAAGATGTAATAATCTTTTAATATTATTTATTCTAAGCTCTAACTCTTTAAGTTCAAAAGGTTTTTTTAAATAGTCATCTGCACCTGCATTAAAACCTTCTTCAATATCTTCAATTGAGTTTAAAGAGGTAATAAAAATAGCAGGAGTAGTAATAGACTCCTCTCTTAAACTTTTTAAAAAATCAAAACCTGTAATAGTTGGAACGTTTACATCAAGGATAAGTAAATCAAATTGTTCATCATACATAATTTCACTTGCTTTCATCCCATCATATACACAAGTTACTTCATATCCTAAATCTTGTAAAAATTCTTCAATTATTTCATTTAATATTAAATCATCTTCTAGTAGTAAAATTCTCATAGGCAAAGTATATCATACAATAGAGGAATAAATCTACACAGGTGCTACACAATGACTTAACAAAACTTTATTAAAATTTGAATAAGAATTTCAAAAAGGGAGACAACATGAAATTATTGAGTAAAATATTATTATCATCAGCACTTGCAATGACATTAGCAAATGCTACACCACATACATTAGATAACATGCATACTGATGTAGGTTTTTCTGTAAAACATTTAATGATTACAAATGTTAAAGGTAATTTTACTGATTATGAAGGAAAAATTGACTTTGACTATAAAACTAAGACTTTTAATGCTCTTGAAGCAAAAATCAAGGCTACTTCTGTAAATACAGGAATAGAAAAAAGAGATAACCACTTAAGAAGTGATGATTTCTTTGCTGCAACTAAATATCCAGAAATTACATTTAAAATGAAATCTTATAAAGCGGAAGCAGATGAGGGTGTAATGACAGGTGATCTTACAATTAGAGGTATTACAAAAGAAGTAGAATTAGATGTAGAAGATATTGCTACTATTAAAGACCTTGATGGGAATAATAGAGTAGGGTTTACTTTAGAAGGTAAAATTAATAGGATGGATTTTGACCTTAAATGGAACAAAGCCTTAGAGTTTGGTGGAGTTGCAGTAAGTGAAACTGTAAAACTAATCATTGAAGTTCAAGCAGTAGAAAAATAATTTTATTTTTTTAAATTATTTTAAAAATAAGTAAATATAATCGTTATACTAAAAAAGGGGAAAAAATGAAAAATAAAGCAAAGTTAAAATTAGCTGGTGTACTTTTAGGTGCAGCACTATCTAGTACAGGAGCATACGCAGGTAATGGAGCTTGTGGAGCTGGAAAATGTGGTGGTGGAGAAGCTAAAAAAATGGAAAAGAAAGGTGCTTGCGGAGCTGGAAAATGTGGTTCTAATGATGAGATGAAAGGTAATGCAGGTAAAAAAACTTCTGGAGCTTGTGGAGCTGGAAAATGTGGTGCAAACGACAAAGGTGAAGCAATGAAAGAACAAAACATGATGAACAAAGAAGCTAAACAAAAAGTTAAAGGTTCTTGTGGCGCTGGTAAGTGCGGGTGAAATGGTGAAGATGGATGATAAACATTAAAGGGTGTGGCTTAGGCCTAAGAAGTGATTTTTTATTAGATGTGTCTTCTAGTGATTTCCAACCAGACTGGTGGGAAGTTACTCCTGAAAACTGGATGCATATGCCAAAGGTTTATGAAAAGGCTTTTGAAGAGGCTGTATTTTCAAGACCAACAGTTGCACACGGTTTATCTCTATCTATAGGGTCTGTTGATGGATTAAATAAAAAATTCATCAAACAGATGAAAAAATTCCTTGATAGGTATGAAATAGAGTACTATTCTGAACATCTTTCTTTCTCTTCAATGAGTGGTAAACAATCTTATGAACTATTACCTGTTCCTATGACTAAAAAAATGGTACAAATAATAAGTGATAGAGTAAAAGAAGTTGAGGATATTATTCAAAGAAATCTTATTTTAGAAAATGCTACATATTATTATGTACCATATGCTGAGATGCGTGAAGTTGACTTTATAAATGAAGTTTTAGAAAAGTCAGGTGCAAAAATGCTTCTTGATGTAAACAATGTTTTTGTAAACTCAGTAAATCACTCCTTTAAAGCAAGAACTTTTATGGATGAACTTGATATAAGTAAAGTTGCATATATGCATATGGCAGGGCATTATGATGATGAAGAATCAGGATTAAAGATTGATTCTCATGGAATGCCAGTTGCAAGTAGAGCTTGGAAACTTTTAGAATATACTTTAAAGAAAATCAATGCTCCGGTTATGATAGAAAGAGATAATAATATTCCTCCTCTAAGTGAACTAGAAAAAGAGTATCTTCAAATGAGCGATATAGTAAAAGCTGTTCAACAAGGAAATAAAAGTGCCTAAGCAAGTTTTAGAAAAACAGATACAAGAAAGATTTTTAGATAATCTTTTAACACAAACTGATGAGGTAGCAAACTCTTCTGTAGCCGTGTATCAAAAGCTTGTATATCTAAGATATCATGAAGTTATAAAAAATAGTTTTCCTCTTTTTATGGAAGTTATTAAAGACAAGAGCTTAGAAGCTTCAATAAAAGCCTTTATGAAAAATGCACCTAAAACTCCTTTTGTATGGCAGATGGCAAATGATTATAGAAAATTTGTAAAGAAAAATAGAATTTTTGATGATAAAAAATATATCTATGAATTGCTTTATTATGATTGGATAGAGATAGAACTTTATATGAAAGAGTATAAAGATATAAAACAAAAAAAGTTTTCATATAAAAATAGTTATAAGCTAAGTAAAAGTGCGAGAATCAAAAGATTTAAATATGATTTAATAAATAAAGAGCTTACTTCAAAAAGAGAAAACTTTTTAGTGATTTATTATGATTTTGAAACTAATGAGGTAGTTTATAGAGAAATAAATCCTATTATTTACTATTTATTAAAAAAATTAGATAAAAAACAAACTATTGGAAACTTATTAAAACAGCTTTGTAAAGAGAACGATATAGAGTTTAAAGAAGCAAAAAAATTATTATATGAGCCTTTATCTGAGTTAAATAGTAACGGAGTTATTTTCTTTAAATAATATAAGTAATATTTATAAAAATTTAATCCATAAGATAGTTATTATAAATTATGGAAAATAAAACTTTATACTTAAAAATATTAAATAATCTTCCCGAAATAATAGTTTTAATTGTTAATGAAAATATTATAAAAAACTCTTATGGCAAAATATCTTCTTCAATAAATAATACTCAATTAAGTGAGCATTTTAGTAAAGTCACTTATAGTAAATTAATGCTCTTAAAACTAAAGAAAATTGATAGTTTAATTATTTGTTGGAATAAGAAAGATTATGAAGTCTCTTGCATCGATGAAATTTACTATTTTAAAGATATCTCCAAATATAGAAATATGCATTTACAATTAAAGAAAAGTCTTAGTGATTTGAGATCTAAAAAAGAAGAACTCCGTGCAGTTTTTGATTTGGCAGGGAATGGTATATCAATTTTGAATGAAGAAGGTATGTTTATTTATGCAAATAAATTTTTTCAGACAATGATGGAATATACCATGGAAGAACTATATAAAGAATCATGTATCTCTTTATCTTCTCCTGAATATGCAGAACCTAGTAGAACAGCCGTACAAAAAGCAATTGAAGAAGGAATAGTTGAACGATTTAGAAAGATATGTGTGACTAAATCAGGGAAACAGATTAATGCTAGTATGTCTTTAAGTTATATTAAGAGCACAAATGAAATAGTAATGATTACCTCTGATATTACAGAAGATATAAAATACCAAGATGATTTAAAAAGAAGAATAAATCAAGAAGTAAAAAAAAGAACAAAACAATATGAAATTATGTGCCATCAATCAAGACTTGCATCAATGGGTGAAATGATTGAAGCAATTGCTCATCAATGGAGACAACCTCTAAATAGTTTAAGTATTATTATCCAAGGTTTAAGACACTTATCAAATAGTGAAAGTTTTGATTTTAAACTATTAAATGAGATTGAAAATGAAATGATTAATAAAATAAACTTTATGTCAGAAACAATTGATGATTTTAGTAACTTTTTTAGAACCTCAAAGGAAAAGAGATATTTTAATCTTTTAGATAGTATAAAAGATACAATTAGATTAGTAGATATCCAGTTAAAGAATGAAAATATTAAACTTACAATAAATATTGAAGATGGTGTTAATTTAGAATTTTTTGGTCTAGAAAATGAATTTAGGCAAGCTTTACTAAATATTATAGATAATTCATTAGATGTTCTAGTTTCAAAGAAACAACATAATAGTTTTATCAATATTGATATTACACAAAATGAAAATTTTATTGAACTTAATATTTCTGATAATGCTGGAGGTATCTCTAGCAAAAACTTACAAAAAATATTTAAACCTTATTTCACTACAAAAAAAGAAGGAAATGGAATAGGTTTATATATGTCCAAAATGATTATTGAACAGAATATGAAAGGAAATTTATCTGTAAGAAATAGCCAGAATGGAGCAGTTTTTACTATTTCTTTAAAATCAAAGGAAATGAAATAATGGAAAAGATACATACTAAGCTACAACCTTTAACATTATTAATTGTTGAAGATGATGAGAGTACTTTAAAATGGTTAGAGAGAATACTTTTAATATATTTTAAAGATGTAAAAGTTGCTAATAATGCAATGGATGCTTTTGAGATATTTAAAACAGATACTATTGATATAGTAATTGCAGATATACAAATTCCAGAAGTTGATGGCTTACATCTTTTACAAAAAATTGCTATAGTTAATCCTTCTTGTATTCGAATAGTTATGACTGCTTTTAATAATCAAGTTTATTTAAATAGAGCAATTGATGCAGAAGTAGATTTTTATTTTAAAAAGCCTATAGATATTGATGAACTATTAGTTTCTATATCATTAAGTAAAAAGAATAAAACTAAAACTATTGATAAAATAGAATTAAAAAATAATTATATGTATGACTTTATTCAAAAAGCAATCATAAATGAAGATTTAAAAATAAACTTAACAAAAAAAGAGTCTTTATTATTAGAATTTTTATATGAGAAGAAAAATTTAATTGTAAGTTTAGAGCAAATTGAAAATGTAGTTTGGAAAGAACCTGTAACAAGTGATGCAATTAGAATGGTTGTATCTAGTCTTAGAAAAAAGTTATATATGAATGCAATTGAAAATATAAAAGGGTTTGGGTATAGACTCTCTTTAGAATAAATCTTATGTAAATCTTATATTTCATTTATTATTTTCTTCTCTTCTTTTGTTAGACTTACTTATAAAAGGAGTTGCAATGAAGAAAAAAATTCTTATTGTTGGTGGTGGTACAGCAGGTACTATGACAGCAAATAATTTAGCAAAAAAATTGATGTATGAAATTGATAAAGATGAAGTTGAAATTACGATGATTTCAAATTCAAAATATCATTATTATAGACCAGGTGCTATGTATGTGGCTTTTCATAAAGCATCTGGTCATGAATTTGTAAGAGAACAAAGAACTCTTTTAATGCCTGAAGTAAAATTCTTAGTAGATGAAGCTATAGAAATAGATACTAATAGTAATTATGTAAAAGGTAAAAGTGGAACTAAATATAGTTATGACTTTGTTATTCTTGCTACTGGTTGTGAAGTAGCAGTAGATAGAATACCTGGATTAAAAGAGGGTGGGAATTGGTTCTATTCTTATGATGGAGCAAAAAAATTAGCAGAAAAGTTTGCCGAATTAAAAAAAGGAAGAGTTTTAGTAACGGTTAACTTTCCTAAAACTCCTGATGTCCCACATCAATGTGGTATTGCCCCTATTGAAACAACAATTATGTTACATGATTATTTAAAAGAACAAGGTATAAGAGAAGATATTGAGATTATTTATACATATCCAAAAGTAGCACAAGCAGTAACAGATGGACTTTTTCTACAAGGCCCTACATCTAAAGTTTTACCTTCAATCTTTGATGGTATAGGTGTAAAGTATAAAACAAGTTTTACATTAAATAAAGTTGATCCAGAGAAAAAAATTGCATATTCTGAAGAAGGTGAAGAGATTGAGTTTGATATATTAATGTCAACTCCTCCTTTTATTGCAACTAAGTTTATTAGAGAATCAGGTTTATCTAAAGCAGTAGATGATGAAGGGTGGTTACCAACTGATAAAAAGACTCTTAAGGTTAAAGGCTATGAGAATATTTATACTTTAGGAGATACAGTTGATTTACCAGTCTCTAAAGCAGGTGGAACAATTCATAATCAAACAGATGTTGTTGCAGATAATATTGCTTCTGAAATAAGATATGGATAT
Organism: Halarcobacter bivalviorum; assembly: GCF_003346815.1. NCBI lineage: Bacteria > Pseudomonadati > Campylobacterota > Epsilonproteobacteria > Campylobacterales > Arcobacteraceae > Halarcobacter > Halarcobacter bivalviorum. The sequence continues at coordinate 114,133 of NZ_CP031217.1, forward strand.
CCAACAGAAAGTTATGATGGAAAAGTTATTGCAATTGCTCAGATGGGATTGTCTTGTGGTATGCCTTTATGGTATGACTATAAAGAAGATGTACAGCCAACACCTTGTAGTAAATTAGGTAGTTTTGTTAGAAAAGGTTTTAACATGGGTATTTATTGGGCAGCAGCTCGAGGAATGGTATAGGAGAAATTATGAGTGAAAAAGTAGAAGTTTTAAAAACGAAAGAAATGCAAGAACTTGAAGAAAAGTTTGCAATGTTAGTTCAAACGGGAAGAATTGATAATATTATTGATTTATTGGCAGTTGTTTCAGATAATATTGAGATGACAACAGCTCCAATGGTAGATAAAATGGTTGGAACAATTGATAATTTAGCAACAGCAGGGTTTATTACTCAAAATGCTGTTCGATATGCAAATAGAGAAATAAAGAAAAATGAAGTACCATCTTTATTTGGATTACTTAAGTTGCTAAAAGATGAGGATACAAGAAAAGGCTTAGCTTTTGTTCTTCATTTGACAAAAGGGATTGGAAAACAAGTTTAAGTATAAATATAAACTTTCTATTTAATAGGAAGTTTATATTTATTTAGAAGATTCATTGTATAAAAATATGCAAAGATAGCTGCAGAATAAATCATAACAAGAACCCCCATCCAAAGATAGATATACTCTAAAGCAAGCCAAATTACAAGTACATAAGCAATAGCATATTTAGCTATGATTTGTCTATATAAAGCTATGTATAAAATCATCTTAGGTTTTTTAATTCCTTGTAGTGTTGACACACAAATAAATAGAATTACATAAGCATAAAAAATTAAAACTTCCACAACTAAATAATCATATCCATAAGAGATAACTTCTAAATCTGAATCAAACTGAGAAACAATAGTTTTCCCAAAAATATATAAAAAGACTATTCCAAAGGTGGCAATTATAAAACCATATTTTAAAGCTTTATTAACTGTCTCTTGAACTCTATTATACTTTTTAGCTCCATAATTATTTGAAACAATTGATAATACAGCAGAACTAAGTCCAAGTGCAGGTAAAAGCATAATCTGTTCAACTCTAAAGCCTATACCATATCCTGCAACGGCTTTTACTCCATATAAAGATACAAAATACATTAGAATAAGTGAACCAATAGACATAATAAGCATATTCATAGAAGAGGGAATACCTTGACTTATCATCTCTTTATAGATTTTCTTATGGGGGAAGAAGTAGTTTATTTTTTCAAAGTGCACAAGTTTTGTTTCCATAACTTTTTTAAGAAGATAAAGAGCATTTATAAGTTGTATCAAAACTGTAGAAAGGGCTATTCCTTTTATTCCCATTGCTGGAATAAATAGAAATCCATAAATAAATAAAGGGTTTAAAACTAAGTTTGCAAAGAATCCAAAGATTAAAGTATTTCTATAAGATTTTGTATCTCCCCTTGAAACAAGTATGGCATTTAGAGCAAAATTTGTCATAAAAAAGATAGTACCAGCAAGTATTATATTTATGTAATCTAATGCCATATCCATATATGCTCCACTAGCTCCAAGTAGCATGAATAGATAGGGAGACATTAAAAAACCAATAAGGGTTAAAACTATGGCAACAAGTTGCATAAAAAAGATTCCCTTATGAGCATATAAAGAGGCTAAAAATCTTTTTGATTTTCCACTTGCATTTCCTATTAATGCTGTAATTGCAGAAGAAAAACCATATCCTAATCCAACTATTGTGAAAAATATCATAAATGAAAGTGAAAGTGCAGAAATAGCTTGAGTTGAAATAAGTCCAGCATAAAAAGTATCTACAACATTATACATGGTATTAAAAAACATACCAGTACTAGCTGGGATAGTAATTTGTTTTAAAAGTGTTGGAATGTCATCATTTAGTAAGTGAGCATTTGCTTTCAAGTTTTAGCCTATTATAATTAATAAATAATAGTATCTAAGAAAAGTTTTAAAGAGGTTAGAATTAAGGATTAATCCTCAATTCTAATCATTACAGGCTTATCTGTTACTACACTTGTATCTTCAAGTGTTTTAAGTGCTTCATTTATATCTTTTTCAATACAAGTATGAGTTGAAAGAAGAAGATGTGCACAATTATTTTTAAGTGGCTTTTGAATCATTTTTTCAATAGAGATATTTTTATCTGCAAAGATATTTGATACTTTTGCTAAAACACCTGCTTTATCTTCAATTTTAAGTCTTAGATAATATTTAGTTTGAATTTCTTCCTTTGGCATTAAAGTTAAGTTTTCTCCATGAGAAGACTCAAATCCAAGCATCGGAGAACCTTTTCCTCTTCTTGCAATATCAACAATATTTGCAATTACAGCTGAAGCAGTTGCATCTCCTCCTGCTCCTGGTCCATAATACATTGTCTCACCAACTTTATCACCAATAACAGAAACTCCATTCATTACTCCATCAACTTTTGCAATCATTTCATCATTTGAAATTAAAACTGGATGAACTCTTAGTTCAATTTTAGTTCCAACTTTTTTAGCAATTGTTAAAAGTTTGATTGAATAGTTAAACTCACTTGCAAAATCAATATCCGCAGGAGCAATATTCTCAATACCTTCAATTAAAATATCTTCTGGTTTTGCATCAATTCCATATGCAATAGAACCTAAAATAAGAAGTTTGTGTGCAGCATCAAATCCACCCACATCAAAAGTAGGGTCAGCTTCTGCATAACCTAATTCTTGTGCTTCTGCTAGAATAGTATGGTAATCTACACCTTCGTTAATCATTTTTGTAAGCATATAGTTACAAGTACCATTCATGATACCTCTAATTGATTCAATATGATTTGCTGTTAAACCATCTCTTAATGCATTAATAATTGGAATACCTCCAGCAACAGCAGCTTCATATTCAAAAGGAGTATCTCCTGCTAAATCTTGAAGTTCATATCTATGATATGCAAGAAGTGCTTTATTTGCAGTAACTACAGCTTTTCCTTTTTCTAAAGCTTTTTTTACTACTTCATAAGGCTTTTCAATTCCACCCATAAGCTCAACAATAATATCAATTGATTCATCATTTAAAATCTCATCAACATCAGTTGTTAATTTAATTGATACATTTCTTTCTTTGTTTAGATTATTTACTAAACCTATTACGGGTTCTAATTCAACACCTGCTCTTGCTGTGATAATATCTTTATTGTCTTTTAGTATATTTGCAACACTTGCACCTACTGTTCCAACACCAAGTATTCCTATTCTCATTAATTCATCCTATAAACTATTTAAATATTTTTTTATATTTTTTGCAGCTTGTCTAATTCTTTTTTCATTTTCAATTAAAGCAATTCTAACATATCCATCACCATAGTGACCGAATCCAACACCTGGACTTACTGCTACTTTTGCTTCTGTTAAAAGTTGTTTAGAAAATTCCATACTTCCAAGATGTCTTGCTTTTTCTGGGATTTTAGCCCAAATAAACATAGAAGCATTTGGAACATCCATATCCCAACCTGCATCTTTAAATGTTTCAATCATTATATCTCTTCTTTTTCTATACTTCTCAATATGTTGTTCTACACACTCTTGAGGACCATCTAATGCTACTGTTGCAGCAACTTGAATAGGAGTAAACATTCCATAATCAAGCCAAGATTTAATTCTTTTTAATGCTCCAATTAGTTTTTCATTTCCAACCATAAAACCAACTCTCCATCCTGCCATATTATATGACTTAGAAAGAGTAAAAGACTCAACAGCTACATCAAGTGCACCTTGAGCTTGGAAAATTGATGGAGTTTTATATCCATCAAAAGTGATATCTGCATAAGCAATATCTGAGATAATATAGAATCTCTCTTTTTTAGCTAAATCAACTAATCTTTGATAAAATTCTGGTTCAACTGTTGCACAAGATGGGTTGTGTGGAAAGTTTACTAATACATATTTTACTTTTGGAATAGATTCATTTAATGTTTTTTGTAATCTTTCAAAAAATAACTCTTCATCAACTTTAAAGTCTCTACCAAATGGTAACTCAAAATTGTGGATACCAGCACCAGCTAACATAAATGCATAAGAGTGAATTGGATAAGTTGGGTCTGGAACAACTGCCACATCTCCAACATTTACGATTGCTTGAACAAGGTGTACATATCCCTCTTTACTTCCCATTGTTGCACAAGCATGTTTATTTGGATCTAAATAGTCAACTCCATACTTTCTTTTATACCAATTACAAATTGCTAATCTTAATTTATAAATACCAGCACTTGCAGAGTAACCATGATTTTTTGGTTTATCTGAAGTCTCTTTTAATTTATCAACTATATGTTGAGGAGCTGGACCATCTGGGTTCCCCATTGAAAAATCTATAATATCTTCTCCAGCTCTTCTTGCTTCCATCTTAATATTGTTAACTTCTGCAAACACATAGTTCGGAAGTCTTTTCATTCTTTCAAATTCTATTTCTGGAAACATCTTATTTCTCCTTAATTGTTACGCTTAGACCTCGCTTGATATTAGCAAGGGTAAAAAGATCATCAATTTTAATATATTTTGTATATTGTGGAATCTCCACTTCAAGTTTTTGATGTCTTTGTTCTTTTTTTACAACATCCACAATTGTCAAGTGTCTATCATAAAATACAATATGCGGAAACCATCTATTCCCCACCTTTGAATCAATTAGGATTTTACTCGCATTTGAAACTTTTAGAAAATAAGGTCTTAATGGTTTTTTTAAATCAATCTCTTCGCCAGTGATTAAATCCTTAGCGTCATTGAAAGTTGATAATGATGTGTCAACATCATATATCCACGATAGTTCTCCCTCTTTCTTGATATCAGTAGGTTTGCAATTATGTTTTTCAAACTCTTTTGATAACATAAGAGGGTCAATGGCGGCCTCAGTTTTTAAGTTAATAGTCCAATTTAATTCACCCTCTTGAGTATAAGAAAGTTTTTTTGTAAAGTAATGATAATAACCCAATGATTTTAGTGAGTCTGAAACAATTTTAAGTGATTTTATTGGGTCATGGCTAATATTAAAAGTAATTGTTAAGTCTTCTGGTTTTCCAAAGCTAAGATATAATAAACCATTTTCTTGAAGTTTGTTTAATAAATCAACATATTTTACAGTACCATTTACATCATAATAGTCACTTTTTTTAGAAAAAAGATAGTTTATTAAACCTTTGTTTTCAACAAACTTATTATTTCCAATAAGTTGAATAATCCTTTCATCAAGGCTATTTGCATTTAAAACAATAGAACATGTAAAAATTAGTAAAAGTTTCTTTATCATCACTCTTCTCTTATTTAATTAAGTTGTAAATTAATATTCCACCTGCTACAGAAACATTTAATGAATCAAAGCCATTAGACATCTCTATAGATATTTTTTTGTCAAGTTTTTTAACTACTTTATTAGAAAGTCCAAAACCTTCACTTCCTAAAAATAGTGCAGTTTTTTCACTTTCATTTTTAAACTCTTTTAGGCTTTCTCCATCCATAGAAGCACCCATTAGAGTAAAATTATTTTGTTTTAATTCATTTAAAACATCTAAAATATTTTGTGTTTGGCAAAATGGTATATCAAATAAAGCACCACTACTTGTCCTTGCAATACCTTCATAATTTAGTTGTTTAACATTTGAAGCAATAATTGCATCAACTCCAAGTGAATAAGCAGTTCTACAAATAGCACCGATATTTCCAACATCTGTTAAGCCATCAAGCACAAGAATAAAGTTAGAGTTTTTTATCTCTTTTAAGTTTATTGTTTCAAACTCTTTAAGTTTTAAGAAGAAACCTTGATGATTCCCACCTTTTGCTAAGCTTTGTGCTTTTTTATTATCTAATTTGATAATTTTTTTATTTAGATTTGCAAATCTTTTAAAAAGTTTTGGTTCTAGTTCTTTTGAGAACATTACCTCTTCTATGAGGTTAGGGTGTTTATCTAGTACATAAAGTACTACTTGTTTGCCGTATATAATCATGGCTAGATTTTATCTAAAAGTTGTTGATAAATCTCTTTCACACTTTTGCCTGTCATTTTAGCAAGAAGTTTTGCTTTTATTTTTGGTGCAATATCTAAAGATTCAATATCAGCAAATTCTAAATTTTCCCCTAAAGTTTGGGTAGGTTCAATAACAATAACCCATTCTCCTCTTATATTTTCTGAAAGGAATGTTTCATAGATATTTATTGCACTATCTTTAAAGCTTTTTTGATGAAGTTTTGTAAGTTCTTTTGCTAAAAAGATTGTTCGGTTTTCATCTATATCTTTTATCTCTTCTAAAGTCTTTAAAAGTCTATGTGGTGATTCATAAAGAATTGATAAGGTATTACTTTGCATTACCTTTGTTAGTTTTTCTCTTCGCTCTTTTCCTTTATGAGCTAAAAAACCAAAAAAAGTAAATTCAGTATTTAAAAAACCACTCATTGCAAAAGCAGTTAAAACAGCATTTGCTCCTGGTATTACATCATAGTCTAAAGAGTTTTCTATACAATATTGAACTAGTGAAGCTCCTGGGTCTGAAACACAAGGCATTCCTGCATCACTAACATAAACAATATTTTTATTAAAATCTTCTATAGATAAGTTTTTTAAGATTTGTTTTTCATTATGAGAATGGAAAGATTTAAAATCTTTGCAGTTAAAATCTAAGTTTTCTCTTTCACTTAGAAGTTGAAGTAGTTTTTTGGTTACTCTTGTATCTTCGCAATAAATTAGTTCCGCCTCCAAAAGAGCAGTTATTGCTCTTTTAGAAATATCATCTAAATTCCCTATAGGAGTTGGAACTAATGTAAGCAAGTTATTGCAACAATTATTTTTGTGCGTATTTAGCTTTGAATTTCTCTACTCTACCAGCAGCATCAACGATTTTTTGCTCACCTGTGAAGAATGGGTGACAAGCAGAACAAATGTCAATTCTCATTGACTCAACGTTTGACTTAGTTTCAAATGTGTTTCCACACGCACAACTTACTGTACAATCTTTATAATCTGGGTGAATTTCTTTTTTCACTTCAAATTTCCTTATTTTAGTTAATGTTCAATAAAAGGTCGAGTCTTTGTCGCCCTTTATTAAACTCTTGAATTTGAAGTTGGATTATAGCGAAAAATACTTAATGATATCTGAATTTAAGTTTTCTATAATATTAGAAGTTTTCTCTTTAAATTGACCCTTGTTAAAGGTATTTTGTCTTTTTGCTAATTTAGCTGTGTTTAGGGCAATTTTTTCTTCTAACTCTTTTTTTGTAAGCTTTCCATCTAAATATTCTAAAGTTTCAATGATACCAATTGAAGCCATACAATTTGGTGCTCTTCTATATTTTTTTTCTAGATAAATTACTTCATCTATTATTCCTTCTTTCATCATTTGAGCTGTTCTTAATTCAATTCTTTTTCTTAGCTCTTCTCTTTCCCAAACAATTTCAAAAATTTTTAAATCTTTTGCTAGAGGAATTTTAGGATTTTTTTCAAAATATTCACTTGGAGCTAGATTTGATTGTTTATAAATAGAGTAAGCTTTTTCTATTCTATATTTATCATTCTTTGCAATTTTTTCCATATAGTTTTTATCAAGAGAATGTAATAGCTCATAGGCTTCTTCTAAAGAGATATCAAGTTTTATATCTTTTTCCACACCAGTAGAAAGGCCTTCAACTAAAGCTTTTAAATAAAAACCTGTACCTCCTACGATAATAAGGTTTTTCTCTTTTTCTTTAGCATAGTTTTTTGCTTTTTTATAAGATTCAAAAAATTCAACAACATCATATTGCTCATTTGGATAAACTTCATCAATACCAAAATGTATAATATCCCCTCTCTCTTCTTTTGTTGGTTTGGCAGAAGCAATATCAATCTCTTTATAAACTGATAAAGAATCAAGAGATAAAATAATTGAATTAGTTTTTGAAGCTATATCTAAAGATAAGCCAGTTTTTCCTGAGGCTGTTGAGCCAATAATTGCAAGTTCTTTCATTTTGTTGTTTCATTCCTATAAATAGAAAAAGTAAAGCCTTTCTTTTTTTGCATTTTAGTATATCTCTTTTTAGAACTTAATTACATCATAGATATCAGTTCTTCTGTCTTTTAGATTATTTACACTACCTAAATTATGAAGTTCTGTAAGAAGTTCAATATCTACATCGGCAATTAATATCATTTCTGTATTTGGAGTAGATTCAGCTTTTATACCATTTGCAGGGAAGGCAAAATCACAAGGAGTAAATACAGCTGATTGTGCATATTGAATATCCATATTTTCTACTTTTGGAAGATTTCCTACACAACCTGCAATTGCAACATAACACTCATTTTCAATAGCTCTTGCTTGTGCACATATTTTAACCCTTGAGTATCCATTTTGAGTATCTGTTAAAAAAGGCACAAATAAAATATGAACTCCCTCTTTAGCAAGCAATCTTCCAAGTTCAGGAAATTCACTATCATAACAGATAAGAACACCTATTTTCCCACAATCAGTATCAAAAGCTCTAATTTCATCAGAACCTTTTAGCCCCCAAACTTTTTGTTCATCAGGGGTTACGTGCATTTTTGCATATTTTTCAATAGTACCATCTCTTTTACAAACAAAGCCTACATTATTAAGTATTCCATTTTTAAGTTCAGGCATACTTCCTGTAATAATATTAATATTATAAGCAATTGCTAATTTTGAAAAATCTTCTTTAAATCTATTTGTGTATTTTGCAAGTTCTCTTATAGCATCGGCTTCACTTAGGTGGTTGAATTCTGCCATTAATGGAGCATTGAAAAATTCAGGGAAAAGAGCAAAATCACTTCTATATCCAGAAACAGCATCAATAAAATATTCAGCTTGTTCTATTACTTCTTCATAATTTTTGTAAAGTCTCATCTGCCATTGTATAAGACCTAATCGTATAACTTTTTTTTGAGCCATTGGTTCTATAGTAGGTTTAGAATAATAGATATTATCCCATGCTAATAAACAAGCGTACTCTTTACTTTGAATATCTCCTTCAAGATAGTTTTTAATTACTCTTCTTACATAAAAATCATTTGATAGTTGAAAATTAAGTACTGGGTCGTAAATCTCTCTTTGTTTAACTTTTAAAATATACTCTTTTGGAGAAATTTCATTTGCATATTTTGAGTAGTTTGGAATTCTACCTCCAAATATTATTCCTTCTAAATTAAGTTCTTCACAAAGTTCTTTTCTGAAATCATATAACCTTCTTCCAAGTCTTAATCCTCTATATTTTTTATTTATAAAAATATCTATTCCATATAACATATTTCCATTGTCATCATGTGTATTAAAAGTATAGTTTCCTGTAATTTGTTTATAGCTATGAGAATCACTAAACTTTGTATAGTCAACTATTATACATAAAGCAAAACCAGCAAATTTGTCATCAATTTTTATAGCAACTTGACCCTTAGGAAACTTTTCTATTAATGATTCATACTCCTCTTTACTCCATGATGAATCATCTAAATATCTATATTCATCTTCCATAAGTTTGCAGATGCTTTCATGATCCTCTTTTTTTAAATACACAAGTTCTATTTTTTCAATATGAGCACTATCCATTAACTACTCCTATAAATTTAATATATAAAGATTATTATAGTATTTATTATATATATTTGCTTATGAAATATCTTTTAAATAATATATTCGATAAAATCTGCGCATGAATAAGTTAATTAAAATTATGAATGACTTCAATGAACTTGTAATGTTCAAACACTCAATTTTCTCATTGCCTTTTATTTTTATTGCAATGATAGTAGCTTCTGTAGAGATTAATAATTCTGCATGGTTTGGATTCAAACTCTTATTATTAGGAGTATTAGCTGCAATTACAGCAAGAAACTTTGCTATGGGATTTAATAGATATATGGATAGAGATATTGATGCTTTAAATCCAAGAACTGAAAATAGACCAAATGTTGATGGAAGAGTGAGTGCCTCTCAAATGCTAATTTTTAATATTGCAAATGCTTTAGGTTTTATCCTTGTATCATATTTTGTAAATGACTTAGCATTTTATTTATCTGTTCCAATTTTAATAATTATTGGTTCATACTCTTATTTTAAAAGATTTTCTTATTTAGCACATGTAATTTTAGGAATCTCACTTGCTCTTGCTCCAATAGCAGGGGTTGTTGCAGTTAGTGAAACTATTACTCTATGGTCAGTGTTATTAAGTTTAGGTGTTATGTTTTGGGTAGCTGGATTTGACCTTTTATATTCATTACAAGATATGGAAGTAGATAAAAAACTTGGATTACATTCAATTCCAAGTAAATTTGGTGCAAAAAACACAATGCTTATATCAAGAGTTTTTCATGCATTAACTGTTATTTTTTGGCTTCTATTTGCAATAACTTCAAATAGTGGAATGTTTATTTATATAGCTGTGTTAGTTAGTGCAATAATGCTAAGTTATGAACACTATTTAGTAAATAAAGATTTTACAAAAATTGATAAAGCCTTTTTTACAGTAAATGGTTACCTTGGAATTGTTTTTTTCTTTTTAGTTTTAGTAGATTCATTAGTATAGTTTAGTTTTAAGGGTTTAAAAATAATATGGAAAATAAATTAAAAGAACTAACTTATTTAACACTAAAAACTCTAAAAAGAGAGAGTATTATTCTTCCTGATAAGTATAGTAAAACTTTTCATAATCATGCTAAAGAACTTCAAGTTGATTTAGAAGATAAAGAGTTAATATTTAATGATTTAAAACAAGATTGTGATTCTATTGATACTGTTGTAAAAAAGACGAGTGAAAACTTAAACTCTTTACACACATCAACAAAAATGGCTCAAAAAGCAATTGTAGATAAAGATGAAAAAACTCTTAATACTATTAATGAAGATTTAAAAAGAATGCAAAAACAAATAGACTCTTTACAAAAAGAGCTATTTTCAGATGTATTAACAAGTGCTTATAATAGAAGATGGTTTATAGATAACTATTTAGATGAAGATAAGTTTGTTCATGATGGATTTATGGCATTTATAGATTTAAATAAATTTAAAATAATAAATGATACTTATGGACATATTGTAGGAGATCAGGTTTTAAAATATCTAGTTACTTTTTTAAAAAATGAGTTAAATTATTCTGGTGTAGATATTGTAAGATATGCAGGAGATGAGTTTATTGTTTTATTTAATAAAGATAAATGTAGTGTTTTAAATGTAGATAAAAAAGTTTTAGAAGCACAAACAAAACTTTCTGAACAAAGATTAAAATCTTCAAAAATCAAATCATTAAGATTCTCTTTTTCTTATGGAATAGTACCATTTAAAAAAGGTGATGAATTTGAAATACTTTTAGATAAAGTAGATGAATTAATGTATGAAAATAAAAAACAAAGTAGAAAAAGTAGCTAAACTACTTTTTCACATATAGAGTTTGTGTAGGATATGCAAATTCACAGTTGTTTTTATCAACTAAGTCACTAATTTTCATAATCACATCCTCTTTTACTCTTAGCCACTCTTCCCAATCAGGACTTCTACTAAAACAATAAACTAAGATATTTACTGAACTATTATCAAACTCATCAATATATACAAGAAGTGTTCTTTTTACCCCTTGTAAGTCTTCTCTTTTTGCAGCTTCAAATCTTCTTGTTCTTCCCAGTACAGAGTTGTTTTCTGTAGCTATATCTGGATGATTTAAAAGCATTTGTTTAATATCTTCTTTTAAGTTTTTAACATCTTGCATTGAACTTTCATAAGTTACACCTATTTTCATTTTAATTCTTCTACCAATTCTTCGTTTTGAGTAGTTTTTTATATGAGTAGTAGCAAGTTCAGAGTTAGGAATAGTAATCATTGCATTATCAAAAGTTCTAACTCTAGTAGTTCTCATTCTAATATCAACAACTGTTCCTTCTACATTGTTTGCAACAATCCAATCTCCTTGAGAAAAAGAGTTATCAGTCATAATATTTAAAGAACCAAAGAAGTTAGCAAGAGTATCTTTTGAAGCAAGAGCAATAGCAATACCTCCAACCCCAAGTGAAGCGGCAATAGCTTTTATATCAATACCTAATTGAGTAAAAAGAAATAGAATCACTAATAAAATCAATACAACTTTTGTAATTCTAAGAATAAAAGCAATCATCTCTCTTCTAACATTTGGATATCTTTCTACTAAATTCTCAGCATAGTTTGAAATCCAGTTGTTTAAAAGTGAATAGGAAGCCCAAGTAAGGATTCCTATATAAATAGTATTTATCCAAGGAATAATAATACTTATAGCATCTACATCTTTGATTAACGCATAAATAGAAATATGAATTGATAGTGTATACAGAGCAAAGATTAGAGGCTTTTCTATAGAGTCTTTTATAAAAAGTTCCATCTCATCTTCTTCTTTATCACTTTTTTTCATAAAAATTTTATTTATAAAAGTAGTAAACAAAAAGATAAGCTTTGTATTAATAATTCTAAAAAATACCATTACAATAATTACAAAAAGTATCTCACCAATAGAGAATTTAAAATAGTATGAAGTAAATTGTGAAATGGTTGATACCATAGGTTGAGAATCAATCAATGAGATAATATATTCTATATTAAAATTGTCAATAAAAAAGTAGCTTTGTCTATATTGGTCCATATTATCATAAAGATATTTTAAAATAAAATGTTGTTTATTTTTTTGTTCTTTTAAAGTATTATAACTATCTAGTAACTCTTGAGATACGATATTTTCTGTATCTTTTTTTGCTTTTTGATAAATCTCTTTATATTTGACAAGGGAATTCTTTTTTATTAAATCAATATTTTCTTTTATGATTTTTCTAAAATATTCTTTATCTTTGTACGAATTCTTAGCTTGAATAATCTCTTTTAATGTTTTTTCATACTCTCTTTTTTCTTGAAGGATTTGAAGATTTATCTCATCTCTTTTAACTGCTACAAAATTTCCTTCTCTTTGATTTATAGCAATTTTATTTAATAAATAGTTTACTTGTTTATCATATTCTCTTTCATTTATAGTTTGCTTTAGATATTTTTCCTTATTGATATTTTCTACTACTTTTAGAGCAACAACCATCTGCTCATCAAGATGTTCTTCTACACTTTTTTTTAATTCTTTATCTTGCGAAAATAAAAAAATAGGAAGAATAATCAAAATTAGAAGTTTAAAAATAGTAATTTGAAATTTCATGAATACCCTTTAAATAGCTATATAATAGGGATTATAGTAAAAATAAACTTACCTTTTATATAAGATAAGATATTCTTAATGACAAAATTTGTAAAATACGGTTCTTAAAACAAGCGCGTCTGTGGCTTAACTGGATAGAGCGCCGGGTTTCGGCCCCGGTGGTTGTGGGTTCGAATCCTACCAGGCGTGCCATTTCTTTAATAAAATCAATGTTTTCTAAATAATAGTATTAAAAAAATCTATAAAAATAATTAATTTAAAGACCATTTTAAAGCTTCTCTATAAATAAGTAATAAAATAACATTTACTAATTAACTCTAAACTTTAATTCTACATTTAAGAATGTCTCACAAATGTCTCAATAATAGGTAAAATATGCTATAATTTTAGACTAAATTTTTTTCAAGGTACTAGATGTATAAGAATCTTCCTACAAAAGTAAAACTTTTAATTAATATGCTTATAGCACAGTTTGGATTTGCTTTAATTACTACAACAGCAATACTTACTTCAAATGATTTAGTTGCAATTATTGTTGTGAATTTAATTTTTGCAATTATTGTTGGATATATGAATTTTGCAGCAATGAAAAGAATCGTAGGTGGGATTGACAGATTTAAAAGATATATGGATGATATTATGGATTTTGTTTTTATGAGAACAAACAGAATTCAAAAAGCTCAATATATGAAGAATGATGAAATAGGATTAATTCTTACAGAAATGAATTCTTATGTAGATAAAATAGATTTACTTAGAAAAGAAGATATGAAAGTTCTTGGAGAAGTTGTTCTTACAATGGACAAGGTTTCAAGAGGAACTTATAAATGTAGGATTCATAGTGATTCTAAAAACTTTATGATAAAAGCTTTAAAAGAAACAATAAATAAAATGCTTGATACTACAGAAGAAAATATGAAAAATGTGAGGTCTGTAGTTGAAAAATATGCAGATGATGATTACACAGAGAAAATAGAGATTTCATCTAAGTTAAGTGATGAAATGCTTAGAGTTATGAACTCTATTAATATTTTAGGGGAAAACCTATCTACTAATGCTAAGAAAAATCTTCAAAATGGACAAAAACTAGAAAAAAACTCAATTAATATGAATAATTCAGTTAGGAATGTAGCTCATAAAGCAAATGAGCAAGCAGCTTCATTAGAAGAGACAGCTGCTGCTTTAGAAGAGATAACTTCAATTACAAGAAATAATGCAAATAATGCAGTGGAAATGGCAAACTTAGGAGCAACTGTACAAAAATCTGTTGAAAGTGGTCAAATCTTAGCTTCAAAAACTGCTCAATCAATGGAAGAGATAAATGAAGAGGTAGCTGCAATAAATGAAGCAATTACAGTAATTGATCAAATTGCTTTTCAAACAAATATCCTTTCATTAAATGCAGCAGTAGAGGCAGCGACAGCTGGAGAAGCTGGAAAAGGTTTCGCAGTAGTAGCTCAAGAGGTTAGAAATCTTGCAAATAGAAGTGCAGAAGCTGCAAAAGAGATAAAAGATTTAGTTGAGAAGGCCAGAGATAAAACAAATAGTGGTAAAAACATCTCTGATAATATGATAAAAGGCTATGATGAATTAAATATGCATATTTCACAAACTTTAAATATTATTTCAGATGTTTCAAGTGCTTCAAAAGAACAAATGACAGGAATTGAACAGATAAATGATACAGTATCTATGTTAGACCGTGTAACTCAAGAAAATGCAAATGAAGCAAATAATGTGGCTCAAATAGCAAATGATACTTTAGCTATGGCAAATGATTTAGTAAATGAGGCAAAAGAAAAACAATTTAATTAAGAAAAAATTGCTTTTAAGTCTTTAGTGGGTAGTATTCGACCTTTATAAGAAATTATGATTTTTATTATATAAAAATATTTAAAAAGTAGGTAACAAGTGACTGATAAAAATGAGAAGAGAATTTTAAGTATTATTAGATATTCATCTACAATATTTATATTTGTAATCAGTCTTGTTATTGCCTATTTTATTAATATTGAGCACAAAAAAAATATAAAAGAAGAAAAAGACCAAATAGAAAAAGAGTTTGTGCTTGAAGAGAGAAAAAGAGTAGAATTTATTACAAAAAAAGCTTATGAATTATTAGAAAAGAAAGATGAATCTAAAAAAGAGCTTTTGAAAGCAAAAATAAGAAATCATGTTTTAAATGCCTATAAAATAACGATGTCTATCTATGAGAATAATAAAAATACAAAATCAAAAGAAGAGATAACAAAACTCATAAAAGATGCTTTACGAGATATTCGATTTTTAAATGGAAGAGGCTACTTCTTTATCTATAAGATGGATGGAACAAATGTTCTTAATGCAGCTTTTCCAAAACTTGAAGGGAAAAGTCTTTGGCATTATCAAGACTCAAAAGGAGTATCTTTACTTCAAGAGATGAACAAACAGCTACAAATACAAGATGAAGTATTTTATGATTGGTATTGGAATAAGCCAAACGGTAAAAAAGATGAATATTTAAAAGTGGGATTCTTTAAAAAGTTTGGTCCATATGATTGGTTTATTGGAACTGGTGAATATATGGAAGATTTCACAGAAGAGTTAAAAGAAGAGACTCTTGATATAATCAAAACTTTAAAATATAAAAATGATGGTTACCTTTTTGTTTTTGAAAAAAATGGTTTATTATTAAATACTTTACAAAAAGATATGATAGGAATAAATATTCATGAAGTAAATCTTTTTGATAAACTTTCTAAATCTTTTTCATCTTTTATGAATTCAGATGATAAAGGAAGATTTATTCAATATGAAATACATAAAAATTTAGAGGATAAGAATCCTAAAAATAAAATTTCTTTTATGTTGAAATTTGATAATTGGGATTGGGTAATTGGTTCAGGATTCAATATAGAAGAGGCAAGTTCTATTGTAGAAAATAGACAAAAATCTTTAGAAGAGAAATATAATAGATATTTAAAAAATTTAATAATCTTAAGTACGATATTTTTAGTTTTTTTATTAGTTATATCTTATTTGATGTCAAAGTACTTAGAAAAAATATTTACAGATTATAAATGTACTTTAAAAAATAAAAATAAAAACTTGCTTCAAGCTCAAAAAGTTGCTAAATTAGGAGACTGGAAGTTAGATGTAGAGAACTCTGAACTTTATTGGTCTGAAGAGATTTACAGAATTTTTGGTGTTGATAAAGATAAAAAAATTGATTTAGATTATGTAGTTGAATTGATTAATGATGAGTATAAATCTTATTTTAAAGATTCTATTAAAAATACAATTTTAAACAAAACTAAACATAATGCTATTTATAAAATAAAAAGAGAAAATGATAAAAAAATTAGATGGATTGATTGTACTGGTGAATTTGATGAAGAGAGTAATATTGTAGTTGGAACAATTCAGGATATTACTGATAGAAAAAAATTAGAAATTGAAAAAGAACAACAAGAAAAAATACTTTATCAACAATCAAAAATGGCAGCAATGGGTGAGATGCTAAGTAATATTGCCCACCAATGGAGGCAACCTTTATCTACAATCTCAACTGCTTCTACGGGAATTAAATTACAAAAAGATATGGATATTTTAAAGGATGAAGATTTAATTCATGCTATGGATAATATAAATAAATCAGCACAATATTTATCTCAAACAATTGAAGATTTTAGAAACTTTTTTAATCCTAAAAACAATAGTTTTAAAGAGATAAATTTAATAGATTTAATTGATAGGTCTTTATCTTTGATTGATTCTCAATTTAAAGCAAAAGATATTGAGATAATAAAAAATATTGAAGATATAGATCTTTTCATTTTAGAAAATGAGTTTATTCAAGTATTAATAAATATTTTAAATAACTCAAGAGATGCACTTTTATTAAAAGGTAAAAATGAAAAAAGACTAATCTTTATTGAGTCAAAAAGAATAAAAGAGAAACTTGAATTAAAGATATATGACAATGCAAATGGTATTGATTTAGAGATTATAAATAGAGTATTTGAACCATATTTTACAACTAAGCATAAAAGCCAAGGTACAGGTATAGGTTTATATATGTCTCAAGAGATAATTACAAAACTATTTAAAGGTTATATCTCTGTTTATAATAAAACATACGTTTATAAAGAGAATGTTTATAAAGGGGCGTGTTTTAAATTAGAGTTAAATATTAATTCAAAAAGTAAAAAAATTGAGGAAAGGGGAATATGATGTTTGGAAGTATTTCAAATAAAGATTTAGAAAATATTGATAAGTATTTTATGCAATTTATTGATTTTATCTCTTATGATAAAAGTGAATTTGATTATATTGAATCAACAGGAAATAGCAAAGTTGATGCAATGTTTAAAAGATGGAATGAAAAAATTATTGAGGTTGATAAAAGAACTAAAGATGATATGAGAGTAATTGGAGAGATTGTTCTTACTACAGATAAAGTAGAACAAGGTATGTACAAATGTAGAATTAATTCAAATAGTTCAAATCCTACAATTGTTACTTTAAAAAATACTCTTAATAAGATGCTAAATAGTTTAGATGATGCAACTACTAGAATTTTAAGAGTTATGTCAAGTTATACAAATAATGACTATACAGATAGTATTAAGGTTTACGAAAATTATACTGCTGAGATGAGAGAGCTTATGGAAAGTATAAATAAGCTAGGAGAGGCATTAGGGAGTAACGCAAGATTAAACTTAAATAATGGACAAACCTTAGAGAATAATTCAGCAACAATGACAGCCTCAATGAATAACCTAGCAGCAAAAGCGAATGAACAAGCAGCCTCATTAGAAGAGACAGCAGCAGCAGTAGAAGAGATTACTTCAATAACAAGAAATAATGCAGAGAATGCTACAAAAATGGCTGAGCTAGGAAAAACAGTAAGAACATCAGTAACAACAGGAGAAGAGTTAGCAAGCAAAACAGCAAGCTCAATGGATGAGATAAATGAAAAAGTAACTTCAATTAATGAAGCAATTACTGTTATTGATCAAATAGCCTTCCAAACAAATATTCTTTCACTTAATGCAGCAGTAGAAGCAGCAACAGCAGGAGAAGCAGGGAAAGGATTTGCAGTAGTAGCACAAGAAGTTAGAAATCTAGCAAATAGAAGTGCAGAAGCAGCAAGAGAAATAAAAGACTTAGTAGAAGATGCAAACCAAAAAGCAAATGATGGTAAAAAGATATCAGATGAGATGATAAACGGATATAAAGAATTAAATACACATATATCAGAAACAATCCATATCATAGAAGATGTGTCAAAAGCAAGTAAAGAACAGATGACAGGAATAGAACAAATAAATGATGCAGTAACAATGCTAGACCGAGTAACACAAGAGAACGCAAGTGAAGCGAATCAAGTAAAAGCAATAGCAGATGAAGTAGCAACAATGGCAAATGAACTAGTAAGTGACGCAAAAAGTAAAAAGTTTAACTAAAGGAAGAGATAGATGGCAGCAGGACAAGAGACAGTATTAGATGAATACGCATTCCTAGTTAGTGAGACAGATGCAAAAGGGATGATAAGATTTGCAAATGATGATTTTTGTAAAATAGCAGAATACTCACTAGAAGAGTTAGTAGGGAATCCGCATAGTATGGTAAGACACAAAGATATGCCAAAGAAAGCATTTAAAAGCTTGT
This sequence comes from Halarcobacter bivalviorum, assembly GCF_003346815.1. Lineage (NCBI taxonomy): Bacteria > Pseudomonadati > Campylobacterota > Epsilonproteobacteria > Campylobacterales > Arcobacteraceae > Halarcobacter > Halarcobacter bivalviorum. Next base: position 132,964 of record NZ_CP031217.1, read on the forward strand.
GGGAGACAGTACAAAAAGGTGATACCTGGACAGGATATGTGAAGAATGCAACAAAAACAGGAGGGTATTATTGGGTATTTGCAACAGTATATCCATTTGAGAGTTGTGATGGAACAAAAGGATATTTATCTTGTAGAAGAAAACCATCAAGAGAAGAGATTTTAGCCGCTGAAAAACTTTATGCTCAGTGGAATTTAGAAGAAGGAAAGTAAGTTAACTTTCCTCTTCTATTTTAATTGGTAAGATAATAGTAAATTTAGCTCCTAAGTACTCTTTTTCTTTATATTTAATTATTTCATTTTCTACATTGATATAACCATTTAAATGTTTGTTTATAATCTCATAAGTCATATATAAACCTATACCTGTGCCTTGACTTTTATGTTTAGTTGTAAAATAAGCATCAAAAATCTTATCTATATACTCTTTTGAAATACCACCAGCATTATCTTGTATAGTTATTGTAATATATCCTTCTTTGCCTTGAGTACATTCTATAATATTGCAGTTAGGCATTTTACACTCTTTTTGATACTTTATTTTAAATTCAATAAGTTTATTTTCCATCTTTTTATTTTCAAAAGCATCAATTGCATTATTTAAAATATTCATAAGAGATTGTAAAAGTTCATTTTCAAAAGTAATGAAACTTGTTTCTTCTACACTACTTTCTAACTCAATATCTTTTGCTGTAAGTCTTGATGAAATAAGTTGAATAGCTTTTTCATAAATTATAAGAGTATTTAAGTTTTTTGCTACTTTATTGGGATTAAAAAATTCTCTGAAATCTTCAATTGTTTGAGAAAGATGTTTTGTTGTAGTAACAATAAGTTCCATTCCTTTATCAAACTCTTTGTCTTCTAGAATATTAAGCTCTTTTTGGATTCTTGTTCCTGAAGCAATAGTTGAAATTGTAGATAAAGGTTGTCTCCATTGGTGCGCAATATTTCCTAACATCTCTCCCATTGAAGCCATTTTTGATTGTTGATATAAAACCATATCTTTTTTTCTATTTTCTTCAATCTCTTCTGCAATTTTTTCATGATATTTTTTAAAAAAGTTTTCAAGAATTTTAGAAATATAAAAAGCTAAAGTTATTAAAATAAGAGTTAAAATAAAACTAATTACTAAGGTCTTTTTTAATGCTTCATTATTAATCTCTCTTAACTCATCTTTTTTGAGCTCTAAATATTTTAATAAATCTAAATTATAAAATCCTGAACCAATAGCCCATCCCCAGTCATCAACACCTTTGATATAAGTTGTTTTATAAGCTGGTTCCCCAGTCTCTGGCATAATAGAACCAATATAATTAATAAAGCCTGAGCCTTTTTTTGCTTGTTTTATAATTTCTTGTGTAATCATAAAACCATTTGAATCAACTAAATCAATTCTATTTTTACCAATATAATCTTTTTTTACATGGGCAAGTTGTTTCCCCTCATAATCAAAGATAAAAATATAGCCATTTTCTCCGTATCTTACATTTTGAATATGCTCTGCAATTATATGATTTTGGATATTTTTTGTATATTCATCTTTGTATTCACCTGTACCAATAACAAGATTAAGAGGTTTGTATAGTTTCATATATGTTAATTTTTCATACTCTTTTCCTGTATTTTCATTGGGTTTTGTTGCTTTTAAATATCCTAAAAAATCACTATTATTTTTAAAATGTTCAATAGCATCTTTATAAATATAGTGACCATGCATATCTTTTTTATTTGAAATATTTGTATTTTCAAATTGAGGATAAATAGGATGAAGAACACTTATTCCATTAGGTTTTGCTATATAAAAATAGCCTCTTTGCTCATTGAATCTAATTGCCCTTAGACTCTCTTTTATTATATTAAGAAGTTCCTCTTCTTTTAGATGAGAATATTTTTTATGTAGATTTTCAATAATACTAAAAGCTTCATTTACTCTTCTTTTTAATTTCTCCTCAAGGCTTTTTTCAAGATTATTTCTCTCTCTTAAAATATCTTTATATGCCTTTTCAACTTGAAATCTTGTAAGTATTTTATTTGATTCAATATAGTTTCTTTTATAGATTTCTAAATCTTTTTTAAAATTTTGTTCATTTTGAAAATAGATTAGAATATTTATTAAAATAGCAATAATAAATATAATAATTATAGGTGAAAACCTAATAAAAGTTAAAAGCTGTTTTTCGCTTTTTATAAACAAATTACTTCTCCAAGTACTCTATTAATAGAGCTTTTGCTCTATTTGATAAAACATTTTTATATAAAGTTTCATCAACTTTGTATATATTTTTACTCTCATTTTGAATTTGTGTAGCAACAAAATCTGAATCAATTGAAATTTTTACAAATAAGGTATTGTCTTCACTTAACCAAGAATTTTTTATTTTACTCTTTGATATAGCTTTTAATGAAATTTGCTCTGCAATATTATGAATATCTTTATCAAAACCACTTGGTTTATCAAGTTTTTTTTCATACTCTTTATAGTAAGTTACTATTTGTTTATAAATTTTTTTACTAAGATTATTACTTGCATTAAGTAAAGTTCTTTTTTTATCAAAATCAGATACTTCCTTTTGTTTTAAGAAAGAGTATCCTAGCACACTAATATAGTTTTTTTCATTTGGATTTTTAATCCATACAGGAGCATTATCAGAAATTACAACTTGCTTTTTTTGAGTCTCCTCTGTATCATCACTAAAAGGATTAAGTGATGAAACAGAAAAACAACCACTAAATAAAATTATTAAGCAAATTGAAGAGAAAAGAGTTTTAATCATTATCTATCACTATAGTTTTCAATTAATTCTTTTGCTTTTTGAAGTGCTTTGTCACTGCTTTCTTTATCAAAAGTTAAAGCAACAGCCATTCTTCTTCCTTTATGACTTTGAGGTTTTCCAAATACTCTTGCAAATGAAGTAGCTGTAAAAGCTTCATCTTTTATTTCAACAATTGGATTAAATGTATCATCTTTTGCTTTATATGCAGCACTTGCTCCTGCACCATAATCAATAAAGTCTAATGGTAAACCAAGAACTGCTCTTACATGAAGGGCAAATTCACTTTGAGATTGAGTAATCATAGTAACCATTCCTGTATCGTGTGGTCTTGGACTTACTTCAGAGAAGTATACTTCATCTGCTTTTATAAATAATTCAACACCAAAAATACCTCTTCCACCTAAACCATCTGTGATTTTTTGTGCAACTTCTTGAGATTTTCTTTTTGCTTCTTCACTCATGTTCATTGGTTGCCATGAGAAAATATAATCTCCATCTTGTTGAATATGTCCAATTGGTTCACAAAATACAGTTTGCTTTTCATTTCTTGCTGTAAGCATAGTAATCTCATAATCAAAAGTGATAAACTCTTCAACAATTAACTCACTAGCATCACCTCTTGCTTCTTTTGCAAGTTCCCAAGAGTTTTGTAAATCAGCTTCACTTCTTGCAATACTTTGTCCATGTCCAGATGAACTCATTACAGGCTTGATTACGCAAGGGAAACCTATTTTAGAAGCTGCTTTTTCTAAAGCTTCAAAAGTAGTTACAAACTCGTACTTTGAAGTTGGAAGACCAAGTTCAACAGCTGCAAATTCTCTAATATTTTTTCTATTCATTGTTTTATTTACTGCGTCAGCATTTGGAATTACATGGTAACCTTCTTCTTCTGCTGTAAAAAGTGCTTCAATATTAATAGCTTCAACTTCAGGTAAAATATAAGTTGGTTTTTCTCTTCTAATTACATCTAAAATCTCATTCTTGTTTTTCATATTGATAGTATAAGCTTTGTTTGCAACTAATTGTGCAGGAGCATTATTATAAGAATCAACTGCAATAGTCTCTATTCCTAATCTTTGTGCTTCAATAATAACTTCTTTTCCTAACTCTCCACTTCCAAGAAGCATAATCTTTATAGAGTCTGATTTAAGAGGTGCTGTAAAATTCATTTTTTTATTTTTCCTTATTTAGTTATTTGTTTTTCATAGAATTTTTTATCAAGTTGGGTTAACTTATATTTTTTGATAATAGATTTAAGAATTATCACATAATCATATCCAATAGCAGAGTATTTCGTCATATCTTCACTTAAGATAAGACCATTAATAAACTTTCCATTCTTTCTCATTTTTTCTCTGTTATCTCTAAAGCTTTTATAAGCTCCTGTTCTATTTAGATTTCTCATATAAACAGCAATAGAAGATTCTAAGTTAGGAAAAATTCTTACCATATGTTTTTTCCCTTCTTCTCTTCTTAGGGGTACCATTCCTATTTTTTTATCATAAGTCCAGTGTCCAAAAATATTGTTTGCTTCTCTTATAAATCTACTTTTCCCCCAAGCACTCTCTGTTGCTGCTTGAGCAATGGCAAGTGATGGTGGAATAATATCTACTCTATTTAAAAAAGTTTTATAGTCATAGATATTTTTTACTTTATATTTTTTTTGTAGTTTTTCTAACTCTTTATACTCTTTTGAGTCTTTGTTTAAATCTTTTTTTCCATCAAGTGAAAGAATAAAATCTCTCTCTTTTAAAATTTTTAGATTTTCAATTTCAACTTTTTTACCAAGAAAATTGAAGAAATAATCCTTTGCTTTTTTTCCTTGAAGTTTATAATATTCTTGTGAGAAACCTTTATTTGAACTATTTGCTAAAGCAAAAGAACAAATAGTTAGTACAAGAAAAAGTATTTTTAATAGTTTCATTTTTTATCCTATTGTTGTTGTAAAAACTTTTTTAACTGCACCTTTAAAATAGATTTTCCCATCTATTTTAGAGATAGTTAGCTCTTCTTGACTTTTTGGGTAAACAAGAGCTTTTTTATCTACAAGGTTTAAATCAAGAGCTCTTAAAAAACAAGCAACCATACCTGTTCCACAAGCTTTTGTCTCTCCTTCTACACCTCTTTCATAAGTTCTTACATAAAGTTTTTTATCTTCAACTTTTACAAGATTTACATTTGCATTATGTTCATATCTCATTTTTGCACATAAATCATGGTCATATGCTTTTAAATCATCTACAATAGTTACTAAATGAGGAACACCAGTATCTATTAAATACCAAGTAAATCCTTCTTGTTCAAAACTATCTTTAATAATTTTAGGTTCAGTCATTTGAGTTTGTACTACATCATCTTCTACAATTGATTCTATAAGTCCAGCTTGTGTTAAAAATTTCATTGAAGAGTTCGCTAAGCCATTATTATAAGCATAATGAGCAACTGCTCTTGTTGCATTTCCACACATAGCTGCAACACTTCCATCACTATTATAAAATAACCATTTAAAATCTGCATCTTTACTTGGAATAAGTGCTACTAAACCATCTGCACCAATTCCTTCTGTTCTATTACATAGTTCAATTGCTTTGTTTGAAAAATCTTCTTCCACAAAAGTGTGAAAAATCACAAAGTCATTTCCACTTGCAGAGTATTTTGTATATGTCATATTATTTCCTCAATAATTCTTTCAACTTCATTTTGTAAATTTTTTAAATCTTTAGAGTTATCAATTACCATATCGGCTAACTCTTTTTTCTTTTCTATATCCCATTGATTTGAGATTTTTATTAATGCTTCTTCTTCACTAATATTGTCTCTTTTCATTAATCTTTGTACTTGTAAATCTTTTGGAGTATAAATTACAAGTGACCGAGGAATAGGATAGTGCATTTTTTCAAAAAATAGTGGAATATCTATGAAATAAGGTTTATCTTGGCTTTCAAAAAGTCTTGACCTTTTTACAATTTCATCTTTGATTAGTGGATGAAGTAAAGCCTCTAGGTTCTCTTTGTTCTCTTCATTTGTAAAGATGATTTTTCCTAGCTCTTTTCTAAGAACTTTTCCATTTTGAACATATTGGCTACCAAACATTTCAGCAATTTTATTTGAATTTTCATCCAGTAGTTTATGTGCAATTTCATCTGCATCAATTATTAAAAAACCATGAAGTTTGAAAAGGTTACAAACTGTACTTTTACCTGTAGATATTCCGCCTGTAAGGGCGATTGCATTTTTAAATAAATCATTACTCATAGTAAATATTTTACTATAAAAATGATTTATTTATAATTATTTAATGATAGATTATCTTTTAGCGATACCAGTTAAAGCTCTATATTGAGATGCTGGGAATACGAAAGAAGCGTGGTGAATTTCTGTTGAGTAGTAATCTAAATCAACTAATAAATCAGATCTTTGTAAGATTATATCTGCTGTTGGGTGATATTTTTTAGAAGCTAAAACTGCAGTTTCATGTCCAAATTTGAATGGCATAGCAATCCAAAATTTTTCACCAACAAGTGATAAGTCAGCTTTTAATTTCTCTTCATCAGCACTAAAACTTGCAGTAGAAAAAGTAATAAGCCCATCATCTTTTAATACTTTTTGAATATTTGCAAGAAGTAGCTCATCAAGATTTACATCAGTAAAAATGATTAAGTCAATATTTTTTTCATCTTTTGAAGTTAAAATTGAAGTGTCACCATATTCTACATTTTTAATATTATGCTTTTCAACTTCTTTTTTTAATTCATCATTTACAGTCCCAATAACTAAAATGTTTTCTGGTTCTTTATGCGTACAAATAGGAGTATGCACCATCATTTCATTAAAGGCTTGATTATTTTTCATTTTTATAAGTCCTTATATTTTATAAAATTTTAGGTATAATAGCAAAATACTATTAAACTAAATAAATATATCTTGAGACTGCAAAAAATTAAGTTTATATTTAAGAGTAATATTCAAAACAAAAAAAGAAGGAAAATAATGTCAACAGTAAGTTATAAAGATGCTGGTGTAGATATTGATGCTGGAAATCAGTTTGTTGAAAATATCAAGCCACATGTTAAATCTACTTTAATCCCAGGAGTACTTGGAGGAATTGGTTCTTTTGCAGGTGCATTTGAATTACCAACAGGTTATAAAAACCCAGTTTTATTATCAGGAACTGATGGGGTAGGTACAAAACTTAAACTAGCAATTGACTCAAAAAAATTTGATACAGTAGGAATTGACTTAGTAGCAATGTGTACAAATGATTTACTTTGTAATTTTGGAGAGCCATTATTTTTCCTAGATTATTATGCAACTGCAAAACTAGAAGTTGCAGAAGCAACAGATGTTGTAAAAGGTATTGCAGAAGGTTGTATTAGATCTGAGTGTGCCTTAGTAGGTGGTGAAACTGCTGAAATGCCAGGAATGTACAAAGAGGGTGACTTTGACTTAGCAGGTTTCTGTGTTGGTATTGCAGAAAAAGAGGAGTTAAATAGAGTTGAGAAAATAGAAGAGGGTGATGTATTAATTGCTCTTCCATCTTCAGGTGTTCACTCAAATGGATTCTCATTAGTTAGAAAACTTCTTTTAGAAAAACTTGGAATGTCTTTAGAGGATGATTTCCAAGGTAAAAAATTATCTGATGTTTTATTAGAGCCAACAAGAATTTATGTAAAAGAGTTTAAAGCAAATAAAGACAAAATCAATGCATTAGCACATATCACTGGTGGTGGTATTACTGAGAACTTACCAAGAGTTTTACCTTCTCATCTAAAAGCAGTTGTTGATAGAAGTAAAATCAAAGTATTACCTATTTTCGAATTTATGTCTAATCATGTAGAATTAGAAGAGATGTACAGAACATTCAATATGGGTGTTGGTATGGTTCTTGTTGTGAACCCTGCAAATGTTGACGCAATATTAGCAAATACAGATGGTTATGTGATTGGTGAAATTAAAGCTGGAACAGCAGAAGTAGAGTATATTTAATAAGCTCTTTTTTCTTATCAAAAAGGCGAGTTTAAAAGCTTGCCTTTTTTTATGCTTGTGGCATTTCAATAAATAAAAAATGAGAGTTACTACTTGCTAGAATAGTTAACTTTTCTTCTTTTGTGATTTCCAGGGCATCACCTTCATTTAAGTCTATATTATTAATTGATGAAGTTCCTTCAATTTGTACAAAATATATTTGTCTATTTTTATCTATTTTAAAATCTAAACTATTTCCTTTTTCTAATTCACTTACATAAAGATTCACATCTTGATGTATTTTTATAGGAGCATTTCCATCTTTTGATGAGACAATATTTAAAAGTCTATTCTCTCTTTGCTCTTTTTCAAATTTTTGGGAACCATACAGCCTAGGAAGACCTATAGTAGGGGGAATAATCCAAATCTGTAAAAGTCTTAAATCCTTAGCTTCATGTAGATTATATTCACTATGATAAATTCCATTTCCTGCACTTAAGTATTGAACTTCTCCTCTTTTTAAGGTCTCTTCATTTCCCATTGAATCTTTATGGGTAATCTCTCCTTCAACTATGTATGAGATAATTTCCATATTATGATGTGGATGAGTATCAAAGCCACTTTTGGGATGAACTACATCATCATTTAAAACTCTTAAGACACCAAAATTCATGTTATTAGGATTTTTATACTCTGCAAAGGAGAAGTGAAATCTTGACTCAAGCCACCCAAGATTTGAAGAACCCATCTTCTCTTTAGATATTTTTTTTAACATAATAAACCCTCCTTATCAAAATAAAAAGATTCCATGGAGATATTTGAATAGAAAAATTCACTATTAAAAGATACTCCTTTTTTATCTTTAGCACTTCCAAATATAATAAATAAAGGCAAAAAATGTTCATCTGAGGGATGATTTTGTTTAAAAGAAGGAGTTTTACTCAAAGCTAGTAACTGATTTTCCTTTCCTTTATTTACTATATTGATTAGCTCATTATTAAAATTTTTCGCATATTTTTTTATCATAGTACTATTTTGCATATCAAAGAGGTTATGAGTAGTGCCTCCACTTCCTACGATTAAAGCCTCTTCTTTTAAACCTTGAAGAGTCTCTCCAAGGTTTATTAGTTGTTTATAACTATAAGAAGTAGGAATTGATAATTGAATAACTGGGACATTTAGTTTTTCATATATCATTGATAAGGCAGTCCAGACTCCATGGTCATAAGTAGACTTATCCTTATCAATTGAGACTTCAATTCCTCTTTTTTTTAAATAAGTTATCAAATTAAGAGTTTTTTCTTTATCACTTTTTATTTCATATTTAAACTCATAAAGTTCTTTTTCAAAACCATAAAAATCATAAAGAAGACTATTCTTTTCATAATTAATCACTTTTAGAGTTTTTGTTAGGTAGTGAGCAGAAAATATTATGATATATTGAGGTTTTTTTACTCTTTTTGAAAAATTCTCAAAGTTTGTTTTACTAAGAGAGTTTTTTAGAATAATATTTGGTGCACCATGTGAAATAAATAGTGAAGAGTTCATCTTTTTACTACTTTGCTAAAATACCTTCTAATTCAACAATTAGTTTTACTTTTTCACCAACTGCAACACCACCAGCTTCTAATACTGAGTTATATTTAATTCCATAATCAAATCTATTAACACTTCCTTCAAGAACTAAACCAGCTCTTGTATTTCCCCAAGGATCTTTAATTGTTCCATTTGTTTCAACATTTAAAACAACATCTTTAGTAACCCCTCTCATTGTTAATTTTCCATAAGCTTTATCATCTTCAACTTTTTCAAGATTAAATGTGATTAAAGGAAATTCTTCTGCTGCAAAGAAATCAGATTCTCTTAAGTGGTTATCTCTTTTTTCATTTGCTGTATTAACTGATTTTACTTCTACTGTTCCAGTTAATGATTTTAGTTGATTAGTTTTTTCATCATATTCAAAGCTACCTTTAAAATCATCAAATTTTCCAGTTACATTTGAAATCATCATATGTTTTACTTTGAATCCAATATTTGAGTGGCTCTTATCCACATTATAAGTACCTGCATATAATGCACCTGCTGCTAAAATAGAAGCTAAACTTAGTTTTGCAATTTTTGTCATTTTATTTCCTTTTATTAAAATTATTACTAATTAGTAATATGAATGTAAAATTTTTTAATTTGCTTGATATAACTTATCAAGTAAATTATATAGAGTATCAATTTCCTCTTCATCTAAAGCATCAAAGTAACTATTTAACTTTTGTGCATGAGTAGGGAATACTTTTTCAATAATATCTCTTCCTTTTTTAGTAAGAGTTAGTATTGAAGCTCTTTTATCTTCAGGGTCTGCAATTGAAGTAATCCAAGCATCTCTTTTTAGATTTTTTATTACAACAGTTGTATTTCCTGGTGTACTCATTGTGAGTTTAGTTATTGAACCTATATTTAGGTCACCTCTATGGTAAAGTACTTCTAATACTTTAAATTGATTGAAAGTTAGATTGTTTTCACTTAGATAAGATACAGTTTTATTATGAATCTTTAATCTAAGTCTTTCAATTCTTAGATAGGTTTTCATACTTTTGTCTGCTCTTTGACCATAGCTTTTAAGTGATTCTTTAATCATTCTAACTCCTTGGATAAAATTATACTACTAATTAGTAGTAAATGTCAAGTGATAAAAATTTATCCCCTTTTTGTAGTACTCATAAATAGTGCAGCTAAAATTAAAAATGTACCAGTAATTCTATTTTGAATCTTCATTGCTTTTACATCTTTGATTAAGAATTTTAGCTTAGAAGCCATTGAAGAGTAACCTGTCATAACAAAAATATCAATAATACATAAGGTTGTAATAATGATAAGAAATTGAATCCATAAAGAGTAGTTTGGGTCTAAAAACTGTGGAATAAATGCCACTAAAAAAACTGTTGCTTTCGGATTAGTAAGGTTTATCAATGTAGCAGATATAAAAGCTTTTTTTGCACTATAGTTTTTTAAGTGTTCTGTCTCTTCAATAGTTTCAACTTTTTCAAATATTTTTGTAAAACCTAAATATAGTAAATAACCTACACCTATCCATTTTATTATATTAAAAAGCATTACAGAGTTTGCAATTAATGCACCTAAACCAATAACAACAATAAAAGTTTGAATAAATAGTCCTGCTTGTAAACCAAAAATTGCGGCATAAGACTTTTTTAAACCATACTTAATTCCATAATTCATAGATACAACAGCACCTGCTCCAGGAGAGATAGAAATAGCCAAAGAGGCTAGAAATAGTGTAATCCAAACATCTAAGTTCATAAAAAATCTTTTGTGAGTAAAATAAGAGAAGATTATATTAAATTTTAGTTGAAAAATAAAAGGTAGAAAGAGTCTACCTTTTATTTATATAAAAAATTATGCAGCTTTTTTAGCTACTTTCTTTGCTACTTTTTTAGCTTTTTTAGGTTTAGTAAGTTTTAATTTTAATACTTTCTTAGTCACTTTTTTAGCTACTTTTTCAACATCTTTTTTCTTAGCTACTTTTTTTGCAGCTTTTGTAGCGATTTTTGCAACTTTCTTTTCTTTTAATTCTTTTGCCATTTTATATTCCTTTTAAATGTAAAATTATCTATTACTTATTGAAAATAGTAATAAAATATGGGTATTGTACATTTTTAAATTGATAATGTCAAGGATTATAACTTAATAATAGCTTAAAAAATGTTTTTTGTATATTTAACCAATTAATTATAAACACTTAGATATAATATCGAGTTTTACTAAAAGCTTATAAGGAAATTATATGTTACTAACACCAGGACCAACGCCTGTACCGGAATTTGTAAGAAAAGCTATGGCAGATGTAACAATACATCATAGAACGCCTGAATTTGAAAAAATATTTGAAGAAACAAGAGAACTATTATTTGAATTATTTGGAATGGATGAAGTAGTTATGCTTGCATCAAGTGGCTCAGGTGCGATGGAAGCTTGTGTTACTAACTTAACAAAGAAAAAAGCATTAACTATCAATTCAGGAAAATTTGGTGAAAGATTTGGGAAAATTTGTAAAGCTTTTAATATCGAATATACTGAAATTAAAAATGAGTGGAATACTCCTGTAAGTGTTGATGCAGTAGTTGAAGCTATAAAAAATGACAGTGATATCGATTCTGTTTATATCCAAATTTGTGAAAGTGCTGGAGGATTAAGACATCCAGTAGAAGAACTTGCAGCTGAAATAAAAAAGATTAATAAAGATATTACAATTGTTGCAGATGGAATTACTGCAATTGGTGTAGAAAAAATTGATATCACAAACATAGATGCAGTTATCACAGGAAGTCAAAAAGCACTTATGCTTCCTCCTGGACTTGCAATTATTGGTTTATCAAATGCAGCAGTTTCTAAAATTGAAGAGAACGCAAGAGGTTTCTATTTCAATTTAGCTACAGAAATCAAAAAACAAAGAACAAATACTACTGCATGGACAGCAGCTACAACTTTAATTATAGGCTTAAAAGAGATTTTAGCTTATGTTAAAGCAAATGGTGGATTTGAAACGTTATATGCAAATACAGCATTAAGAGCAGAAGCTACAAGAGAAGCTTTAAAAGCTATTGGATGTGAGATTTATCCTCAAACTCCAGCAAATGCAATGACTACAATCTATACTGAAAATGCACCACAAATTAGAAAAATTTTAAAAACAAAATATAATGTAAATATTGCAGGTGGGCAAGACCATATCAAAACTTCAATCTACAGAATTAATCATATGGGATTAGTAGAAGATTATGAAGCTACATGGGCTGTAAATGCAATTGAATTAGCAATGGATGAGTTAAATATCAGAAGTTTTGATGGAACAGCATCAAAAGTATTTTCTCAAACAATGTTTAAAGGGAAATAATTATCATGGTTTTTGAACATGAGATACCAAAAGGGTCAAGACTATATTTTGGTAAAACAGCAAAAGCAAAAAGAAATTTAGAGAATAGAGTTTGTGAGATTCTTGATTCAAAAGGTTTTGAAGAGATAATCACTCCAAACTTCTCTTATTCTCAACATCAAGCAATAGCAAATGATAGAAAACTAATTAAGTTTTCAGATGAAGAGAATGAGCAAGTTTCACTTAGAGCTGATTCTACATTAGATGTTGTGAGAATTATTACAAAAAGATTAGGAAGAGCAACATCTCATAAAAAATGGTTTTATGTACAACCAGTATTTTCATATCCATCAACAGAAGATTATCAAATTGGTTGTGAGTGGATAGACCATGATAATATTGTTGATTTAGTAAATATTACTGGAACTATTTTAGAAGATTTAGAGATAAATCCAGTATTACAATTATCAAATATCAATATTCCAAAACTTATTTCAAAAGAGTTTGATATTGATATTGACTATTTCAAGAATGGTGAAATTGCAAAACTATTTGAAATTGACGATGCTTGGTTAAATCAATTAATTAAAGTAAAAGATATAAAAGATTTAGAAAAAGCAATTAAAATTTCACCTGAAGTTATAAAAGCAGAACTTGAAAAATTATTAGCTGTAGCAAGAAGTGTTGAATATAAAAACTTAGTTGTTGCACCACTTTATCATGGTAGTTTAAAATATTATGATGATGTATACTTTAGAGTGATTCAAGACAACTTTGTAATTAGCAGAGGTGGAAAATATAGTTCTGATGGAATTAGCTCATTAGGATTTGCACTTTATACAGATAGTTTATTAAAAATTTTAGAGGATTAGGGAAAAGATGAAAGCAGATTTAATAGTTGGTATTCAATGGGGAGACGAAGGAAAAGGTAAGATGGTTGACATGCTTGCTCAAAATTATGATATGGTTTGTAGATCACAAGGTGGTCACAATGCAGGTCATACTATTTGGGTTGATGGTGTTAGATACGCATTACACTTAATTCCTTCTGGTGTTTTAAACCCAAATGCAGTAAATGTAATTGGTAATGGTGTTGTTTTATCTCCTGAATCAATTATCAAAGAAATGGAGCAATTTGAAAATTTAGAAGGTAGACTTTTTATCTCTGATAAAGCACACTTAAATTTACCATACCATGCTCAAATTGACCAAGCAAAAGAGAAGCTAAAAGGTGATAAAGCAATTGGTACAACAGGTAAAGGAATTGGACCTGCATATGCTGAAAAAATTGCAAGATCTGGATTTAGAGTTGGTGAATTATTAAATCCAAATAAATTGGCAACAGATATTATTGAGTTTTTTGAGCAAAATAGGGCAATTTTTGATGTATTAGAGATTGCAACACCATCAAAAGATGAATTAGAAGCTTTATTAAACTCATATAAAGAGAAACTTGCACCATTTATTGCAAATACTACAAACATGGTATGGAAAGCATTAGATGAAAATAAAAAGATTTTATTAGAAGGTGCACAAGGAACTTTACTTGATATTGACCATGGTACATATCCATATGTTACATCTTCAAGTACAGTAAGTGCTGGTGCTTGTACTGGTTTAGGAATTGCACCAAAAGATATTGGTATTGTAACTGGTATTGTTAAAGCTTATACTACAAGAGTAGGAAATGGACCTTTCCCATCTGAAGATTTTGGAAAAGATGGTGATACTATGGCTGATGTAGGAAAAGAAGTAGGAACTACAACAGGTAGAAGAAGAAGATGTGGATGGTTTGATGCTGTTGCAGTTAAACATGCTAGTAGATTAAACGGATGTGATCAATTATCATTAATGAAATTAGATGTACTTGATGGATTTCCAAAAATAAAAATCTGTGTTGCTTATGATTATAATGGGGAAAGAATTGATTATATGCCAACAGATTTAGAAAATGCGAAAGCAATTTATGAAGAGATTGATGGATGGGATAGTGTAGTTGGATGTAGAGAGTTTGATGCACTACCAGCTAATGCTAAAAAATATATTGAAAAAATTGAAGAATTAACAGGTGTAAAAGTTGGAATAGTATCAACATCACCAGAGAGAGCAGATACAATTATAAGAGGATAGCCCTATGAGAATGAAGTTACATCATACGCCATATATCTCAAGGAGAATTTCAAGAGATTTAGTTAATTGCGATTTTGTAGAGATTAGAAAAACAAAAGAAGAGATTAGTGCTCAAATTGAGAAAATTTTAGATGCAGATATTGAAAAAGAGCATGAGTTAGATGAAAAAGTTCATGAGTTATTAGATGCACAAGAAGAAGAGATTGAGTTCTTAAATGCAGATAGAAGACAACTTTTTTGGTTAACTAAAAAAAGACTTGCTAATGATTTTGGTGTAATATTAAACAATGAAGATAGATTTTCAGATATTGCACACAAAGTATTAGATTATTTATGGGAAGAAGATTATATTCATTATACTTGTTCAGACAATCAAGTTAAAAATGTAATTTTCTCTTCAATTGATGAGTTTTTAAAAGGGTTTGAAAAAGCTGATGATGCAGTAATTGAAAAAATCAAACACTATAAGAGAAAACTTATTCCAGGTACAGAAGAGTATGATATTGTTTATCATAGGTTATATGAGGAAGAACTAATTAAAAGAGGGTTAATGTAATGCAAAAAGTTTGGATTTACTTAGAAAATGGAACATATTTAGAAGCAACTTCATTTGGTGCAACTGGTACAACAGTTGGAGAAATTGTATTTAATACTTCATTAACTGGTTATCAAGAAATTATTTCAGATCCAAGTTATGCAGGTCAATTTGTAACGTTTACTATGCCAGAAATTGGAAATGTAGGTGTAAATTCAGATGATATGGAGAGTAAAACAGCATACTGTAAAGGTATTCTGGTTAGAAATTATCATCATGAATATTCAAACTATAGAGCCGAAGGTGATTTAGATTCATTTTTAAAAGAACATGGAGTATTAGGTATTTGTGATATTGATACAAGATATTTAACTAAAATGTTAAGAGATGAAGGAGCAATGATGATGATTGCTTCAACTGAAATTAGTGATAAAGATGAATTAGCTAAAAAACTATCTGAAAGTCCAAGAATTGAAGATATTAACTATATTAAAGAAGTTACTACAAAAGAGGCTTATGTACATAAAAATGGAGCATGGAATCATGCTAAAAAAGAGTACAACAAAGCTGTAATGAGTGATAAAAAAGTTGTAGTTATTGACTTTGGAGTAAAAAGAAATATTTTAAATGAATTAGTAGAATCTGGACTTGAAGTAGAAGTTGTACCAGCAGATTTTAAAGCAGATGATTTAATTGCTAGATTTGAAGCTAAAGAAATTGGTGGAATCTTCTTATCAAATGGTCCAGGAGATCCACTTACATTGACTGAAGAGAAAAAACAAGTAGAAAAATTAATCAATGCAAATATCCCAATCTTTGCTATTTGTTTAGGACACCAAATGTTATCAATTGCTCATGGATATGATACATATAAACTAAAATTTGGACAACATGGTGGTAACCATCCAGTTGCAAATCCAGAAAGAGTAGTAGAAATTACTGCACAAAACCATAACTATAACGTTCCTGATAATATAGTAGAAATTGCTGAGATTACTCACCAAAATTTATTTGATGGAACAATTGAGGGTGTAAAATATAAAAATAAAGAGATTTTCTCTGTACAACATCACCCAGAGGCAAGTCCAGGTCCTCATGAGTCGAAATATATCTTCGACGAATTCGCTAAGATTGTAAAATAAACTAGCTATTTATTCATCTTCAATTTAGAAGATGAATTTTAGCATCTTTTTCTCTTTACACTATAAATCCTTCCCAAACATTAATTTAATAAGACAATCATTTTAATATATTATTCTATAAGTTGTAAACTATTTTTTCACAAATATATAGTAAGATTTAATAAATTGCAATAGGAGTAAAAATGAAAGTAGTAAAAACAATAGCTATCTCTTCGATATTATTTTTCTCTACAACATTACTTGCAGATAAATATAATAATTATGAAGACAAGTATAAGCATGATAAAAAAGAGAAGTATGAAAAAAAGTATGAAGAAAAAAAGCATACTAAATATAAACAACTTCCACCAGGACTAGAAAAAAAAGTTCATAAAGATGGTAAGTTACCTCCTGGATGGGAGAAAAAATACCAAAGAGGTGAAGTTCTTGATAAAGAAGACTTAAGAAAAGCTAGAGAAATAAGAGATTATAAAAAGTATCCAGAGATTAAGGGAACAAAGGTTTATGAAATTCAAGATAAAATTTTTAGAGTTACAAATGCAACTAGAGAAATTTTAGAGGTATTTAAATAGTAGTTTTTACTACTATTTAAAATACAAACTTTTCTAATAAATAATAAGTTCCTGAAGTAGCAATACCAGCCGCAAGTCCAGCTACGATGTCATCACCCATAACACCCCAA
The DNA here is from genome assembly GCF_003346815.1 of Halarcobacter bivalviorum. Taxonomy (NCBI): domain Bacteria; kingdom Pseudomonadati; phylum Campylobacterota; class Epsilonproteobacteria; order Campylobacterales; family Arcobacteraceae; genus Halarcobacter; species Halarcobacter bivalviorum. The sequence goes on from NZ_CP031217.1 coordinate 150,079, forward strand.
CCACCTTTTACATTTTTATCAATTCTTCCAATAATAGAAGGCTTCCAAATGTCAAAAATTCTAAAGAAAACAAAAGCAATTGGAGCTAAATAATACATGTTTTCAGTTGTGATACCACAAATAGATAGTGCAATCCACATTCCAGCTAATTCATCAATAACTATCTCTTTACTATCATGCTCTCCAACTTCTTCCTCATATTTATTAATTTCTTTTACTGCAATAGCAGAAATTAAAAAGGCAAGTAGAAACATTGTAGATTCATGGATATATTGAAGTAATATTACTCCTAAGATTAAAGCAACGATACTTCCCATAGTACCAGGAGCTTTTGGACTTAATCCACTATAAAAAACTGTTAAAAATAGCTTTCTCATTATTTCTTTTTCTCAATTCCAAGTTTTTTTCTTTTTTCCCAAAGTGATTTTCTAGAAATACCAAGTTTTTTAGAAAGCTCTGTATCAGGATATTTTGTTTGATAAGATAATACCATCATTTTAACATAGTCATTGATAGTCATAATATTATTTGACATAAGTAGAGTATCAGTTTTTTCAAACTCTATTTTAGTAAATGGGAAATCATCCTCTTTTTCTAAAGAGACAATAATACATTTTTTATCTTCAACAAGTTTATTTAAATTCTCTTTTGCGCTCTTTTTTAAACTATGATAATCAGTTAAATAAAGAATACCATTAAATTTTTCATTTACTCTTTTTTGCCAGTTTTCTGAACTAAGAGAGATAAATTTCATTTGTAAATCAAGCTTTCTAACTAATTCAAAAGCTAATTTATCAGCACTAATTTGAGAATTTGTTTCAATAAGTGTTGGAAATGAAGTTGGTAGTACATGGTCACTAGTATCCACTTCAGTAAATTGGAAATCAAGATATTCTCTTAATGTTTGTAACTCTTTTCTAATTGATTTACACTCTCTATAATGATAAATTTTCCTAACTAATTCATCCATAATAAAAGGCTTCATTATATAATCTTTAGCACCTTCTTTTATTGGATCTGTTACTGTTTCATCAGAGATATAAGATACAAGAAGTAGAATAATAGAGTCACTATATCTTCTAATTATTGTTTTACAAAGTGCAGCAGGTAATGATGTAGAAAGTAATATAATATCGTAATCTTTTGTAAGATTATCAATATTAGGTGATTCTACAAAATCACAATTATGTCCATCATCTAATAATCTTGAAACAACTTTTTGAGCGAGATAAATCTCACTTTCAATTATAAGTATATTCATTTTTTCGTCCAGTCATAGTATTTTAGCGTTGCAATAGATTGTACAGCAACTCCCTCTTTTCGTCCTATAAATCCAAGTTTTTCAGCAGTTGTTGCTTTGATATTAACAAACTGTTTTTCAATTTTTAAAAGAGAAGCAATAGTTTTTTTAATATCATTTTTATATGGATTAATTTTGGGTTGTTGAGCAATGATTGTTAAATCAATATTTACAATTTTATAGCCAACATTATAAATAAACTTTACAATCTCTTGTAAAAGTATTTTTGAATCTATATTTTTAAATTCAGCATCTGTATCAGGGAAAAATTCTCCTATATCTCCTGCTCCACAAGCTCCAAGAAGTGCATCAATAATAGAGTGAATTAAAACATCTCCATCACTATGTGCTTTGAAACCATAGGGAACATCAATATTAATTCCACCAAGATACATTTTTTTATCATCTTCAAAAGGATGTATATCATATCCAATCCCTGTAAAGAAGTTATTACTAGGAGCTTTTAAACATGATAGTTCTTTTATATCATCTTCAAAAGTTAGTTTTTTACTCTTTATTGAACCATCAACATACAATACTGAACCACCAATATTTTTAATTGCTGAACTATCATCTGTAAACTCTGTATTTGTATTTAATGCATTTTTTAAAACAGAAGTTTTTGATATTTGTGGAGTTTGAATAAGTTTTACTTTATCTCTATTTATTGTATCTTCATTGTAAATAACAGTATCACTTACATTTAATACAGGAACAATACAGTCAGCTTTTTCTTTTGATTTAATAAGAGAAGTAATAACTTCATCAGGGATACATGCTCTTGCTACATCAGTAACCATCACATATTCAGAGGTAACATACTCTAAAGAGTTTTTCATTGATTGTTGTCTAGTATCTCCACCAGCAACAAAGGTGTAATCATCACTAAAATTTTCCATATATCTGAGTTCATTTTGAGATGAAGTTAGAATAACTTTATCAAATTTATAGAGTTTAGCGAGTCTTTTAGTAACAAAAAACCAGAGTGGATCATTATCTATTCTAAGCCACTGTTTTTTTGCTTGAAGCCCAAATCTAGTAGAGTTCCCAGCACATAATACAATCAGCGTTACGTTCGACACAAGGCCCCTTTGAGTAAAAAAGTTACAAATTATACTTTAATGTAACTTATGAATTCTTAAAGATCTTCTTCTAATTTATATTTAATAGATTCAATTGCTTTATGTAATATTTCTGAGTCAAAACCATACTCTTCTGCTTTGTTTAAAGCTCTTTGGATATTTGCCTCTGATAAAGGATTTTTAATGTCAGATAAAATTTTTACAATTTCTAATATTTGTACTTTTTTAAGATAATCTGCAGGACAGTTTTCTAAATCTTCTACAAAACCAATTGAAAAAATAAGATTATGACTTAAATTCCAGTGTTTAAAGATATTTGCAGTAATTCTTGCACATGAGTAGCCAATAAATTCTCTTTCTACTAATGATACATTTTTAGTAATTGCTAGTTGTTCTTGAAACTCTTCTATTTTATTATTATCATTAATTATTTCAGAAATAATAAACTTACCAGTCTCTTGTAAAAAGGCAGGTAATAGTAAATCCTCTTTTAAGTCTTTATCAATTTTAGCAACCCAAGTATTTATAAGATTTGAGGCAAGATTACAAGTAAACATAAAGTCATCAGTAGTTGAACCATATGCTCTTAAATCTGTTTGAATTAGATTTTGAATTACTGAACCCAATGCAATAGAGATAGTAAAATTAACACCTAATAATGAAATCGCACGACTTGGAGTTTCTACTTCACTTACAAACCCAAACATTGCAGAATTAGCTACTCTTAAAACAGTAGTGATTATTAGAGGATCTTTCTCTATAATCTTTAATAAATCAAGAGGTTCTTTAGTAGGCATTTTTCTAAATTCTTCAAGCTCAATAACAGAACGAGGTAAAGGTGGCAAAGAATCAATTTTTTCTACTATCAACTGTTTCATTTTCTATCCTGGAAATCAAATTTTCTTATAATATCAATTAATTGTTTATACTCATCTGTATCAAGAGCTAATAAATTAAGTTTATCTTTGAATAAATTTTGCTTTGTTATTTTATTTATATAAGAAGAACTTTTTCTAAAATTACTTAACAGTACTTTTTCTAAGCATTCTATGTCATAAAAATTATTACATTCATTTAAAGAAAAATTATTTTTGTAAAAATTAATAATATTTTTAAATTTTTCATTTTTAAAAATTTTATTATCTTCAAGGGAATAAATTTTATAAATAAGAGTTAAAATCAAAAATGAAGCATTATTTTTTAAAATAGCTAATTCTATTTCTTTATTTGTAAACTCTTTATTTCCAAAATTAGAAGCTACACTTAAATCAAATCCATGAAACATTCTTTCTAAGTTTAAAAGATATTTTTCAAGAGTATAGTCTAAAGGATATTTAGAAATATCATGATAATCAAGATGTGAAAAATAATATAGCTGTTCGCCAATTAAATTATTTAAGATATTTATATGTTTAATATCAAGGGGTAACAAAAGTTTTAACATATTTTTTGATTCTTTTAATGTTTGAAAGAAAGTAGAGATTTGTTTTCTTTTTTCTTTATCACAAATAAAAGTATTACAAAGTTCTGTAAAAACTTTTATAATTAAAAGATAAAGCTTAAACTCAATTTCAAAAAGCTCTTTGTTTTGATTAAAACTATTTTTTAAAAGCTCTTCGTAATATCTAAAAAGTTTATCAACTTCATTTATATCATAGTTTTCATTTACTGAAAGAGAAAAAGAGTTTTCAAAAGATAGGTCTTGAATTAAAAAAAGTAGTTGTTTTTCTTTATTTTGTTCATAAGAAAGAATTTCTTTTAGCTTTTGTACGGATTGTTCATAAATAGCTGCTAGTGTTTCGACCTTTTTCATATGAACCTTAAATAGTAGAATAGATTATTATAATCTAATGTTTCTTATATAATTAATAAATTGAAACTAGTTGTTTTAATTAAGTTTATATAATCTAAATTTGATATAATCATCCCAAATTATTACATAGGATTTTTTTATGAGAGATTGGCTAGACAATCACAAAGATGATGAAGTAAGAACACAGATGTATTATGCTAAAAAAGGCATTATTACACCAGATATGGAATATGTTGCAAAAGTAGAGAATATTGACCCAGAACTTGTAAGAAGTGAAATAGCAAGAGGTAGATTAATTATTCCTGCAAATGTAAATCATAAGCACTTAAAACCTATGGCAATAGGTATAGCATCTTCATGTAAAATTAATGCAAATATCGGTTCATCTGCACTAGCATCAGATATAGCTGGTGAGATTGAAAAAGTAGATGTTTGTTTAAAACATGGTGCAGATACAATTATGGACTTAAGTACAGGTGGAGACTTAGATTCAATTAGAGAAGCTGTAATTGAACACTCAACTGTTCCAATTGGTACAGTACCAATGTATCAAATCTTACATGATGTAAAAGATAAAATTGAAGATTTAAGTATTGAGAATATGCTTAAAGTTTTAGAAAAGCAAGCTCAACAAGGGGTTTCATATTTTACAATTCATGCGGGATTCCTTTTACAATTTATGCCACACATTGCTAAAAGAAAAATGGGTATCGTTTCAAGAGGTGGTTCTTTAATGGCTGCATGGATGATGCACTACCATAAAGAAAATCCATTCTATGATGCTTTTGATGATATCTTAGATATTTGTAGAAAATATGATGTATCTTTATCTTTAGGAGATTCTTTAAGACCAGGTTGTCTTGCTGATGCATCTGATGAAGCACAATTATCTGAGCTTAAAGTTTTAGGAGAATTAACACTTAGAGCTTGGGAAAAAGATGTTCAAGTTATGATTGAAGGACCAGGTCACGTTCCATTAAACCAAATTGAAAGAAATATGAAATTAGAAAGAGAGTATTGCCATGAAGCACCTTTCTATATTTTAGGACCTCTTACAACTGATATTGCTGCTGGTTATGACCACATCTCTTCTGCAATTGGTGCAGCTGTTGGTGGATGGCATGGAGCATCAATGCTTTGTTATGTTACACCAAAAGAGCATTTAGGTTTACCAAATGCTAATGATGTTAGAGAAGGTATTATTGCATATAAAATTGCAGCTCACTCAGCAGATATTGCAAGAGGAAGAAAAGGTGCAAGAGATATTGATGATGAAATGTCAGATGCAAGATATGCTTTTGATTGGAATAAACAATTTGAATTATGTTTAGATCCAGAAAGAGCAAGAGAGTACCATGATGAAACTCTTCCTCAAGATGTATTTAAAGAAGCAGAGTTTTGTTCAATGTGTGGACCTAAATTTTGTTCATATAAAATCACACAAAAGATTGTAAAAGATCATGGTGATAAAATTGAAGCAACTGCAACAGTTTAAAATATTAATAAAATATAAGTTATAAAAAGGTCAAGTATTTTTTACTTGACCTTTTTTTATTAATGAATTCAATTAAGACTAAAATTATCCTATTTAAAATATAATACGATAAAATTTTCAATAGAAACTATTTATAAGGACAAAAGATATGGCAAGTATAGCTGATATAAAAGAAGAGTTATCAAAAGTTATATATCCAGGATTCCAAAAATCTATTATTGATTTTGGGTTCGTAAAAGATATCCAAATTGATGCTGATGACGCCTGTACAATACTTTTAGATATTACTTCAAGTGCACAAGAAGTATCTTCTAAATTAGAACAAGATATTTCAGAAGTATTAAACACAATTGGTGTTACAAATGTAAATTTAAAAATTAGTAAACCAGAAGCTCCAAAACAACAAAGTAATAGTGTAAGTGGAAGTAATATTGCTCCACAAATTAAAAACTTTGTAATGGTAAGTTCAGGAAAAGGTGGAGTTGGTAAATCAACTACAACTGTAAACTTAGCAATTGCTGCAGCAATGCAAGGTAAAAAAGTAGGTATCTTAGATGCTGATATTTATGGACCAAATATTCCTCGTATGATGGGAATAAATGGATTAGAAGTTGAGGTAGTTGGTAATAAAGCTAAACCTTTTAATGCTTATGGTGTTGCTGTAATGTCAATGGGTTCTTTAATGGAAGAGGGACAATCTCTTATTTGGAGAGGTGCTATGATTATGAAAGCAATTCAACAACTATTAAGAGATATTCTTTGGGAAGATTTAGATATTTTATTTATTGATATGCCTCCAGGAACTGGTGATGCTCAATTAACTTTAGCTCAAAGTGTTCCTGTAACATGTGGTATTAATGTTACTACTCCTCAACATGTAGCACTTGATGATTCAAGAAGATCTTTAGATATGTTCCAAAAACTTCATATTCCTATTGGTGGAATTGTTGAAAATATGAGTGGATTTATTTGTCCAGAGTGTAACACTGAATCAGATATTTTTGGAAGAGGAACTTGTGAAGAGCTTGCAGAGCAATATAATACACAAGTATTAGGATTACTTCCAATTGAACCAGCAATTAGAGAAGGTGGAGATGGTGGTAAACCAGTAGTTTATTTCAAACCAGAATCTGAATCTGCAAAAAGATATATGCAAGCAACAGAGAAGTTACTACAATTTGTAGATGCTAACTCAGATAAAGCTGAAAATGCTTCTATTCAACCAACTACAAATGGTGTATCAGCTTGTTCTACAAGTGGTGCAGCAGCTTCTCAATCTCAATCTCAAGCACAACAACAATCATCAGGTGGATGTGGAACTGGTTGTGGTTGTCACTAAATAAAAAGAGCTTTTGCTCTTTTTATTCTTTCTTGTCGTTTTTATACAATTAATAGATTTTAAATTTTTATAAACTTCTAAAAAAAGGAGTTTATATGAAAAAAATACTTGTACTACTAGCCCATGATGATTTAGAAAATTCACTTGTAAATAGAAGAATCAAAGAAGAACTAAGATGTGAAGAAAATGTTCTTTATAAAGATTTAAATGAACTATATCCTGATTTTAATATTGATGTTAAAAAAGAGCAAGAGGATTTAAAAAATATCTCAAAAATTGTATTTCAATTTCCAATGTATTGGTATAGTGCACCAGCATTACTTAAAAGATGGGTAGATACGGTTTTAGAGTATGGTTTCTCTTTTATAATCAATGAGAAAGGAGAGTTTGAAGCTTTAGCTTTAAAAGATAAAGAGTTTCAAACTCTTATTTCAATGGGAGCAAAAGAGGAGTCATTTTATGGAGAAGATAGATTAAGTGTAAAAGAGTGTTTAAATTCATATTTTTATACAATGAAAATGTTAGGAACAAAAGAGAAGGAATCTGTTTTTATATATGGCTCTGAGTATGGTGATATTACAGAAGAAAAACTTCAAAAGCATCTTCAAGAAGTAAAAGAAAAGGTATTAAAAAAATAGTGGCATATTTTAATAAAGAGTTAGCTGAGATAGGTTTTAAACTTTATGAACCCTGTAAAGAGTTAAAACCTTACATTTTTAATTATTGGAAAATAGAAGCAAATCTTAGTGAGAAAAAAAGCTTAAAAATTTTAACTGATGGAAGTCTTGGATTTGTAATTAATTTTGCAAATCCCTTCTCTTTGGAAGTAAATCAAAAGCAAATATTATGTAGTTCACCTGTAACTTTAACTGGGCAAACTAAATATCCAACTATTATTAATTTTAACAAGAAAATTGAAGCCTTTGGCATTAGATTTAATCCTGGTGGAGCATATAGATTTTTTGATGAAGAACTCTTTTATTTTCAAAATAAAAATATAGATTATAAAGACTCTTTTTGGAATTTTATAGAATTTTTTGAGAAGTTAAAAACTTGTAGTGAAGAACAAAAAGTCATATTATGTGATGAGTTTTTATTAAAAAGATTATCTTTATCAAAAAAGGAGAACTCAAAATATACCTTTAAAATTATTGAGTTAATTAATAAAAGAAAAGGTGATATTTCAGTTGAGGAACTAAGTTCTTATTTTAATATTTCAGCAAGACAAATAGAAAGAGTATTTAAAAAAGAGTTAGGGCTTACTGTAAAACTTTTTATTCGTATAATAAGGCTTAGAAATACAAGGGATAAAATAAGCTCTTTAAAGGTTGATACTTTAACAAATACTGCCTATGATAATGGTTTTTTTGATCAAGCGCATTTTATAAAAGAGTTTAAATCTTTTATGAGTGAAACACCTAAAAACTATTACTCAAATAAACTTCAAATGGCAAAAGAGCTTAATTATAAAAAGTATAAGGTTTAAATTCTTTATACTATTGTTACTTTTTATAATTCAATTTAAAGAAAAAAATCAAATTGTCTAAGAAAATTTTAGTTTAATTAAAAATTATAATAAACTATAAATAAAGACAAAAGGAGCTAAGAAATGTTTTTAACTGAGATTTTTATATTTGTTGTAGTTGGATTATTAGCTTTTATGGGTGCTAGTTTTGTGGTTAAACACTTTATTAGAAAGAAAGAGAAAAAAGCCTAAGGCTATTTTTCTCTAGAGTTTTTTTCTTCAATTCCAGATAAACCAAACCTTCTTGAAAGTTCTTGCTTTACTCTATCTGGATTAATTCCTTTGCTTGAAAGAGCAACTAAACTATGATATAGTAAATCAGCTGCTTCATAGATAATCTCTTCTTCATCATTATCTTTAACAGCAAATGTAAATTCCCCTGCTTCTTCTACAATCTTTTTAAGCATAGAGTTCTCTTTACCTTGTAAAAGTTTTGCAGTATATGATGTTGAAGGGTCATCATTTTTTCTAGATTCAATCACATGGTATAAAGTATCAATTACTCCATAAGCACTTGTAGTATTAACTTCTACGTCTAGTTTTATTTCATTGCTTTCTAAGTCTGTAAAAAAACATGATTTTCTTCCTGTATGGCAAGCAACTCCATTTTGATTTACTTTTAATAAAATAGTATCATTATCACAATCTACCATTGTAGAAGCTACTTCTTGAGTATGTCCAGAGCTTTCACCCTTTTTCCATATTCTTTGTTTACTTCTACTAAAATAGTGAGCTTGTTTTGTTTCTAAAGTTAATTTTAATGCTTCTTCATCCATATATGCTAGCATTAAAACCTCATTAGTTGTAGCATCTTGTGTAATAACAGGAATTAAACCTTCCATTTTTTTCCAGTCTATTTTATCTACCATACTCATGTTTTTCCCTTTTTTATAACTTAATATTAAAATTTTTTACCAAGCTCAACTTCTATTTTGTCAATAGATTTTGTTTCATTATTTATATCAAAATTACTTTTTATATTGATGTCTTCTTCTTTTGAAGGATCAATAGGTCCATCTGTAGGTTTCAGATTATTTTTATAAGTAATGATGCCCTTCTTAGTTTTAGGAGCATTATCTATTTTATTTTTAACTTCATCATATACATTTGAATTGTTTTGGTAGTAGTTATTCTCTTTTGGAAGTTCAGTATTAAGTTCTTTTTTTATTTCTACATTTGAGTAGTCTACTTTGTTTTCAGCTTTTAAAGCTAGAAAAAGTAAACTAATTAATAATATATATTTCATCTTTGTTCAAAATAAGAAGTAAAAATACTTCTTATTTCCTTTTATTTGTTAATTGCGGTATCTCTTGACTTATCTTTAGTGTCAACCCAGATATTTGGAGTTGAACCACCTGGAGTTAAGAAAATTTTCGCATCTTTGTTTTCTCTAAGAGCGTCATTAAATTTACCTTGAACTTGAATTTGTTGCATTTCAAGTAATCTTGGTGTTAAAGAGTTAGCAATCTCTTTATTTGCAGCAGCTTGTGCTTTTGCTTCAATAGTTACAGCATCTGCTCTACCTTGTGCTTCAATTCTGTTTCTATCAGCCTCACCCTTTGCAAGTGCAGCTTTTTTCTCAGCTTCTTGTTTAGCTCTTAAAACCTCGTATCTTACTCTTTCAGATTCTTGGTTAGCAATTTGAACTCTCTCAATTTGCTCTTTAATTTTTGCTGGAAGTACAATCTCTCTTAATTGAACAGACTCAACTGTTACAGGAGTACCTTCTAAAGACTCAATTTGAGTTCTAATTCCATTTTCAATTAGAGTTGCAATCTCATTTCTTTTTGTTGGTAACTCTTCTGCATTAAATCCACCAACAACATTTCTTACGATATTTCTTACAACAGGGTTAACAATTTTGTCTTCCCAAGCTCTACCCCAAGTAGCAATAGTTACAGGAGCACCTGTTGCAGTAAGTCTATATTGAACAGTTAATTCAATAGAAACTGGTAAACCTCTTGCATCAAGAATATTAATAGCCGGGTTTAATTTGATACTTTGATCAAATCCTGCACTACCACTTGTTTCTACTGATGCATAGTTAATAAGTCTTACTTTTGTATCAACTACAATAACCTTTTGGAATACTGGAATATATAAGTGGAAACCAGGATTTAAAGGTTTGTCTTCATATTTACCTGTAGTAACTTTGATACCTACTTGACCAGATTCAATGATTACAAATGGCTTGAAAATAAATAAAGCAGCTACTATGATAATAATTACATAAATGAATCCTGCTTTTTTACCGAAATTTTTGAAAAACTCAGGTGGCTCAAAAGGAGGTTGGTAGTTACCACCACCATTTGAGTTGTTACCTTTGTTTTGTTGTTGTCTATTTTTAAAATAGTCATTATCTATTGGCATAAATTACCCTTTTTATTTTTAGTTGATATAAGTTAAATACTTTTCATACTTTTCATTTTTACCTTGAACAGCGTCAAAGTATGCTTTTTGTAAAGCTTCAGTAATTGGACCTCTTTCACCAGCTCCAATAACTCTACAATCTACTTCTCTAATTGGAGTTACTTCTACAGCAGTTCCTGTAAAGAAAGCTTCATCTGCAATATATACTTCTTCTCTAGTGATTCTTCTTCTAACAACTGTATAACCTAAATCTTCAGCTAGGTCAATAACTGTTGCTTGAGTAATTGATTCTAAAGTATTATCATTTGGAGGAGTAATAATTACACCATCTCTAACAATAAAGAAACAAGCACCAGATGCTTCTGCAATATATCCTTGGTCATCTCTTAATAAAGCTTCATCATATCCAGCTTCAACTGCCTCAAATTTAGCCATTTGAGAGTTAAGGTAGTTTGCAACAGCTTTTGCTTTTCCCATACCAGATGTATTAGGGTTTCTAGTCATAGATGCAATTTTAACTCTTACACCTTTTTTCATTCCCTCTTCACCTAAATATGCTCCCCATTCCCAAGCAGAAACAGAAACATTTACAGGAGCATCTTTATGATATAATCCCATAACTCCGTAACCTAAATAAACTAATGGTCTAATATATGCACCTTCAAATAGTTCGTTTTTTTGTAATAATTCAACTTGAGCATCATTTAACTCATCTTCAGTAAAAGGAACTTGAATAAGTGTCATTTTAGCAGAGTTAATTAATCTCTTAGTGTGCTCTTTTAATTTGAAGATGGCACATCTTCCATCATGCGTTTTATAAGCTTTAGTACCCTCAATAGCACCATTCCCATAATGCAGAGTGTGACTTAAAACATGAACTTTTGCATCATTCCAATCAACAAATTTCCCATCCATCCAGATGTATTTTGCTTCTGTCATATATCCATCCCTATAAATAAAGTAATTGTATTTTCAATTTACTTTTTGATTTTTGTCTGATAGTTTATCCAAGCTTGCTTTAAAATAAAGTGAATGATTGTTTTTATTCTTTACAACTAATTATTATATTAAATCAATGTGAATTTTATATGGAGTTTTTTAAGATTGCTTTCTTTTTTCTTTGCTATTATTTAAAAAAAAATTAAAGGTAATATTATGTCTCAACAAGAGTTCTGGAATCAAAAATTCTCAAGAGATGGCTTTTTATATGGATTAAAGCCAAATAGTTTTATTTCTTCAAAGATTAAATCTTTCCCTGCTAACTCAAAAGTGTTATGTTTAGGAGAAGGAGAGGGTAGAAATGCAATCTTTTTAGCTCAAAGAGGTTTTGAAGTTAGTGCAATAGATGCTTCTGATATAGGACTTTCAAAATTACAACAAAGAGCAAAAGAAGAGGGCTTAAATATAAAAACTATTTGTATAGATTTAAATGAGTGGGAAGTTGAAGAAAAATATGATGTAATTGTAGCTTCTTATTTACATATGTATGAAAAAGATAGAGATAGATTATTTGATAATATTGATGAGTCTTTAAAAGAAAATGGAATTTTTGTAGGAGAGTTCTTTTCTCAAAACCAATTAAAATATGATAGTGGTGGACCAAAAGATAAAGAGCTTTTATACAAAGTTGAAGATTTTAAAACTCATTATACTTTTAGTGAGGCACAAGTAAAAGAACAAATCACTATTTTAGACGAAGGGAAAGGTCATCAAGGAGAGGCTAGTGTGATTAGAGTAGTGCTTCAAAAAAGCTAAAAGAAGAAAAGAAGTTTATAACTTTCATTTGAATTTTAAAGCACTTTTCAATATACTATCTACTATTTATAAAAGAAAAAAAACAAAGATAATAAGAAAAAATGATAGATATAAAAAAGATAATAGAAGAAAAAGTAATAATTATAGATGGAGCAATGGGAACACAGCTTCAGATTGCAGATATCAAAGATGAGAATTGGTTATATGAGGGTTTAAATTTAGAAGGGTGTAATGAACTTTTAAACTTAACAGCACCACATATTTTAGAAGGGATTCATGATGCTTACGCAAAATCTGGAGCAGATTTTATCACTACAAATACTTTTGGTTCTATGCCATGGGTATTAGATGAATATGATATTCCTGAAACTTCATATGAGTTATCAAGGCTTGGGGCTGAGCTTGTAAAAAAATCTTGTGAAAAATATTCAACACCAGAAAAACCAAGATTTGTATTAGGTTCAATTGGTCCTGGAACAAAACTACCTTCTCTTGGACATATTACTTATGATGATATGTTTGAAGGCTATAAAATTATGGCACAAGGTTTAGTTGATGGTGGAACAGATGTATTTTTACTTGAAACTTGTCAAGACCCTTTACAAATAAAAGCAGCTCTTCATGCTCTTACTGAAGTTTCTCCAAAAACACCTATTATGGTCTCTGTAACTATTGAGTTAAGTGGTACTATGCTTATTGGAACAGATGCAATGACAATTGCAGCTATTATGGAGCCTTTTAATATTTTATCTTTAGGATTTAACTGTGGTACGGGACCAAAACAAGTACATAAACATGTTAAGACTTTAAGTGAAGTATGTAAATTTCCAATCTCAGTTCACTCAAATGCAGGACTTCCTCAAAATAGAGGTGGGCAAACTTATTATCCAATGCAACCAAAAGAGTTTACTGAACTAACAAGTGAGTTTTTACAATTTAATGGAGTATCTTTCTTAGGTGGTTGTTGTGGAACAACACCTGAACATATTGAAGCTTTAAGTAAAGCAGTTGAAGGGATAAAACCTAGAAAGCCTAGTGGTTTCTTAAAGGCTTCATTAGCTTCATTATTTAATGTTGTTCCTTTAAAACAAGACCCAGCTCCACTTTTAATAGGAGAAAGGTCAAATGCAACGGGTTCTAAAGCATTTAGAGAGTTACTTAAAGCAAATGATTATGAAGGTACTTTATCAGTAGGTCAACAACAGGTACGTGCAGGAGCTCATGTTATTGATGTATCAGTTGGATTTGCTGGAAGGGATGAAACAGGAGATATGGATAAAGTAGTATCTTTATATTCTCAAAAAGTTTCACTTCCTTTAATGCCAGACTCAACTCAACTTCCAGCTCTTGAAGCTGCTTTAAAACAAATTGGTGGAAGATGTATTATCAACTCAGTAAACCTTGAAGATGGGGAAGAAAAGTTTGATGCTGTTTGTAAGTTAGCTAAAAAGTTTGGTGCTGCACTTGTTTGTCTTGTAATTGATGAAATTGGTATGGCAAAAACTTTAGAGCGAAAACTTGAAGTAGCTGAGAGAATCTATGATTTATGTGTTAATAGACATGGATTTAAACCTGATGATTTAGTATTTGATATGCTTACATTTACTATTGGTTCAGGAGATGATGAGTATAGAACAGCTGGTATTGAGACACTTGAAGCAATTAAAGAGTTTCAAATAAGGCATCCAGAAGTGGGTACTACTTTAGGGCTTTCTAATATCTCATTTGGTCTTGACCAAAAAGCTAGAATTTATCTAAACTCAATCTATCTTGACCATTGTGTAAAAGCTGGATTAACATCTGCAATTGTAAATGTTAAACATATCTTGCCTTTAAATAAAATTTCTGAGGAAGATAGAAAAGCTTGTGATGATTTAATTTTCAACGTCTGCGAAAATGGTGACCCCTTATTTAAATTTATTGAACACTTTGCAAATGTAGGTGATATGGAAGAGCAAAGTGATGAAGAGTATCAAAAACTAGCACCTATTGATAAGGTTAAGAAACTTCTACTAGATGGAGATAAAGAGAGAATGCTTCCTCTTGTAGATGAATTAAGACATACAGTAAGTCCAGAACTTATAGTAAATGAATGGCTAATTGATGGAATGAAAGTAATTGGAGAATTATTTGGTTCAGGTCAAATGCAGTTACCATTTGTACTTCAAAGTGCAGAGACTATGAAAGCAACAGTTGATGCCTTAAATCCATATTTACCAAAAGAAGAGAAAGCTAGTGAGACTGTATTAGTTCTTGGAACTGTTAAAGGTGATGTACATGATGTTGGTAAAAATTTAGTTGATATTATTCTTTCAAATAATGGCTTTAAAGTAATCAATATTGGTATTAAAGCTGATTTAAATGATTTTATTATAGCCGTACGTGAGCATAAAGCACAAGCTATTGGTATGAGTGGTTTACTTGTAAAATCAACAGCAGTAATGAAAGATAACCTTGAAGAGTTACAAAAACAAGGTATTGATATTCCTGTACTTTTAGGTGGAGCTGCTCTTACAAAAAGTTTTGTAAATGATTATTGTAGACCAATTTATGATGGTCCAATTTTTTATTGTAGAGATGCTTTTGATGGTGTTGTTTCTATGCAAAGAATAGAAGAGGGTGATTTAGAAAATACAAGTTTAGCTGCAGACTTAATTGATGAAGAAGAGATTGCTAGAAAAGAAGATGTTGATATTACTATTAAAGAAGAGGATGTAGTTCTTCCTGAAGCAGGAACATTTACTTTCCCTCCTTTATGGGGTAGAGTAGCTCTTGATAACAAAGCTATTGATAAAGAACTTGTATTCAAATGGATTAATCATAGAGTTTTATTTAGACAAAGATGGGGTTATAAAAGAGCAAAACAATCAAAAGAGAAGTTTTTAGACCATGAAAAAAATGTGGTTGAACCTATTTATGAGAGATTAAAAGAGCAATTTATTGAAGAGAAGCTTTTTGACCCAATTGCTATTTATGCTTATTATCCTTGTATTGCAAAAGAGAATAAATTATATATCTTTAGTGAAGATTATGCTTTTCACTCAGAAGAAGAAGCAAGAAAGGTACCATCTTTAGAAAAAGCTATAAAAGTGATGGAGTTCCCAAGACAGAGAAAAAAACCTCATAGATGTATTGCTGATTATTTTGCAAATGATAGGTTAGATGTGGTTGCCTTTACTTTTGCAAGTGCAGGATTAAAACTTACTCCATATGAAGCACAACTTTACAAAGATAGTAAGTTTACAGAGTATTATCAAGTGCATGGTTTAGGTGTTGAGTTAGCAGAAGCTTTAGCAGAAGTTTTACATAAACAAGTAAGACTTGACCTTGATATTGTTCCAAATGAAGGACATACTCTTCATGATGTACAGATGAAACAGTATATTGGATGTAGATATTCTCCTGGTTATGCTGCTTGTCCTGATTTAGAACAAAGTAGAGATATGTTTGATTTATTAAAACCAGAAGAGTTTGGAATAGAGTTAAGTGAGACTTTCCAAATCCATCCTGAACAGTCAACTTGTGCTATTGTTGTGCCTCATCATAAGGCTAAATATTATAATGTCTAAGAATTATAAACAATTCTTAGATAAAATAGTTTCAATAATTACATAGGGAAAAAAGATGCCTAATAGAGAAAAAACAATTATAGATAAAGTATTAGATTACCTTTATATTTTATCAAAGCAACCAATTTTATTAAGAGATTTACTTGATGCAAATAGACAATATAATGAAGGAATGCATGTTGACCCAGCAAGACTTGGTTTTAGACTAAAACTAGGACGAGCATATTTTTTATATATTTTAATTGTCTTAGCAATTATAGTTCCTATTTCAGTGATAATGCACAAACCTTTAGCAAATATAGACCCACATATTTCTATTTTAGGAGCAATGGTTATTACTGCTGTAATTTTTATTGGTTTTAATTTTTTTCGTGCAAGATTAAGAGATGAAATTACAAAAAGACAAATTAAAAAATCTTGGAAGTTAAGATTCCCATATTTCTCTTATGAAGAGTACAATAAAAAAATTGAAGAGATTTATGAACAAGCAATTAAAGAAGAGATTTCTAAAAAAGATTTAGAAAGATATATCTTAGACAATCTTGTAGAAGATTAATCATAAAGGGCTTTTAGCTCTTTATTCCTTGTTTGTTTTAACTTCATATCAATATATTTTGCATCAATATCTTTTTTATTTTTAACTGCCATAGTCTGTTTTCTTTTTCCAGTAGGATTGTTTTCATATATTTCAAAGCCAGCTTCATAAAGGGAAAGTCTAACATTACTTGCAATTGAGTATGTGGTTACTACGGCTTCTTCATTTGTTGCAGAAAAAATATCAGTAAAATATTCAACTGTCCAAAGTTCACTATTTACCTCAGAACTAAAAGCATCTTGATAGACAATATCTATATCATTAAGTTTTTTAATATACTCCCTTGCATCTCCAATATAAAGTTCTATTTCTATTTTTTCATCTTTATATTTTTTTGTCTCAATAAGCTTTTTGATTATATAAGATATTTTTTCAAACTCTTGTGGAAACTCAAAATCTTTTAGTGAGTCTATAAGTTCCAAATCAAGCTCAGGAGAGAAGATTTGTAGTTCTTTATTAAGTTTGTTTTCTAAAATATAATTTATTGTAGAAAAAGTGTTATAACCTAAACCAAAACAGATATCAAGTATTTTTAACTTCTTTTTATTTTTATGAAATTCAAGTGCAGGAATAACATGCTTCATTAGGGATTCATTTATTGCCCCTGTTTTTAAATCATGAAAGTGTTGATTATATTTAGTTGAAAAAAGTGTATTTGAATTATCTTTTGTTTTTATTATCATATTTTAAACTAAGCCCAGAAAGTTATTGGGCTTAGACTCTTAGTTTCCTAATTTATTTAATGTCTCTTCTGAAAGGAAAAGTTTTTCATTTGACATTACACCAATATTTTGGTCTAAAATATCTTGTGCAATCTCTTTTGCTTCTTCAAGTGAGTGCATTTTATATGTACCACATTGATATACATTTAATTCTGGAATATCATTTTGTGATTTTACTTTTAATACATCTTCCATTGACTTTTTCCAAGCACTTGCAACTTCTTCTTCAGAAGGAGCCCCTAATAAACTCATATAAAACCCAGTTCTACATCCCATAGGAGAAACATCAATTATCTCTACTTTATCAGAGTTTAAATGCTCTCTAATAAAACCAGCAAAAAGGTGCTCTAAGGTATGAATACCTTTCTCTCCTAACATTTTTTCATTTGGAACACAGAATCTTAAATCAAATACTGTGATAACATCACCAGATGGTGATTTCATAGTTTTTGCAACTCTTACAGCAGGTGCTGGCATAATTGTATGGTCTACTCTAAAACTATCTAATAGTGGCATATTGTTACCTTTTTTTTAATATTTTTGGATTTTATCTAAAAAAGCTTGAATGGGTAATTAGTATAAAAATTTAGTATTAGAATCATATCAAGTAGCTTTTAAAGGACGATACTAAATTAAGAGTACTTATTTAGGGTTTTTGCTACTTGATATGACAAAAGAATTTTAAGAGGGCTGCTAACTCTTAAAACATAAGATAACTATATCCTAATCAATGAGTTTTCTTTTTAAAAAACTGTTTAAAAAGTATCTAGTTTGTATTTTTTGGAATAAAATTAGCAATGGCTAAGAGGTGAAGAGTAAATTACTCTTCAATTACCTCTTTTGCTTCTTGTGTAACACTAATCTCTACTTCATCACTATAATCCATAGAAGCCCATCTTTGTAACTGTCTATATCTATATTGAGCATCTTTTTTATTTTTATCAAGTAGTTCATCAGCATGTTTAGGATTCAGTTTTTTTAAAGATCTATATCTATTCTCTTTTAATAAAAACTCTTCATATCTATCCCAAGCTGGTTTTTTACCGAAAATTTTAATAGGGTTTTGTCCTTCCTCTATCTTTCTTGGGTCAAAAGTATATATAGGCCAATATCCACAGTCTGTAGCAAGTTGTCCTTGCTCTACTGATTTCATAAGTCCACCTTGGATACCATGGGCAATACATGGAGAGTAACAGATGATTAAAGATGGTCCATCATAAGCTTCTGCTTCTTTCATAGCTTGTACTGCTTGTTTTTGATTTGCTCTTGAGTTTATCTGTGCCACATAGATATTTCCATAGGTCATAGAGATATATCCTAAATCTTTTTTAGCATTTGGTTTACCATCATTTGTAAAGTCAGCAATAGAACCAGCTCTTGCAGCTTTTGAAGATTGACCTCCTGTATTTGAATAAACTTCTGTATCTACAACAAGAATATTTACATTTTCCCCAGTTGATAAAACGTGGTCAACTCCGCCATATCCGATATCATAAGCCCAACCATCTCCACCAATCATCCATTGTGATTTTCTTACAAGGTATTTTCTTAAAGATAGTAACTCTTTCACTCCATTTTGGTCTTGATTATTTTCAAGCTGAGGTACAAGTTTATCTCTTATCTCTTGAGTTTTAACTCCATTACTTCTATGTTCTAACCACTCTTTATAAAGTACTTTAAGAGGATTTGATACTTCATCCATAGTCTTTAGTATAATTCTTGCAATTCTATTTCTAATAGTCTCATTTGCAGCATGCATTCCATAACCAAACTCTGCTGTATCCTCAAATAAAGAGTTTGCCCATGCTGGTCCTTCTCCCTTTGCATTTTTTGTATATGGAGTTGAAGGTGCTGAAGCAGAATAAATAGATGAACATCCAGTTGCATTTGCAATCATCATTCTATCTCCAAATAATTGAGTTGCTAAGGTAATATATGGAGTTTCTCCACAACCTGGACAAGCTGAGTGGTACTCAAAAAGTGGTTGTGCAAATTGTGAATTTTTTACATTGTTTTTTTCTACTAAATAGTCTTTATATGTAACTTCATTAAATAGATAATCAGCATTTTCTTGTTCATTGTTATCTTCTTCTATTCCATATGGAACCATTTTTAGTGATTTCTCTTTTGTAGGACAGATATCAACACAGATATTACATCCAGTACAGTCTAAAATGGATACTTGGATTTTATATCTTAAATCTTTTCCTTTAAACTCTTTTCCTTTTGCTTCAAGTGAGTGTTCTTTTACACCAGTTGGAGCATTTTCAAACTCTTCTTCATCCATTAAAAATGGTCTAATAACAGCATGTGGACACTCAAAAGCACATTGGTTACATTGAATACAGGTATCTTCATTCCATTGAGGAACCATTGTTGCAATACCTCTTTTTTCAAATTGAGTTGAACCATTTTCAAAAGTACCACACTCCATACCAAGCTCAACAATTGTAGAAACAGGAATTTCATCACCTTTTGCAGCATTAACTACTTTTGCAAAATTTTCTACATATGTTGAACCTTTATATTTTGAGTTAACTACTAACTCTTCTGCTTCAAGTTTTGACCACTCTTTTTTTACTTCTACTTCTTCAACCCCATGTTCCCCTTGGTCAATTGCAAGATAGTTCATTTTAACTATCTCTTCCCCTTTGTTTCCATAAGCTTTTTTAGCATACTCTTTCATATACTCTTTTGCTTCTTCATAAGGGATGATATTTGCTAACTTGAAAAAAGCAGCTTGCATAATAGTGTTTGTTCTATTTCCTAAACCAATATCATGTGCTAATCTTGTAGCATTTATGATATAAAATTTAATATTCTTATCTGAAAGTATTTTTTTTACTCTATTTGGTAATTTATTTTCTATCTCATCTTTTGAGTGAATAGAGTTTAATAAGAAAGTACCATTCTCTTTTAGTTTATCTACAACTTCATATTGCTCTAAATAAACCTCTTTTGAACAGGCTACAAAACTTGGATTTGATACAAGATATGTTGAGCGAATAGGATTTTTACTAAATCTTAAGTGTGACCTTGTGTATCCACCACTTTTTTTAGAATCATAAGCAAAATATGCTTGTGCATAAAGCTCTGTTTTATCTCCTATAATTTTTACAGAGTTTTTATTTGCTCCTACTGTTCCATCTGCTCCAAGTCCATAAAAAAGACACTCATTTATATCTTCTACTACAGAAATATTCTCTTTTACATCAATTGAAGTATTTGTTACATCATCAATAATCCCAACAGTAAAATTATCTTTTGAATTATCACTTGCAAGATTATCAAAAAGTGCAATAATTTGATTTGGTGGTACATCTTTTGAAGAAAGTCCATATCTTCCACCAATGATTTTAGGTTGATTCTTTTGTCCATAGAATAAGGCTTTTACATCAAGATATAGTGGCTCACCTAAACTTCCCGGTTCTTTTGTTCTATCTATTACACAAACTCTTTCTACGCTTAATGGTAAAACATTCATAAAATATTTTGCAGAAAAGGGTCTGTATAGATGAACTGTAAGAAGTCCTACTTTTCTATTCTCTTTTTGTATTAGATAATCAATTGTCTCTTTTATTGTCTCTGTTACAGAACCCATTGCTACAATAATATCTGTTGCATTTTCATCTCCATAATATGTAAATGGAGCATAATCTCTTCCAGTGATTTTAGAAATCTCTTTCATATACTCATTTACAACATCAGGAAGGGCATCATAATATCTATTTGAAGCTTCTCTACCTTGAAAGTAAATATCATCATTTTGAGCTGTTCCTCTTGTAATTGGAGACTCTGGATTAAGTGAAGTGTCTCTAAACTTCTGTACAGCTTCATAATCAAGCAATCTATCAAACTCTTCATAAGGCATTACTTCAATTTTATTTATTTCATGTGAAGTTCTAAATCCATCAAAAAAATGTAAAAAAGGAACTCTTCCTTTTATTGCACTAAGATGAGCAACTCCTCCTAAATCCATAACTTGTTGTACTGAACCAGTTGCAAGCATAGCAAAACCAGTAGCTCTTGCACTCATTACATCTTGATGGTCACCAAAGATAGATAAAGCATGTGTTGCTAGGGCTCTTGCACTTACATGTATAACACCAGGTAATAATTGTCCTGCAACTTTATACATATTTGGTATTTTTAAAAGTAAACCTTGTGAAGCAGTATATGTAGTAGTTAAAGCTCCAGCTTGAAGTGAACCATGAAAAGTTCCAGCAGCACCAGCTTCACTTTGCATTTCGATAACTTTAACAGTAGAACCAAAAAGGTTCTTTTTGCCTTGAGTAGCCCATTTTTCAGTATTGTCACCCATTTGAGAAGAGGGTGTAATAGGGTATACTCCTGCTACTTCTGTAAAAGCATATGAAACATATGCAGCCGCTTCATTCCCATCCATTGTAGCAAATTGTTTAATCATTATCTATCCTTATAATTCAGGTTATTTATTTAGATAATAATTAAAAAAGGCTTAAAAAGATATGAATAGTAAATAGAATAAGTAAA
The DNA here is from genome assembly GCF_003346815.1 of Halarcobacter bivalviorum. Classification (NCBI taxonomy): domain Bacteria; kingdom Pseudomonadati; phylum Campylobacterota; class Epsilonproteobacteria; order Campylobacterales; family Arcobacteraceae; genus Halarcobacter; species Halarcobacter bivalviorum. The sequence goes on from NZ_CP031217.1 coordinate 172,156, forward strand.
GTTAAAAGAAAAGCATTAATAAAGGATTACATATCCTTTATTAATTTAACTGCTTCAAGAGGATTTCCTACAACAAAAGGAGTATGTTCTTTAAGTGATTCTTCTTTACCATAACCACATAAAACACCTACACAATTGATACCAGCACTTTGTGCTGCAATTAAGTCTAATTCCGTATCTCCTACCATCCAAATATCACAAGTTTGTTTGATTTGCATTAAATCAAGTGTTCTATGAATAGGCTCAGGATGTGGTTTAGGATGTTCAACATGCTCTCTTCCTGTAATATGTTCAAAGTATTTCATAATATCCATATGCTCTAATAGTTCTTGACTATAAAGTCCTGTTTTTGTTGTAACAACAGAAAGTCTTGCAAAAGTATTTGCTAATTCTATTGCTTCTTTTGCAAATTCAAGTAGTTCTGTTTGTTGTCTTGAAATTTGTCTATATCTTTGTTTATATGAATCAACAAAATCCCAAACAACTTCTTTATCTACTCCTAATTCTTGATACATAATATCAAGAGGGTGTCCTATTAGGGCTTTAATATCTTCATCAGTTCCTTGAAAATTATAATTAAGTTCTTTAAATGAGTGATGAAATGTTGAAACAATAGCTTCTGTTGAGTCAATTAAAGTACCATCTAAATCAAAAAGTATAATTTTTTCCACTAAGTTTCCACCTAAATTAAATTTGATAGAAATATAGTATAAAATTCATTACAAGCATATTTAATATATAAATTAGTTTTTTATGGCTTTATCCAATCTTTTTGATTATGCATAACTCCTATAAAAGAAGGTTCTACATTTTTTATTTTAGAATTTACAACAGTAATTGAGTTTGGAATATATAAAAATAAGTAAGGAAGATCTTCACTAATAAGTTTAAAAAGCTTTTTATAAATATTACTTAACTCTTCTTGGTCTATAGTAAGTGCACCTTTTTCTATAAGTTCATCAACTTCACTATTTCTATATCCTACAAGATTAAATCTTCCTAATTTATCAGAGTCACTATGCCATAAAGGATAGGCATCTGGCATAAGAGCTAAACTCCAACCAAGAAGTACAGTTTCAAATTTTCTTGGATGAACAATTGTGTTTAAAAAAGCTTGCCACTCCATTACTTTGATTTTAGCATTTACACCAATTTTTGCAAGTTGGTATTGAATAATAAGAGCCGCGTTAAGTCTTATCTCATTTCCTGTATTTGTAACTATTTCAAAGCTAAAAGGATTTTTTTCATCATATCCTGCTTCTTTTAAAAGTTGCTTTGCTTTTTTAAGGTCTTGTTTTGTCTGTTTAATCTTCTCATTAAAAGCAAAACTTCCTGGTAAAAAAGGACCATTACAAACCTTTCCATGCCCAAAGAAAAGAATATCAACCATCTCTTGCCTATTTATAGCTAAAGATAAGGCTTCTCTAACTCTTTTATCTTGAAACTTTTTATTTCTAAGATTAAAACCTAAATAGTCATAAGAAAAACTTTGTGATTCAACAATTTTGAAATCCTCTTTAAACTTTGGACTGATTTGCCTATCAATTTGTAGAGGACTTAAAGCTCCTACATCTAATTTATTCTCTTTTAACATTAAAAAAACAGTATCAGGATTTGGAAGAAATTTAAAAGAGATTTCATCTATCTTTGGTTTTCCCTCATGATAGTTCTCATTTGCCTTTAGAATAATATCTGAGGAGTTTTTAAATGATTCTAGTTTATAAGGTCCATTTCCAACAGGTTGTTTATTAAAAGAACTTGTCATTAAATTCTCTTCTTTTTCTAATAAATGTTTTGGAAGAACTCCTATCATCCAAATATGTAAAGCTTTAAAATAAGGTTTTTTATAAATTACTTCAAGGGTAAAATCATCTAAGGCTTTTACTCTTTTAACCTCTTTAAAATTTGAGACAATAGAGTTAAAAACTTTAGGGTCTATAATCTTTTCATAGGTAAAAACCACATCATGTGCAGTAACTTTTTTATTATCATGCCAAAGAACATCTTTTCGTAAATTTATTATTAGTTTGGTATTTGTTTCAAATTTATAAGAAGTAGCTATATCAGGAATAATATTCCCATCTTTATCATATTTAAATAGTCCATTAAATAACCATCCCGAAACTTGAGAACTTGCAGTGTCATTTGATAAAATAGGATTTAATCTACTAGGACTTGAAGTCATTGAAAGATTTAAAGTACTTGCATTTGCTGTTATTATTAGGATGAATATTAATACTATTTTTTTCATGGAAAGATTATATCTTTTTTAATCTTTTGATTGAAAAAAGTGCATAAAAAAAGGAGAGACTTTTGTCTCTCCTTTGTAAAAAGCTTTGCACAAATGCAAAAGATAATTTGAAGTACAGATTATCTTTTTGAGAATTGTGTAGATTTTCTTGCTTTTTTCTTTCCGTATTTTTTTCTTTCAACAGCTCTTGCATCTCTTGTTAATAAACCATAAGGTTTTAAGATTGCTCTGAATTGCTCATCGAAAGCTACTAGTGCTCTAGAAATACCATGTCTTACAGCATCAGCTTGTGCAGAATATCCACCACCAACAGTTTTAACAACTACGTTTACAGAAGTTTCTTGTTTAGATACTTCTAATGGTTGCATAACTCTTTTTTTAATTGCTTCGTGTCCACCTAACCATGCGTCTAAAGATTGACCATTGATTGTAAGCTCACCTGTACCGTTTTCTAACCATACTTTTGCTACAGCTGATTTTCTTCTTCCAGTTGCGTATACTTTTGCCATTAGTCTTATCCTTTAATTTGCGCAGTGTGAGGGTGTTCAGAACCTGCGTATACTTTTAATTTTTTAAGCATTGCTTTTCCAAGTTTAGTTTTTGGAAGCATACCTCTTGCTGCTAATTTATATAGTTTTTCTGGGTTTTTTTCTAACATATCAGACATTTTGTGAGTCTTTGTACTTCCAAAATAACCAGAGTGTGTAAAATAGTTTTTATCTTCTAATTTAGCTCCAGTAAATCTTGCTTTTGAAGCATTGATGATAATTACGTTATCTCCACAGTCAACGTTTGGAGTATAGCTAGGTTTATGTTTACCTCTTAATAGTGTTGCAACTTCTGTAATAATTCTACCAAAAATCTTATCAGTTGCATCAACTACTATCCAATCTCTCTCGATTTCGTTAGCTTTTGCCATTTGAGTAAATTTCATTTATTTTCTCCGATTTTGTTAATGAGGTGGAATAATAGTGTACAACTACTTAAAATTAACTTAAATTAAGTCTATTTTAATATTTTATTATAAATTCAGAACCTTTTGAAAGTTCACTATTTATTTCTAGTGAGAAATTATGTAAAGAGATGATAGATGATACTATAAATAATCCTAAACCTAAAGAGTTATTCCAACCATTTTGTGAGACACGAAAAAATTTCTGTTTAATACTTTTTAAATCAGCTTCACCAATACCTATACCTTTATCTATTACAGAAATATGTTTGTCATCATATTTTATAATAACTTCATCTTCTGAATATTTTAGAGCATTTTCAACAAGATTTTCTAGTACCATTGCAAATAGAGTCTCATCTACATTAAACTCATAATCTTGTTCACTATTAATGATAATTTCTCGTTGAGGATATTTATCTTTTAAATCAGAAACAACTTGAGTACAGATTTTTTTTATAGAGCATTTTGTTGTAAGAATTTGTTGTTTTCCTTCTTCTAATTTTAGTGTAAGTCTTAACTTATCAATTATATGAGACATCTTTATACCATTTGAATGTATCTTCTTTAAAAACTTTTCTTTCATAGCTTCTGGTAAATCTTTATCTGTAAGAATTGTTTCACTATATCCTGTAATTACAGCAATAGGATTTTTAAATTCATGGGAAATGGCTGAGATAATCTCATCTTTTTGTTTATTTGCAAGTTTTAGTTTTGCTGTCTGTTTTGATTTTTGCCGCTCTTTTTTTGCAAGTTTTGAAGCAACCTTATTTAGCAATCTAGTAATTTTATAAAACTCTTCAGAAAAATCAGAGTAGATTGTAGAAGTAGGTTTTTTATTACTTAATTCAATTAGATAACCTAAAATTGCATTTGTCTCATTTCTAATTTTTATACTAATAAAATATGTTGCAATAAAAGTAGCAATTATAAATAAAGAGATAAAAGAGATAATTTGAAATGCAAGTTTTGTGAAGTTTTCAATAATTTTAGCAGTATAATCTGCTAATCTTAAATAGTAAATTTCATCATCAATTACAATTTTTTTAGCAACATAAAGTAATTCTTGGTTTAGAGTTCTTGAAAATCTAACTTTTTTTCCATAACCTTCATATTTTGCGTGAATAATCTCATATCGAGTAGAGTGATTTTCCATTGTTAAAATATCTCTATCACTATCGGCGATAACATTCCCTTCTTCATTAATAATTGTAATTCTAAGACCTGTTTTCCCTTTAAAGGTTTTAATTGTATAGTCTAGGGTTTTAAATGAAGTTAGATTTATAGATAAAGAGTCTATATTTTGAGATAAGTTTTTTTCAATTTGGTCAAGATATATATTCTTTGACCAAAAGTATGTTGTAGTACTAATAATTATTAATATAAATAAAAAGATTAAAGAAAATGTTCTAAAGAATACTTGGTGAAGTTTTAGCAAAATAAGTAACCTTCTCCTCTTACAGATTTTATATACTCTTTACTATTATCAGGATCAATCTTAGCTTTTAATCTTTTGATAGCAACATTTACAGTTTTTAGTTTCTTATCATAAGAGTCTTCCCATACTGTCTCAAGTAAGTGTTCTCTTGTCATAAGAATATCTCTGTTTTTAATAAATTCTAATAGTAAATCATGTTCTAAATGTGTTAATTCTATCTCTTCTGACTCAATATAAAACTTTTTATTTGAAGCTTTATATGTAATATCTTTAACTTTTAAGACATCTACATCTTTTGAACTTCTTTTTATTACAGCATTTACTCTAGCAAGTAGCTCTTGGATTTTAAAAGGTTTAGTAATATAATCATCTGCGTGAGATTTAAAGCCTTCTAAAATATCTTCATCTTTATCTTTTGCAGTAAGATAGATTACTGGATAGTTATAACCTTTTTGTTTTATTTTTGAAATAAACTCTGTACCATCAATCCCTGGCAAGTTTCTATCCATTAAAATAAGGTCAATTTTTTCTTCTTCTAATACTTTTTCTAAGCTTTTATTTACACTTAAAAAACCTATTGTTTCATAACCTTCTTTTTGTAAAGTATATTCTAAAAGTTCTAAGATATCTTCTTCATCTTCTACTATTAATATTAATTTATCATTCATGTTCTTCTTTGTTTCCTTGATGTAACTTTACAATTCCTGGAGAGTATTTTATAGCTAGTATTCTAAAAATAAAGAATACAAAAATTACAAATAATAAAAACAAAATTGTAAAGTAATCTTTATTTGTATTTGAAGTATAGATTATAACATCTCGAATTAAAAATATAATAAATATGTCAATAACAAATCTTAGGCGTAACTTCTCTTTTTTAATAAAATCAGATATCATCTTAGCTACTTCCATTAAAACAATGAATTCAAGCATTAAGATAATTGTTTTGTAGAATTCTAGTTTAGCAACTAAAACTATTGTAAAAATAATTATAGCTGCTAATACTTCATAATTTGAACTAAAGTATTTTTTTATTCGTTCAATAGCTCTCATACTATACGTTTTCTAAATCCCCGCCAACTTCTGCAAAAACTAAAAGGTTTGCAATCGAAGCTGCTCTTCCAGAGATTTTCTCTAATTTTCTTAAAGAACTTAATACCTCAAAATAGTCTTTAGAAAGTTCAATTTTTTTAGTAATAAGTTTTAAGATATTTTTTTCAACCATTGCATATAGGTCATCAGTTTTGCTATCTTCAACTAATACTTTATTAAATTTTTGTTCAATAATTTTTTCATCATCTTCTAATACCATCTCAATAGCTGTTTGAAGAGCTAAATTTGATGATTTTAATAGAGGAATAGCATACTCTAAAATTGCTTCTGAGTTTAAATCTTCAGAGAAAGATTTTCTAAAGTTTTTAGCAAATGTTTTAGAATAAGCCGCTGCTCTTATTAATTCATTTGTGATTTTTAAAAATGAAACCATCTCTCTTAAATCTTTAGCTTCTGGTGAATAAAGAGCTAAAGTCTTAACAATTAGTTTATCAATATCATTTGATTTAGTTGATAACTGTTTTAAAGATAGATTTACATCTTTTAACATTGATAAATCATTCTCTTTTAATGCAGATAAAGAGATTTTATTTGCATGAGAAATCTCTTCTCCAATACTTGAAATTTCACTTTTAATTTTATTAATATTCTCAATATATGGCTTTAACATTATCCAAACCTTCCTGTAATATAGTCTTCAGTTTTTTTATTTGATGGGTTTACAAAGATAGTCTCTGTTTCATCATATTCAATTAACTTTCCTAAGTGGAAAAATGCTGTATAGTCAGCTACTCTTGCTGCTTGCTGCATATTATGAGTTACTGTGATAATTGTATATTTTTTCTTTAACTCTAACATTAAAGCTTCAATTTTTTCTGTTGAAATAGGGTCAAGTGCTGAGGTTGGTTCATCCATTAAGATAATTTCAGGTTTAACAGCAATTGTTCTAGCAATACATAATCTTTGTTGTTGTCCACCAGAAAGTGAAGTTCCTGGTTCGTGAAGTTTATCTTTAACCTCTTCCCAAAGACCAGCATCTCTTAGTGATTTTTCAACTAATTCATCACACTCTTTTCCTTTTCTAACTTGGTGGTGTTTTAAAGGAGCATAGGCAACATTATCATAAATTGATTTTGGAAAAGGATTTGGTTGTTGAAAAACCATTCCTACTCTTTTTCTTACACTTACTTCATCAACATCTTTATCATAAACATTTTTATTGTCAATTACAACTGCACCATCAATTTTTACAGTTGAGATTAAATCATTCATTCTATTTAAACATCTTAAGAAGGTAGATTTTCCACATCCAGAAGGTCCAATAAGTGCAGTAATTTTATTTTCATATAAAGGTACAGTGATATTATGAAGTGCGTGGTTATCTCCGTACCATAAATTTAATTCACTTACATCAATTTTAATATTATTTTCGTTTGACATCTTTTTTTATTCCTTATTACCATTTAACTTCGTATTTTTTTCTTAAATAAATTGCTAAAGCATTTAGTGAGATTAAGATTGTTAATAACACCATAATACCAGCTGCTGTTTTTTCTATATACATTCTTTCTGGCATCCCAGCCCATGTAAATAATTGTGCAGGCATAACTGTTGCTGCTTCCATGATTGAACTAGGAGAATCTGGAATAAATGCAATCATACCAATAATGATTAAAGGAGCAGTCTCTCCCATAGCTTGTGCTAAACCAATAATAGAACCAGTAAGAATTCCAGGGAAAGCTAATGGTAAAACATGGTCTCTTGTAACTTCAATCTTTGTAAGACCTAAACCATATCCTGCTTGTCTAATTGAATCTGGAACAGCTCTTAATGCAGCTCTTGAACTTACAATAATAATTGGTAAAGTCATAAGTGCAAGGGTAAGTCCTCCAACAAGTGGTGATGACCTTGGAAGACCAAACAAATTAATGAAAATTGCAAGACCTAAAAGACCAAATAAAATTGATGGAATAGCTGCAAGATTATTAATATTTACTTCAATAGTTTGAGTAAACTTATTATCTTCTGCAAACTCTTCTAAATATACGGCTGTCATAACCCCAATTGGGAAAGCAAATACCATAGTAATTATTAGTGTTAAAATAGAACCAATAATTGCTGACTTTAAACCTGCAAACTCAGGTGTTTTTGAGTCCCCATTTTTAAAGAAAATTTCATTGAACTTAAGTTCTGCATGTCCATCAGCTTTCATATCATCAATTAAAGCTCTATCTTTTCTTTTTAGTTTATAGTAGTGACCTTTTAAATATTGGTCAACTTGGTCATCAGCAAGAACCCAAATTGTAGTTTTTGTTCCTAAAAGTTCTGGATTATTTTCAATCTCCATAGGAATAGTTCTAAGCCATGCTCTTGAAACTATATTTTGATATTTTTTATCAATTGCTTTTCTATAGTTTTGTTTAGCTTCTTGACTATAAGTTACATCAATTTTTAAATAAGCTTGTTGAAAAGCTGGAGTTCCTTTTGTCACAATATCAAAAAGGAAAAAAATTAAAAAAGCGATTGAGAAAACTAAAGAAGTTAGTGTAAATCTTTTAAATCTTCTTGAGCTTCTATGCCTTTTAGTCAATGTTGGGTCATAAAATGGATTATCTTTTTGTTTATCTTTTCTTTTAATCATAATGTATTCACTTTATATTTTTCTTTGAACTTTCTAATTAGTGACAGTGAAATAATATTTAATATTAAAGTCACAATAAATAGTGCTAATCCTAAGGCAAAAGCAACTAATGTTTCAGGTGAGTTAAAAGCTTGGTCTCCAACAAGAGCATCAACAATTCTAACAGTAACAGTAGTCATATCTTCTAAAGGATTAATAGATAAGTTTGGTCTTAAACCTGCTGCCATAACAACAATCATAGTCTCTCCAATTGCTTTTGAAAAACCAAGTAGTGTTGCTGAGATAATTCCTGGTAATGCAGAAGGAAGAACAATATTCCTAATAGTTTCCCCTTGAGTCATCCCTAACCCTAAAGATGCTTTTCTTTGAGAATCAGGAACTGCTTTAATAACATCATCAGATAAAGATGAAATTACAGGGATAATCATAATTCCCATAACAACACCTGAAGCAAGGGCTGAGTTAAAAGTAGCTTCTAATCCAAACCATGCAGCAGCTTTAACAATAAAAGGTGCAACTGTAATTGCAGCAAAGAAACCATAAACAACAGTAGGAATACCTGCAAGAACCTCTAAAATAGGTTTTAAATAAGACCTAGTCTTGTGAGAAGCATATTCACTCATATAAATAGCACTACCTAATCCTACAGGAATTGCAACACACATCGCAATAAATGTAATCATTAAAGTACCTGCAAAAATAGGAACAGCTCCAAATTTACTTCCTGGTATCCCCGGAGACCACTCAGTTCCAGTTAAAAAATACCACATACTTCTTACTTCAAAGAAGGCGATTGCTTCAAACAGAATTGAAAAAAGTATTCCAAATGTTGTAAGAATAGAGATTGTAGATGCTGTAATTAACGCAAACTTAATCATACTTTCTTTAATTGCTGTTGATTTGTTTTTTGATTCAAATGAATGCAATTGACAACCTTATATTAAATTTTCGTAATTCTACAATGGCTTAGTTACATGATGGTTACAAAATTGTGAAATAAGTAATGTTTTTATTAAGAGAAAAGAGGGAAACTTAAATATCCCTCTTTTAGTTTATTTTTGAGATAGAATTAATTTTTTTTGAGCTTTAAATTCTTGCTCTGTAATATAGCCTTGTTTTTTCATTTCAACTAGTTCTTTTAACTGCTGCATTTTATTATTTTTAGATGCTTTTGTATTTGCTTGAACCTTTTGTTCTGGCTCACCATCAAGTGAATTATTTACTCCGTCAACTGCTTTATCAAATAACTTATTTGAAAAGCTATCTGCAAATTGATCCATTTTATTACCAAAATCAAAAGCAAAAACAGGTGCTGATGCTAACAATGTAATTAGAAACAACTTCTTAAGTTTGAACATTTTCTTCTCCTAAAAATATTTTTTGTTATTTTATATAAATAATCATTAAAATAATATTTAACGATATATATTATAAAATATATTTAAATTTATTATTTTAATGTGTATAAATTGTAGATTTAAAAGATTGAAGTTCCTAAAGGTATAGAACTTTTTTTAGAAGCACTTTTTATATTTCCAAGGCATAGATTAAATTGTTGTAAAGAGCTATTTTCAGAGATTTCAATTATAGCAGCACTTACTGATAAGAGTTTAAAGTTTCTACTTACACCAAATCTATCTTTAGAAGTCATATAAGCATTAGCAATATCTTTTTCATTATATAAACTTGAAGCACTTGATTGAAACTCTTCTTGAATATTTTTTATTAGATAATAGACATCTTCATATTGACTATTTGTAAAACCTACAAAAAAGTCATCACCTCCAACATGGGCAATAAAATTTTCACTTGAAATATTTTTTTGTAGGATTTCTGAGAACATTAAAATTGCACGATCACCTTGTCTGAATCCATAAGTATCATTGAAAGGTTTAAAATCATTAAAATCAAAATATACAATTTGAGCATGTTTATTATTTTTAAAACTATTCGAAATAAAGCTCTCTATTTGATTGTTCCCCGGTAGTTTTGTTAAAGGATTTTGATTCTGAGCTATCTCTATATTTCTTTTATATGAAAGAGATAATAGGTTATTTAAGTTAATGAAACCATAATATTGAGAATCTTTGGTTACAAAAATACCTTTTGCATCATTTTGCATATTAAATATTTCTAAAGCTTTATCTATTCCCCAACTAATATCAATTTCAAGTACAGGTTTTATATAACTTTTTAACTTAGCTTTAAAAGAGTCATTTTTAGCCAATGATAAACCATATTGTGAATAAGAAATCTCTTTAATATCAACTTCATAAATTGCACCTAGAATCTTTTTTTCATCATCAATAATTGGTACAAAAGTATTTAAAGTATGCTCTTTAAAATATACAAATAGTTCATGTAAACTTGCATTTACATTTAAAGGGTCAATCTTATCGATAAAGGATTTATCAATAAAATTTCCTCTTGATACCCTTCTATCTTTTTCAAAAATATTCTCTTTAGTATAGAATTTTTTTATCTCTTTTATATCTAAAGTGGGTCTAGAAACTAAATACCCTTGAATGTAGTCTGCTTTAATCTCTTTACAAACATAATATTCTTCTTTTGTTTCAATGCCCTCTGCAATAACTTTTATTCCCATAGTATGAGCCATCTCTACAATAGAAGCACAAAACAATCTTTTTTTTGCATCTTTGTGAATATTTTCAATAAAGAATTTATCAATTTTAATAAAATTTGTATCTGAGATGTATAATAAGTGAAGACCTGAAATTCCTGTTCCAAAATCATCTATTGCAATATTATAGTTTTTTGATTTATAGGTACTAATAATATGTTTGATTTCTTGGTCTTTATCAAAAGAACTATGTTCTGTAATCTCAAAACATATTGAATCTTTACTAAGTTCATATTTCTCTAGTAGTTCGGCAGTTTCCCCAAATTTAAAATCAGGCATTGTAAAAAATCTATTATCAATATTATAAAAAAGTTTTAGATTATTAATATTAATTTTTCTATATTTTTTAATAGCTTTTTTTCTTAAGAGCATATCAACTTTGTATAAAATTTTTTTTTCAGCTAAAGTATCAAAGAAATGAAAGATTGATTCAAACTCTAATTCTTCAACATTTCTAATTAAGGCTTCTACAGCAAAAATTTTACCTGTATATGTATTTACAATAGGTTGAAAAGCAAAGTCAAGTTTGTCAACATCAATTTTAGTTGACATGGAGCACCTCTTTAAAATAGTATTAAATATGGGCTCTTAGTATTTGTTCGCGTGAAATAATAAAAGTCCATATATAAAACTATTAAAAGAAGACAAAGTCTTCTTTTAATTTATATATTATTAGTAGGGAAGGATTAGTGTTTTAAGTCTTCAATTTTAAGTTTTTTAGAACTCATAACAGCATTTCTAATTTCTGATCTTGTTGCATCAGGTAAAGAAATTAGACCAATTTCTGCTAAAATACCATCAGGTCCAATCATATTTTCTGACATAAACATCTCTACATATTTATTCATAGAAGGAACTTCTTTTTTATGAGAGTTTTTAATGTAGAAGAATAATGATCTAGAAACAGGATATTCTCCAGATGAAATAGTTTCAGGAGTTGGAGATACATTATTAATTGTTGCACCAGAAAGTTTATCATCATTTTCAATTAAGAAAGAGAATCCAAATATACCAAATGCTTCTTTGTTCTTATTTAACTTTTGAACGATAATATTATCATTCTCTCCAGATGGAACATAAACACCATCAGTTCTAACAACAGAGTATTTTTTATATTTTTTGTTAGCTTTATTATCTTTTTTGAATAAATCAGTATATACAGGCATTTTTTTGAATACTTTTTGCATTACTAGCTCTTCAAATGCATCTCTTGTTCCAGATGACTTTGGTGGTCCATAAATAATGATTTCTCTATTTGGTAAAGAAGCATCAATATCTGACCATTTTTTATATGGGTTAGCAATTAAAGATTTTCCATCTTTAGAAGGAACTTCAGCAGCAACTGCTAATGCTAATTGTTCACTTGTAATATTAAATGCAGGATTAGATTTTGATTGTGCAAATGCAATTCCATCATATCCAATTACTGATTCAGTAATATCAGTAACTCCATTTTTTTCACACATAGTGAACTCTTTTGCTTTCATTCTTCTTGATGCATTTGTAATATCTGGTGTATTTAAATCATTTCCAGCACAAAATAGTTTCATTCCACCACCTGAACCAGTTGATTCAACTACTGGAGTTGGGAATTTAGTTGTAGCACCTAATTCTTCAGCAACTGCAGATGAGAAAGGGTATACTGTAGATGAACCTACAATTTTAATCTGATCTCTAGCACTTAAAGATACAGTAAGTGCAGCACTTGCTAATAAAGCAACTGTTGTTTTTTTGAATGTCATTTTTGTCTCCATATTTTAATTATGATATGGAAGTATATTAGTTGTTGATTACAACTTGGTTACGAAATGAAATTTTATATATGGGGATTTATTATGTAAGAACAAATGAGCTTATAGCCCATTTGCTTCAATAAGTCTTGCTTGATGATCAGCAATAAGAGGATCAATTACTTCATCAAAAAGACCGTCGTTCATAATCGCATCTAATCTATATAGAGTTAGATTGATTCTATGATCTGAGATTCTTCCTTGTGGATAATTATATGTTCTAATTCTTCCACTTCTATCTCCAGTACCAACTTGCTCTTTTCTATTGGCACCTTCTTCTTGCATTTTTTCTTGCATTTGTAAATCATAAAGTCTAGCTTTAAGAACTTTCATTGCTCTATCTTTGTTCTTATGTTGAGACTTTTGATCTTGGTTTGTTACTACGATACCTGATGGAATGTGAGTAATTCTAACTGCTGAGTCAGTTGTATTTACTGATTGTCCACCATTTCCACTAGCTCTCATAACATCAATTTTTAAATCGTTAGGGTTGATTTCAATTTCAACATCATCAACTTCTGGCATTACTGCAACAGTAATTGCTGATGTATGAACTCTTCCTTGAGATTCAGTTGCAGGAACTCTTTGTACTCTATGGGTACCACCTTCAAACTTTAATTTTGAAAATACATGGTCACCTTTAAATAAAGCTACAATCTCTTTATAACCCCCAGCTTCACTCTCACTTTGGTTCATGATCTCAACTTTCCAACCATTACCCTCAGCATATCTTAGGTAAGCTCTGAAAAGGTCACCAACGAAAATCGCCGCTTCATCTCCACCAGTACCAGCTCTAAGCTCTAGATAGATATTTTTTTCATCATTAGGATCTTTAGGAATCATTAAAAATTTAATATCATCCTCAAGCATAGGTTTTTTAGCCTCTAACTCTTTAAGTTCCTCTTTTGCTAATTCTCCAAGTTCTGGATCATCAAGCATCATTTTATTTTCTTCAATATCTTCTATCGTTTTGATATACTCTTTTGCTTTACTTACAATAGGTTCAATACTAGATTGTTCTTTTGAAAGATCAGTCATCCTTTTGATGTCAGAAGTGATATCAGGAGAGATCAATAAATTATTGATTTCCTCATATCTGTCTATAAATGGTCTTAGTTTATCTTGTAGCATATTTGTTTGTATTTATGTAATGTTATATAGACTCTAAATAAAATATTTGAATTATATAGCGTTAACTTGTACTTGTAATCTTGATACTTTTCTAGCAGCAGTACCTTTTTTTAGGATACCTTTAGAAACACAATGGTGAATGTATTTATTTGCCGCTTTCATAGCTTCAACTGCTTTATCTTTATCCGCAGCTTCAATTGCAGCTACTACATTTTTAGTAACATTTTTGATTCTTGTTTTATAGAATCTGTTTCTTTCAGTTCTAATTTTTGTTTGTCTTGCTCTTTTCTCAGCAGATTTATGATTTGCCATTATTATTTAACCTCTTTATAAAAATTTTAAGGATAGAATAGTACCTAAATAACTTTAAAGTTAGTTTAAATTTAGGAAGATTTAATGAAACTATTTGGAACAGACGGAGTTAGAGGATTAGCTGGTGAGTTTCTTGATGCAATCACTGTATTAAAGCTTGCAAAGGCTGCTGGAATCTATTTTAGAAAGCACTCTACAACAAAAAGAATCTTAGTTGGTAAGGATACTAGAAGAAGTGGATATATGATTGAAAATGCACTTGTAAGTGGTCTTACATCTGTAGGTTATGATGTAATTCAAATTGGACCTATGCCAACACCTGCAATTGCATATTTAACAGAGAGTATGAGATGTGATGCTGGTATTATGATCTCTGCTTCACATAATCCATTTGAAGATAATGGAATTAAATTCTTTGATAATCATGGAAATAAACTTGGAACAAAGTGTGAAGAGAATATTGAAAAAATATTTTTTAATGATGACCTTTTAAAAGAAGGGACAGTAACTGGGAAAAAAATAGGTTCTTCAAAGAGAATTGATGATGTTATAGGACGATATATCGTTTCTATTAAAAGTTCTTTTCCTAATGATTTATCACTACGTGGTATGAGAATTGTATTAGATTGTGCGAATGGTGCTGCTTATAAAGTTGCTCCTACAATTTTAGATGAATTAGGTGCAGATGTAATTACATTAAATGATAAACCAAATGGATATAACATAAATGATGGTTGTGGAGCTTTACATCCTGCAACAGTAGGAAAAGTTGTGAAAGAGTATAGAGCTGATATTGGTATTGCTCTGGATGGAGATGCAGATAGACTAGTTGTTATAGATGAGGAAGGGGAAGTAGTAGATGGGGATAAACTTCTTGGAGCTCTTTGCCTTTTCCTAAAAGAAGAGAAAACTTTAAAAGGTGATGCTTGTGTAGCAACAGTTATGTCAAACAAAGCTTTAGAAGACTTTTTAAATTCTCATGATTTAAAACTATTACGATCTAATGTTGGAGATAAAAATGTTTTAGAGCAAATGAAAGAGAATAAAGTTAATTTTGGTGGAGAACAAAGTGGACATATAATTTTCTCTGACGTAGCTAAAACAGGAGATGGCTTAGCATCAGCACTTCAAGTATTAGCTTTAATTTTAAGAAAAAAACAAAAAGCAAGTATTGCTTTAAATCCATTTGAATTATATCCTCAACTTTTAGTAAATTTAAAAGTAAATGAGAAAAAACCTTTAGAAGAGATTGCTGGACTAGAAGAGATTTTAGAACCAATTAGAAAAAAAGGTATTAGAGATTTAATTAGATACTCAGGAACAGAAAATAAAATAAGACTTCTTTTAGAAGGTAAAGATAAAAAAGAAGTTGAAGATTCAATGAAAGTATTAAAAGAGTTTATAGAAAAAGTTTTATGAGAAAAGAGTATAAATTATCATTAATCATTTTTATATCTATTTTTATTTTTGACCAGTTTGTAAAATATGCTTTTGTGAACTTTTCTTGGGAAGTAGATGGTCCTTATATGTCTTTAAAATTAGCATATAACTATGGGGTTGCTTTCTCAATGTTTGCTTTTTTACAAGAGTATTTAAAGTATATTCAACTAGTAATAGCTCTTGTAGCAACAATTTATTTAGTAAAAAATAAAGAGATTTTTTATAAATATTTTATACCAATATCAATACTTTATGCAGCAGGATTATCTAATATTTTAGATAGATTTACCTATGGAGCTGTAGTAGATTATTTTTATTGGCATTATGGTTTCGAATTTGCAATATTTAATATAGCAGATGTGATGATAAATCTTGCAGTTGCAATTATTATAATTATGCAAATATTAGAAGCAAGAGAAGAGAAGAAAAAAAAGTCCAAATCGTAAAATTTGGGACTTAAATATTTATTTAGGTATAATCCGGACAAAAATTATTAATAATGGGGTTTTTATGGGTCAGACAATAACAGAAAAAATATTTAGTGAACACGTAGGAAGAGAAGTTTACGCAGGAGAAATTGTAAGAAGTCCAATTGATATGGTAATTGGAAATGATATTACTACTCCTATTTCTATTAGAGCATTTGAAGAAGGTGGATTTAAAGAATTAGCAAATCCAGATGGTTTTGCTATTGTTCTTGACCACTTTATTCCAGCGAAAGATATTGCATCTGCAAACCAAGCAAAAATCTCTAGAGATTTTGCAATGAAACATGATTTAAAACATTTCTTTGATGAAAAAGATATGGGTATTGAGCATGCATTATTACCAGAGAAAGGTTTAGTATTACCAGGTGATGTAATTATTGGTGCAGATTCACATACATGTACACATGGTGGTCTTGGAGCATTCTCTACAGGTATGGGTTCTACTGATATTTCATTTGGAATGATTACTGGTGGAAACTGGTTTAAAGTTCCTGAATCAATCAAAGTTGTTATGACTGGAAAACCGACTGAATATGTATCTGGAAAAGATATTATCTTAGAAGTAATTAGAATGTTAGGTGTTGATGGAGCACTTTATCAAACATTAGAATTTACTGGTGATACAGTACAATATTTATCTATGGATGATAGATTCTCTATTTGTAATATGGCTATTGAAGCTGGAGCAAAAAATGGTATTTTTGCTTATGATGAAATTACAGAAGAATTTTTAAAGAGAACTGCTGAATTAAATGATGGTTTAAGAGCTGAACCAAAAATTCACTACTCTGATGAAGATGCTAACTATACTAAAGTTATTGAAATTGATGTAGCAAATTTAGAGCCAGTTATTGCATATCCATTTTTACCAGATAATGGACATTCTGTTTCTCAAGCAGTTGCTGATGAAATCCGTGTTGACCAAGTATTTATAGGTTCTTGTACAAATGGAAGATTATCTGACTTTAAAGTAGCAGCAGAAATTATGAAGGGCAAAAAAGTTGCAAGACATGTAAGAATGATTTTAACTCCAGGTACTCAAAAAATTCTTAGAGATGCAACAAAAGCAGGATATATTGATATCTTAGTAGATGCTGGTGCTGTTGTATCAAATCCAACTTGTGGAGCATGTTTAGGTGGATATATGGGAATCTTAGGAGATAATGAAGTATGTATCTCTACTACAAATAGAAACTTTGTTGGAAGAATGGGATCTAGATCATCTAAAATCTATTTAGCAAATAGTGCAGTTGCTGCTGCATCTGCAATCTCTGGATATATTACTGACCCAAGAGGTTTATAAAAATGAACACTTCACCACTTGATATACCTTGTGTTATTCTTTGTGGTGGTAAAAGTTCAAGAATGGGAGAAGATAAAGCTCTTCTTCCTTTTGATTCTTCAAAAACACTTACTCAATACCAATTTGATAAATTAAAAAAGATTTTTAAAAAAGTATATCTTTCTTCTAAAGATAATAAATTTGATTTTATAAATAAAGAGCAATTAATAATTGATGATTCAGATATTTATTCTCCTATTATTGCCTTAAATTCTATTTTTACAAGTTTAAATGATAAGAATATTTTTATTATAACTGTTGATACTCCTTTAATAAAACTTGATTCAATTAAGAAACTAATTTCTTCACATAATAGTTATGATATTACTGTTGCAAAAACACATAGGATTCATAACCTTTGTGGTATATATAATAGAGAAAAATCTTTATTAGTTATAGATAAAATGCTTAGTGAAGATTTTCATAAAGTAGGCTTTTTATTAAAAGAGTTAAATACTCAATATATAAACTTTTCTAATGAAGATGAGTTCATAAATTTAAATGATAAAAATGAGTATAAAAAAGCTTTATCAATTATAAGTTAAATTAATAATAAATATTACTCATTTCAGAAATATATAAGTTTCGTATTATTTAATTTTTGATACTCTTACATATAAATTATACTTATAATAAGGATATTAGTATGTCTAATAATACTGAGTTAAAAGAAGCCTTGAATATAATCGATAAAGAGCTGAAAAACAAGGGTCTTTCAAGAAGGGAAGCATTAAAATTAGCAGGAATAGGTTCTGCTTCATTTTTAATGGGAAGTAGTGAGCTTGAAGCAGCTACAGTTGCAAATGCAAGTGATGTTAAAGCAAAAATTTTAATTATTGGTGGAGGTCTTGCTGGAATTGCAACAGCAGCAAGATTATCAAGTAGTTTATCAAATCCAGATATAACAGTAATAGAACCAAATCCTAAGTCTGTTTCATATCAACCAGGTAATACTTTAATTGCAGCAGGTATTTATACAAAAGATGATGTTATGTATGATACAAAAGATTTTGTACCAAATGGAGTTACTGTAATCAAAGATAGAGCAGTTGAATTTGATCCAGAAAACAATAAAGTAAAAACAGAAAATGGTGAAACTTTAGATTATGACTATATGGTTATTGCAGCAGGATTAAAATTAGATTTTGGAAAAATCCAAGGATTAGAAGAGATAGGAGAACTTACAACATTAGGTGATTCAAGTAAACTTATTTCAAAATTAAAAGATAGTGGTGTTTGTTCTATTTACTCAACAGATGGGGCAGTAGCTACTTGGGAAAATATGCAAAAACTTGTACAAGATGCAAAAGCTGGTAAGAAAGTAAATGCAGTATTTACTCATCCTAATACACCAATAAAATGTGGTGGAGCACCTAAAAAAATTATGTATCTTACAAATTCTAGATTAGAAGAAGCTGGTGCAAGACAAAATGCTGAACTTACTTTCTATCCAAATGGTGGAAACATGTTTGGAGTAAAAGAGTATCATGAAGCTATTTTAAAACAGTTTGAAGTAAGAGATTTTAAATGGCATTATAATCATAATCTAGTAGGAGTTGATTTAGAGAAAAAAATTGCAACTTTTGATAACTTCTGGGATGAAAAAGGTGAATATGATGCTGATTTAGGAGAATATGATATTGTAACTAAACATAAAGATGTTGAAGTTGAATATGACTTTTTACATATAACTCCACCAATGAAAGCTCCAGATGAAATTGGAAAATCTGCAATTGGTTCAGGAAAAGGTTGGGTTCCTGTAAATAAAGAGACATTACAACATATTAAATATAAGAATATCTTTTCATTAGGAGATATTGCGGCTGTACCTATGGGAAAAACTGGTGGAAGTGTAAGAAAACAATATAAAGTATTAGTTGATAACTTAATCTCTGCAATGGAGGGTAAAGAGTTAAAAGCTAAATATGAAGGATATACTGTTTGTCCATTAATTACTGATATTGGAAAAGTTATGCTTGCAGAATTTGATTGGAGTAAAAAACCAACACCTTCTTTCCCACTAGATCCAACAGTAGAGAGATATGTTTGGTGGTTATTAAAAGTATATATGTTAAAACCAATGACTCAATATGGATTATTAGCAGGAAGAGCATAATAGTGAAAAGAGAGATTAGCTTTATTCTTATTATATTTCTTATATTAACATTAGGAATGCATTATAATGAATTTCTAATCTCTCCTCTTCTTCATATACAAAATCTATCAACTGCAGGAGCTTATGGCTTTGACTCTTTTCACCCTTTAATATTTACATTATTAGTATATTTAATACTACTTATCCCAAGAACTATATTTAAAATAATTAGAAAAGTAAAACAAAAAAATAACTAATATAACTTTTGATTATATTATTTATAATAAAAAATAATTCTTACTAGATACCATAAAAAGGTGTTTTTTGTAACATTTTATGGTCAATAACAATAAAAAAATAATATTTTTTAAAAAAAATGAATATCAATTCAAAATTATCAATATAATTAATATTAAAGAGTATATAATATTTATATATTCATTGAAGGAGAAAGAAATGGATAAAAAAGATTTACTTAATGAGTTTGAAAAAGAACTGATTAAAAATGGGATATCAAGAAGAGATGCTTTAAAATTAATGGGATTAGGAACTGCAAGTGCAGCTTTATTAAATCCAATTGAATCTAAAGCCTCTGAAGCAAAAGCAAGTGATGTTAAAGCAAAGGTTGTAATAGTTGGTGGTGGATTATCAGGAATCTCAACAGCTGCAAGATTAATGAATTCATTAAGTAATCCAGATGTTACAGTAATAGAGCCAAGTGATGTGTCTGTTTCATATCAACCTGGGAATACTTTTATTGGTGCAGGAGTATATGAAAAAAAAGATGTAATGTATAATTTAAAAGATTTTATTCCTCAAGGAGTAAAACTTATTAAAGACAAAGCTATTGAATTTGACCCTGAAAATAATAGTTTAACAATTTCAAGTGGAGAAAAAATTACTTATGACTTTTTAGTTGTGGCAGCAGGGTTAACTTTAGATTTTGGGAAGATCAAAGGTTTAGAAGAGCTTGGTGATACATATACCATGGATGAAAAAAGTAAAATCAAAGAGTTATTTGATGGTACAGGAGTTAGTACAGTATATAATACTGATGCAGCTGTTTATACTTGGAAAAATATGCAAGCAACAATAGAAGAAGCTAAAAAAGGTAAAAAGTTAAATGCTATTTTTTCTCATCCCGATACTGCAATTAAATGTGGAGGGGCTCCTAAAAAGATGATGTATCTTATGGATGCAAGATTAAATGAAGCAGGAAAAGAAGTAAGAGCAAATGTAGATATGACTTTTTATCCAAATTCTACAAAGCTATTTTCTGTAAAAGAGTATGCAGATGCAATTCAAAAACAATATGAAGATAGAAATATGAAGTGGAAGTTTGCACATAATCTAAAAGAAGTTGATATAAAAAATAAAATTGCAACTTTTGAAAACTTTTGGGATGAAAAAGGGGATTGGGACCCTGATTTACAAGAGTATGATTTAGTAAGAAAAACTAAAAAAGTTGAAGTAAATTTTGATTTCTTACATGTAGCTCCTCCAATGAAAGCTCCAGATGAGATAGGAAAATCTTCAATTGGTTCAGGAAAAGGTTGGGTTCCTGTAAATAAAGAAACTCTTCAACATGTAAAATATAAAAATATCTTCTCTTTAGGAGATATAGCAGCAGTTCCATTAGGTAAAACGGGTGGAAGTGTAAGAAAACAATATAAAGTGGTTGTTGATAACTTAATCTCTGCAATGGAAGGAAAAGAGTTAAAAGCTAAATATGATGGATATACTGTATGTCCAATTATTACAGGAATTGGAACTGTAATGTTAGCTGAATTTGATTGGAGTATGAAACCAACTCCATCTTTCCCTCTTGACCCAACAAAAGAGAGATATATCTGGTGGTTATTAAAAGCATATATTCTAAAACCAATGACACAGTATGGAATGTTGTCAGGTAGAGCTTAATTTAAAAAAGGAGAAGAAAATGAAAGTAAAAAATGTATTAAAAAGTTTAGTAGTTGTAGGTTTACTTACAAGTAGTGCATATGCAAATGAGCCTGGAAATTTAATTAAGCCAAGCCCAAAAGTTGAATCAATGATTAAAAAGTTTAATCTTGAAGTAGTTGATTATAATTATGCAAAAGCAAAAGTAGGAAAAGGAACTCACAATGGAGCAAAAGCAATCTTTGTTGATGCTAGACCTTCTAAGATGTTCAAAGTAGGAACTATTCCTTCTTCTATAAATATTCCAGATACTGATTATGAGAAGTATGTAGGACAATTAAAAGATACACCAAAAAATAAAGAAATTTTAGTATTTTGTGGTGGGTGGAATTGTGGTAAATCTCCAAAAGTAGCTAATATGCTAAAAAAAGATGGTTTTACAAATGTTAAATTATATCAAGCAGGTGAACCTGAATGGGCAAAAAGAAACTATCAAGAAGTTGATTTAGTTGTAGCTCAAGCAGCACAAGTTAATAATAGTGCAGTATTAATTGATGCAAGACCATATAAAATGTTTTTAACAGAGACAATTGCAGGTTCAATCTCTATTCCTGATACAGAAGTAGAAAAATTAAAAGGAAGATTTCCAGTTCATCAAAATGAAAAAATCATTGTTTATTGTGGTGGATTTAAATGTGTTAAATCTCACAATGTTGCTAAAAAACTTATTTCTATGGGATATAGAGATGTAAATGTATTTGCAGGTGGATTACCAGAGTGGAAAAAAGCTGGTTTAAGTACAACTAAAAGTGCTGCAAAAGTAGATACAAAAAAAGTTTCTAATAAACCTACAATGAGTAAAAATGGGGCTAAATTAGGTGTTGATGAAGGAAGTATTAATGGAGAATGGTTAAACTCTTTAATTAAAGAGGATAAAGTACCTGCATTTATCCAAATTGTTGATGTAACTGACCCAAGTGAGTTTAAAAATGGACATATCAAGGGTGCTATAAATATTCCTGCAGAAAAGTTATCAGCAAAAGAGCTTTTTGAAAAGCTTCCAAAAGGAAAAACAGTAGTATTTAACTGTACAGCTGGTGGAAGATCAATTGAAGCATGGACAAAATTAAAAGATGCAAAACTTGATATTAGTGAAGTTTTCTATTTTGATGCAAATGTTGATTGTAAAGGAAACTCTTGTAAAATTGAAGTAAATGAGGCTTTAGGTATTTAATACCTTTAGCTTTATTTTAAAGATAAAAAAAGGGGAAGAAAATTAATTCTTCCCCTTTTTTATATTTAGCAAATTTATTAATTATGCTGCTAATGCTTCTTTTGCTTTTACAACTAATGCTGTAAATGCTTGAGCATCATTCATAGCCATGTCAGCTAAGATTTTTCTATCTAACTCAATGTTAGCTAGTTTTAATCCATTCATGAATCTTGAGTAGTTAATATCATTTAATCTACAAGCAGCATTGATTCTTACGATCCAAAGCTTTCTAATATCTCTTTTCTTTTGTCTTCTATCTCTATAAGCATATACTAAAGAGTGTTCTAATTGCTCTTTTGCTTTTCTAAAGTGTTTTCTTCTTCCTGAGAAAAATCCTCTAGCTTGCTTTAAAACTTTTTTATGTCTTCTTCTTCTAACTACACCAGTTTTTACTCTAGGCATATTTTTCCTTTCTTTACTCTATTTTTTAATAGGTGTCGACACTCTTCATAATAGTGTTGTCGAACTTGTCCACTTATGTGGAGGGACTAAATAATTAACTTTTAAAAGTTAATTATGCTTGGCATAACATTCTTTTAACTCTAGTTGCATCAGCAGCATCTACAGTTTGTGGCCCTCTTAGAGCTCTTTTTCTTTTTTGAGTCATCTTAGTTAAGATGTGGCTTCTAAAAGCTGATCCTCTTGTAATAGAACCATTCTTTTTTACTTTAAATCTCTTTAAAGCACCACTGTTTGATTTCATCTTTGGCATCGTACAGTTCCTTTCTAATAAATTTGCATTTTCATAATTATGAAAAAGTGTGAGATTTTACTTAAAGTTTGCTTTATTTAAGTTTAAATAAAAATGGAAGGGAGGGCAGAGGGAGTAGCTCCTCTGCTAAATAAAATAGTTTGTGGAGATTATTTTATTGTGTATATTATTTTTTACTTTCAGCTTTAGGAAGAACCATCATATTTACAAATCTTCCTTCTTGCTTTGGAATTCCATCTCTTGTTCCATACTCTTCAAGCATTGGCCATACTCTTTCCAGTACTTCAACACCAGCTTCAGGATGAGCCATTTCTCGCCCCTTTAGAAATACTCTACACTTAACATGATATCCTTTTTCTAGGAATTCAACAGCATGTTTAACTTTATAGTTAACATCATTTTCTGCAATTTTTACAGAAAATTTAACTTCTTTAACTACAATTACTTTTTGTTTTTTCTTAGCTTCTTTTTTCTTTTTCTCTTGTTGGTATTTAAACTTACCATAATCCATGATTTTTGCAACAGGCGGTTTTGCTTCTGGTGCAATAAGAACTAAATCTAATCCTAATTCGTCTGCAGTGCTTAATGCATCTGTTGTTGATATAATTCCATAATTTGTACCATCATCTCCCATACACCTTACTTCTTTTGAAGTGATGTCCTCATTCATAATTACTTCTGGTTTTTTGTTTTGTCTACTCAAATTTTACTCCCTGATTTAATTTCATTTAACATATCAATGAACTCTTTTTTACTTATATTTGATTGTTCTCTATTTCTTCTATCTCTTAATGCAATAGTTTCATTAGCAACTTCTTCATCCCCAACAACAACAATCATTGGTACTCTTTGCTTTTCAGCCATTCTAATTCTTTTATTTAATGATTCATTCATATTAAAGATTTTTGAATCTATATCATTCTCTAAAAGCTCTTTTTGTAAAGATTTTGCATACTCAACATGAGTATCAGCAATTGGTACAAAAATAACTTGTGTTGGTGCTACTACAAATGGAAATTCACCAGCACAGTGTTCTGTTAAGATACCAACAAATCTTTCAAATGAACCAAGAATTGCTCTGTGAATCATAACAGGTTGTTCTTTTTCACCCTTATCATTTACATACTCAATATTAAATCTACTTGGTAAGTTCATATCTACTTGAACAGTACCACATTGCCATTTTCTTCCAATTGCATCAGTAATTTTAATATCAATTTTTGGTCCATAGAATGCACCTCCACCTTCATCAATTCCATAAGGTAGATTTTCTGAATCTAAGGCATCCATAATACCTTTTGTTGTTGCTTCCCAGAAAGCATCATCTCCAATTGCTTTTTTAGGTTTTGTTGAAACTTCCATTTCATATTTGAAATCAAATACTTTCATTAAGCTATCAACGAAATCTAATACTTCAATAATTACATCTTTGATTTGGTCTTTTGTACAAAAAATATGTGCATCATCTTGAGTAAATTCTCTAACTCTAAAAAGTCCATGCATTGCACCTGACATTTCATGTCTATGAACAACTCCATATTCAAAGAATTTAAGAGGTAGCTCTTTATATGATACTAAATCATTTTTAAAAATTTGAATATGTCCAACACAGTTCATTGGTTTAATTCCATACTCTTGCTCATCAATAGTAGTGAAATACATATTTTCTTTATAGTTATCATAGTGACCAGAAATTTTCCACATATCTGCTTTTAGCATCTCTGGACCTCTTACTGGCTCATAACCTCTAACTCTGTGAGCTTTATATAAAAGGTGTTCTAATTTACTTCTTAGTTTTGCACCATTAGGTAACCATAATGGAAGTCCTGCTCCAATTTCATCACTAAATGTGAATAGTTCTAATTCAGTTCCTAATTTTCTGTGATCTCTTTTTTTAGCTTCTTCAAGCATTCTAATGTAATCATTTAATTCTTTTTTATCAAAGAAAGCGATTCCATAGATTCTTGTGATCATTTCATTTTCTTCATCCCCACCTAAATAAGCACCTGCTACTCTTGTAAGTTTGAAGCTTCTAATCATTCTTGTATTAGGTACATGAGGCCCTCTACATAAATCTTCAAAATCACCTTGCTTATAAAGTGTTAATGTCTCATCAGTAATGTTTGCAAGAACTGCTTGTTTTAATTCATCATTTGCAAATTTTGTTTGAATCTCTTCTCTTGATGCTTCATATCTTTCAATCGGAAGTTTAGCATTCGCTAAATCTTTCATCTTTTTTTCAATTTTTGGAAGATCTTCATCAGAGATTTTTTCTTCTGTTTTAAAGTCGTAGTAAAAACCTTCTTTTACAACAGGACCAACAAAGAATTTTGCATCTGGGTATAGTTCTTTGATAGCTTGTGCCATTAAGTGAGCACATGAGTGTTTTAATATCTCTAGAGATTCAGGAGAGTTGTCAGCTTTAATCTCATCTCCACTTAAGTTTAAAGCCTCCGCTGTTTGAAGGTCATAGATTTGGCCTTCTTTTAATATACCAATAGGTTCCAATAAATTCCTTTTTTCCTTAAAAGTTTTTAAAATTCTTATATTTTATCTTAAATGCTCTTAAACTTAATCTTAACAGTTACTTATTAAGTAAAAATTGCTAAAATAGTGTATGATTTTGAACCTATCTAAAATAAAAACTGAAGCCTTATTACTGTTCTGCAAAGATTTAATTCTTTCATATAAAGATAACAAAGATAATTTTTTTGATATAGATAAAGAGTTAGTAGATTATATAAACTCTATTTCTGATGAAATATTAAAACAGATAAATAATGTAACTTTTCCTACAGAGCATTATATAAATAATAAAAAACACTATAGAATTAATGCTGTATTAAAAGCATATGACTTTATAAATAATACTTTGACTAAAGAGTTTGAGAAAATAGAAGAATCAAAGAGGGTATTTAATCCTTCAATGCTTTATTTTTCAATGCTTGCTGTTTGGTTTAAAGAGTTAGACAAAGAGAGTCGTTCTAAAGAATATATCTATTTTACTATTTATCCTTATGCTAATGTTTATGACAAACTTTTAATTAATATAAAAGATGAAACTTTTAAAAAAATAAATATTCTTATGCTAGAGCTAGCAGAAGCCTTGATTTATAAATATGATGCCATCTCATTTAAATAAGAATTACTTATAATATAAATATAAATAAAATTAATCTTAACTTATGTATAATTCTCCTAAATAATTTAGTAAGGAGAGTTATGAAACTTTTATTAAGCAAAATTTTTGCACTTATCATGGTTTTCTCTTTTTCTCAGGCAAGTGAGTTAAAGATAATTGATTTTACAGAAGCTAAAAAGCTTTTTGAAAATAAAGAAGCACTATTTTTAGATGCTAGAGGTGAGAAACTTTATATGAGAGGAACTATTTTAGGTTCTTTAAATTTACCTGTAAATAGATTTTCAAAAAGTGTAGGACTTTTACCTATAAATAAAAATGCAAAAATAGTATCTTTTTGTAATGGTTTTAAATGTGAGAAATCAGATGAATTAGCTGTACTTTTAGAAAAAGAGGGATATAGTAATGTTCTAGTTTATAAAGGTGGTTATCCTGAGTGGAAAGAAAAAGCTATGCCTTTAATGGCTTTAAAAGCTGAAGAAGTTCAACAAGAGAATAAAGTTATTGAAGCTAAAGGTAAAAAATATCAAGTAAAAGGTGCAACAATCTTTTTAGGACAAGATAAGGGAATGATTGATCAATTTTGGTTTGAGAAAGTAGTATTAAATGATTTACCAAAAAATGTTCAACTTATTGATATTAGAAAAGAGAGTGATTTTAAAGAGGGTCATATTAAAGGTGCTATAAATGCTCCTTGGGATTCAAAAGCTGAAAAAATTGATTTATCAAAAGTATCAACTGATAAAGTTTTAGTATTTTATTGTAATACAGGTATGCAATCAGCTGAAGCTGCACTTAGTCTAAAGAAAAGAGTAGGTAAAGATATATTTTATTTTGATGCAAATGTAAGTTGTGAAAAGAATAATTGTAAAGTTGAAGCAAACGAGAATCTATAAGAGGATTATCCTCTTATAGTAATCTGATTAACAAGCAGGAACATTTCCTGAATCATTTGCGTACTCATATGAGAAATCATAAAGATGAGGAACCCAAGAATCATTAATATCTGCTTCTTTTACTTCTGGACAAATTGTCATCATCTCTTTTTTAAAGTTACCTGCTTCATTAATTGAAGCCCACTCAGATTGAGAATGTTTTGCTGCAAATTTAGCACCATTGAATCCACATTTTGATTTAAATTTTTTAATAAAAATCTTTTGACCCTTTCTTGCATCAGCAGAAGCTGTTGTTGAAGCAACTCCTAATAATAAAACAGCAGCCATAGTAAGCTTTAAAAATCTAGTCATTATTCATCTCCTAATATATAATTTGGTATCATTATATCTAATTTTGATAAAAATAATACTTATACAAGTATAAGAAAAAGTGATAAAAATTGAAATACTATATTTTAAAAGAGATTGTAAAGTATCTCCAAGAAGAAGCCCAAGTTATAAAACATATAAGAAGAATTGATAATAACTTAATTATAATAGAATTTAATAATAAAAACTCTATTTATTTTGATATGAGTAAAGGGAAAAGTTATATTTATAAGAAAAATGGAGAAAAAACATCAAAAAAAGACTTTAATGCTCCTTTTGATGTAGTCCTTCAAAAAAGATTTATCAATGCAAGAATCGAAAACATCGAGATTTATAATGAAGATAAGATAATAAATATAAAAGTTAACTCTTCCTCTTCTTATAAAAAACTAACAACTATTTTACAATTAGAGTTTACCGGTAAACATACAAATGCAATTATTTTAGATGAAAATAGAATTATTTTAGAAGCCTTAAGGCATATTGATGAATTTGCATCAAGTAGAGTTGTAAAAGTAGGGGTAAAATTAGATGAGATACCAAAAAATGATTTTATTCCAAAAATAGAAGAGATTAAAGATGTGGAAGAGTATCTTTTTGATGTATATAAAAAAATAGAAAAAGAGAATCTTGAAAATCATAGAAAACAAAAAATTACTCAAGTAAATAAAAAGTTAAAAAAGTTACAAAAGACTTTAGAAACATTACCTAAAAAAGAGGATTTGGAGATTGAGTCTAACTCTTTATATGAAAAAGCTAATTTAATTCTTGCAAATTTACATAGTATAAAACCATATCAAGATGTTTTAGAAACCTATGACTATCAAGGAAATAGCATTACAATAGAGTTAGATACTAGATATCAAGCCTCAACTTTTTCAAATAATCTATTTAAAAAAGCAAAAAGAGCAAAACAAAAAGCTAATAATATTAAGATAGAAAAATCAAATTTAGAAGAGAAAGTTGAGTTTTTAAAGAGGTTGATAAACAATATTAACTCTTGTTCTAGTATTGATGAAATAGAGTTTTTACTTCCTAAGAAGCAGAAAAATCAAGCTCGTACAAAAAAGAGTCAAAACTATGAAAGCTTTTTTTATGAAGGTTATAAAATTATGCTTGGAACAAATGAAAGAGAAAATATTTATTTATTAGAAAATTCAAAAGCAAGTGATTTTTGGTTTCATTTAAAAGATGCTCCCTCTTCACATGTTATTGTTCAAAATAGTAAAAAAACAATTCCTGGAAATGTTATTGAAAAAGCTGCAAAAATATGTGCTCAATTTTCAACAGATTTTGAAGGGGCTTATAGTGTAGATTATACTCAAAGAAGAAATGTTAAAATACAGCATGGAGCAAATGTTTTATATAATCCCTATACAACAATAAAAGTTAATATATGAATAAACTATTAACAAATTCTTGGATATAATTTAATTTAATAATATATTAGGTTTTATTTTGATTATTAAAAAAGTATTAGTTATATCATATTCCCAAACAGGACAATTAAGCCAAGTAACAAACTCCATGTTAGCACCTCTTGAAGAGGATGAAAATATCGAAGTGGTTTATAAGAAAATTGAGCCACTTAAGCCTTATCCTTTTCCTTGGGATTTTATGAGTTTTATGGATTGTTTTCCTGAATCTGTATATTTAGATCCACCAAAAATTAAAGAGATTGAAGAGGATGACAATGACTATGATTTGATAATTTTACCTTATCAAGTATGGTTCTTATCTCCTTCTTTACCTATTACTGCATTTTTAAAAAGTGATTATGCAAAAAGAAAATTAAAAGGTAAACCTGTAATTACTCTTATTGGTTGTAGAAATATGTGGGTAATGGCACAAGAAAAAATGAAACAGTTACTTACTGAGGTTGAAGCTAAACTAATTGATAATATAGTTTTAATAGACCAAGGAAACTCTCTTGCAACTTTTATTACAACACCTAGATGGATGTTAACAGGGAAAAGAGACTCTTTATGGGGAATATTCCCTGAAGCTGGGATTTCAAAAAAAGATATAAAAGAGGCATCAAGATTTGGAAAAGCAATAAAACAAGCTTTAGCAAAAGATGAAGAAAAAAAACAAAAATCTATTTGTTCTGGTTTAAATACAGTAAATGTAGATGAGAAGCTAATTAAAAGTGAACAAATTGGAACTAAGAGTTTTATGATTTGGGGAAAACTTATTAGAAAAGTAGGAAAACAAGGTGAAGCAAAAAGAAAACCGATTGTGATACTTTATGTTGTTTTTTTACTTTTAATGATTATTACCATTGTTCCAATAAATATGCTAGTTCAAACTATAATAAGAAAAATAAATAAAGAAAAAATATTAGAACAAAAAAAGATTTATGAAGCACCCTCTGGAAGTGCGAAAGATAGAATGAAGGATTTTTCAGCAGATGAATAAAGTTTATATAAACAATATACAAAAGTTTATGCCAAATGAACCAGTTTATAACGATGAAATGGAAGATTATTTAGGTTATATTGGTGGAAAAAAATCAAAAGCTAAAAATATTGTTTTAAGAAGTAATGGAATAAAAAGAAGATTTTATGTTTTAGAAAAGGGTAGTTTAAAACCTCTTTTCACAAATGCTCAAATTACTGCAAATGCAATAAAAAAATTAGAAAATGAGAGTTTTAAATTAAAAGATTTAGAAGCTTTATCATGTGGAACAACTTTAGCTGACCAACTATTACCTGGACATACCTTGATGGTACAAGGGGAATTAGGTATAAATGAAGTTGAAACTTTAAGTGCTTCTGGAATTTGTCTAAGTGGTATAAATGCTTTAAAATATATCTATTATGGAATAAAAGCAGGGGAGCTTAAAAATGGAGTTTCAACTGGTTCTGAAACTTCATCAATGGTTTTAAATTCAAAAAACTTTAAAGAAGAGTCTGATTATAAAGAGTTAGAAAATAATCCAGGAATAGAGTTTGAAAAAGATTTCCTAAGATGGATGCTTTCAGATGGTGCAGGGGCTATGCTTTTAGAAGATAAACCAAATAAACAAGGCTTATCTTTAGAGATAAAATGGATTGATATATTATCATATGCTGGTGAAATGCCAATTTGTATGTATAGTGGTTGTGAAGTGGATGATAAGAATAATGTAACTCCTTGGAGAGCTTTTGAACAACAAGAAGTTATGAATAAATCGCTTTTATCAATAAAGCAAAATGTGAAACTTTTAAATGAAAATATTACTGAATACACTGTGACAAAACCTATTAAAAAAATATTAGAAAAAAGAGGTTTAAAAGAGGAAGACATCTCTTATTTTGTGCCTCACTACTCTTCAAAATTTTTTAGAGAAAAACTATATGAAGGTATGAAAAAAGGTGGTTTAGAAATTCCTTATGAAAAATGGTTTACAAATCTAACTGAATTTGGAAACACAGGTTCAGCTTCAATTTATATTATGCTTGAAGAACTTTTTAACTCAAATAGATTAGTTAAGGGGCAGAAAATTCTTTGTTATGTTCCTGAAAGTGGAAGATTCTCTACTTCATTTATGTATTTAGAAGTGGTTTAATGGAAAAAATTGAAGTTCCAAAAGAGGAGAACAAAGTTTTAGAAGGTCATCAAAAAGTGATGTATACAACAACTGAAACTGGTGATTTTCAAAGAACTAACTATGGAAGTTCAGTAGAAGAATTTGCTACACAAACTGCTGTTGAAGAGTTTGAAGTTTTAAAGCAAGAAAGCATTGAAAATATTAAAAGAGGTATTAGTTCTCCTCTTGAATATTTTATGTATGAAAATAGAATGGATTTAGCTACTTTAGCAAGTGTTGTTGGAATGTTTCAATTTAGAGTAAAAAGACATCTCAAAATGAGTAATTTTAAAAAATTAAATGAAAAGATTCTTGCAAAATATGCTGAAGCATTTAATATTAAAATAGAAGAGTTAAAGGATTTTAAAGTATGAGTGAAAAGTTTGAACACTCTCAATTTGCACACTGTGAGAGTGGGGTTGTTTCAACTTTATTAACTCATTATGGTTTAAAGCTTAGTGAGCCAATGGTTTTTGGACTTACAAGCTCTTTATCTTTTGTTTTTCTTCCTATTATAAAACTTAATAATATGCCACTTATTGCGTATAGAGAGTTACCTAAAAATATTGTTAATAAAGTATCTAGAGTTTTAGGTATAGAGATTGTTAAAAAAACATATAAAAATGGTATTGAAGCAAATAAAGATTTAACTAAATTTGTTGAAGAAAAAAAATTGGTTGGGCTTCAAACCTCAGTATTTTATTTGCCATATTTTCCAAAAGATATGAGGTTTCACTTTAATGCACATAATCTCTTAGTATATGGAAAAGAAGGAAGTAACTACAAAGTATCTGACCCTGTTTTTGAAGAGCCAGTTTTATGTGATGAAAAAGAGCTTACAAAAGCCAGATTTGCTAAAGGAGTATTTGCTCCAAAAGGTTTTATGTATTATCCTAAAAATATTCCAAGTAATCTTGATTTATCTTTAATTGTTAAAAAAGCAATTAAAAAAAATGCAAAATCAATGTTAACTCCTTTTCCATATGCGGGAGTAAAAGGAATGAGAACCTTAGCTAAAAAGATTTCAAAGTTAAGCTCTAAAGATGAAAGATATTTAAAAAACTATTTAACTCATATTGTTAGAATGCAAGAAGAAATAGGAACTGGTGGTGGAGGTTTTAGGTTTTTATATGCTGCTTTTTTAAAAGAATCAAAACAGTATAACTTAAACCAAGAACTGCTAGATGAGGCTTCATCTTTACTTGTAAAATCTGGAAATACTTTAAGAGAGTTTGCCTTACTTTGTGTTGAAGCTAGTAAAAAAATAGAGAAGTTTGATAGAAGTAAAATTGCCCAAAAACTGATTGAAGCTTCAAAATATGAAGAAGAGGCTTTTATCTTATTAAAAAAAATATAATAGAACTTAAACTTTAAGTTCTATTGTAATGAAGTTATCTTTTGCATCTTTAGCAATATAAAGATGTTCTCCTTTAAATTCAAGTAATTCAAGTATTCTTAAAGCTCCTTCACAGGCATAAAAATCCTCTGAGATAAAAACTTTTTCTTGGGGTAGTTTAGAGCTTAACTCCTCATCTGCAAGAGCAAAGTGATTAAGAGTGATTTTTGAGTACTCTTTATTCTTTTTTGAGAAAAGTTCTTCTAAATTAGAAAACTCTTCAATCTTTATAATTTTTCCAAGGGCATTTTCACTATTGTTATTTAAGTATAACCAACAGGTTCCATCTTTTGATTCTGTTTTTTTTGCAAGATTGATATAGTTTTCATAGGCTTTTATCTCTTCTAAGGATTCATCAACTCCACCAATTAAGACATCCTTTACCTCTTCTATCTCTAAGTCAAAAAGTGCAAGTTGTAAAGATTTTTCAAAAGATAAGCATTGAGAGGTTAAAAGCATATTTTTAGCTTTTTTATTTAATGCTTGAGAAACATAAAAACTTACATTATTGCTATTGATATTTAAAAAATCAAAAGGCATAACAATATTGTTCTCTTCATTTATCGTTTGTAAGATTTTATAAACATCATTAATAGGTCCATATTCACTTGCTACATAAATTCCAAGGTTTTGGCTTAAGTCTATATCATTTGTAGCTTTTAAAGCTCCTAACACTGCTAAAACATTAAACTTACTTGATCTTCTAAGATTTATTTTTGAAAGCTCTTTTAGCTCTTTTCTATACTCTTTTACATCTGTGTTGGAATTGATAAATTTATAAGCAGAGTGAATATACATATTAAGCCTTATTACTTAAGATAATTGAACTATTATTCCCGCCAAAGGCAATATAGTTTAATAAAATAGTTTGTTTCTCTTTACAAGTTTGATTTTCTAATATTGGAGTAAAGGCTAAATCTTCAATTGGCTCTTCAAAACCAAAAGTAGCAGGTAAAAAACCATTTTTTATAGCTTCTAACATTAATGTAATTTCATTTGTACCACAAGCACCTAAGGTGTGTCCTATTATTGGTTTAAGTGCAGTAACTTTTGTTTTGCTTTTATATTTTTCAAATAATAAAGATAGAGCTTTTGCCTCAGAAGAGTTATTATTTTCACTTCCTGTTGCATGTGCTTTTATACAATCTATATCTTCTATCTTTAAATTTGCTTTTTCTAAAGATTGATTCATTGCTTCAAAAATAGGAACTCCCGATGGATCACTTGTAGTTTCAGAGTAGTTATCACAAACATTTGAAGAGCAGATATATCTAAAATCTTTTTCATCTCTTTTTTTATCTTCAAGAACTATTGCAGAGCAAGCTTCTCCTAAAATAATGCCATCACTATTTTTATCAAAGGGTCTATAAATTTTTGATTTAGATAGAAGCATTAGTGAAGAAAAACCACCTAAAGTAGATTTATTAAAAAGTTCAAAGCCAATTACAATTGCTCTTTTGATTTTTTTCTTTTCTATCATTTTAGCTGCGTAAGCTAGAGCATTTACACTTGAAGTACAAGCCGTTGAGAAAAGTAGGGGTTTATGTTTTGAGTTCAAGATTTTTTTAACATACTCTCCAATAGCTCCATTTCCAATATCTTTAAACTCAAAGTTACAAGTACTTTTGTCATAGTTGTTTTTGAACTCTTCATTTGTTCCCATTTCCATAGAAGTAGAACCAAGAAAAATATGTAAATCCTCTTGTTCTTCTTTTGAAAGTTTTGCCTCTTTTATTGCCTCTAAAACTACTTTTTCTAAAATCTTTTGAAATCTTTCTTCTTTTGAATAATCATAATTATAAATTTTATAAAAAGTCTTTTCTTTAAAAAGCTCTTCTAAATACTCTTTGTAGTTTTTAAATGAAAGCTTTTTTAAATTGGAGATAATATCTTGTTTATTATCTCCAATATTACAAACTAAAGATGTTCCTGTGATATATGCGTTCAAAATTATTCCGGTTGAATGTAGTCTGCCAAAGTATTTATTGATGCCATAATTTTTCTAAGTTTTTTACTATCATTTGCATCTATTCCATATTTTTTATGTAAAGCCATAGATATTTGAAGGGCATCCATTGAGTCTAATTCTAATTTTGAGTCTGAACCAAAAAGTATTTCATCATCACTTATCTCTTCGGCTTCAATATCTTTATCACACTCTTCAATAATTAACTCTTTTAATTCTAATTTTAACTTTTCATCTTTAGACCCTATCAAGTCATCTCCTCTTTTTTAATAATGTATATGCTAATAAAAGGCAAATTATAGCAAAAACTATCATGTTATATAAATATGTAGAAATATCATTAAAACTTCCACCTCTGACAAAAACCTCTAAAAAGCTTTCTAGTCCCCAAGACATCGGTGAATAATCTGAAAAATCTTGCATAAATTTAGGCATTACAAATTTAGGTACCATTATCCCACCAATTGCTGCAAGAATAATATTTGATACTCCTCCAATTGTAGTTGCCTCTTCCGTTGTCTTACTTATATTTGCAATTAAAAGTGCAAAAGAGATAGAAGCAAAACTAAGGGCTGATGAGACTAAAAAGATTAAAGCAATATTTCCTTTTATCTCTAAAGAATCTCCACCTAAAAGAGGAACAAGATAGATACCTACAAGTATCATAAAAACTACTTGTATTTGATTTATAAAATAATAAGGAATGATTTTTCCTAATAAAATAGGAAATAAAGATACCTTGATACTTCTAATTCTATCAATTGTTCCAAAGTTTTTTTCATTTATAAATGTATTTGAAATAGGAATAAGTATAAAAAACATAGAAAATACAAGCCAAGCTGGTACACTTTGTTGTGTAGAGCTAGGTTCTATCTCAAAGTTATCTTTTTTATAGATATAGTTATTTTGAATTTTTGCTTCAAAATCTAAAACATTTTTTGTATCAATTTTTTGTGCAAGCATTAAATCTTCTAAAATAATTTTGGTACTTGCATTTGAAATAAGATTTTTTAAAAGTTCAATTTTCTGCAAAGAGATATCTGGTTTACTATAAATGCTTACTTTGAAATTATCATCATTTAGTTTGATTCTTTCAATATAATCTCTTTGAATCTCTATTATAAAATCATATTCTTGTTTATATAGAGTCTCTTTTTTATTCTCTATTTCTAAGTATTTTGCTTCAAAGAAATTACTTTTATTTAGACTCTCAATCATAGTTTTTATAGATTTATTATTTTTTGAACTACTAATAGCTACTTTTAAAGGAGTATCCACGCTATTAGAATAGCTGTTTTTTAAAGCTAAAGACATAATTAAAATAAAAATAACAGGCATTACAAAAAGAACTAATAAAGCATGTAAGTCTCTAAGAATAAGGGTAAACTCTTTTTTTAGTAAATATTTAAACATTAGTCTCTTAAATCCTGTTTTGTTAAAGATAAAAACATCTCTTCAAGATTTTTATATCCAAACTCACTATTTTTTATTTGCTCTTTATTCTCTTGAAAAATAATTTTAGAGTTATCTAAAATAGCTATTTCATCGCATAAGTATTCAACTTCTTCCATATAATGAGAAGTATAAATGATAGTTGTTTTCTCTTTTTTATTAATCTCTTTAATTACTTCTAAAATATATTTTCTTGATTGTGGGTCAATTCCAACAGTTGGTTCATCAAGATATAGAATTTTTGGTTTATTTAATAATCCAATTGCAATATTTAATCTTCTTTTTAAGCCCCCTGAAAAACTATGAGCTTGTTTGTTTATATATTTTTCTAAAGAGCAAACTTCAACACAATAGTTTATTCTTTTTTTAAGAGCTTCATTTTTTAAACCATATAAAGAGGCAAAAAACTCTAAATTTTCATAGGCAGTTAATTTAGGATAAAAAGCATAACTTTGTGGAACGATACTACAAATAGATTTTATTTCCTTTTGATTAGTATCTAAACTTTTACCTGCAATCTCAATTGTGCCTGAATCTTTAGGAATTAAAAAGTTTAATATAGATAATAAAGTGGTTTTCCCTGCACCATTTGGACCTAATAAGCCAAAAAGTGTGCCCTCTTTTACTTCTAAATTAAGATTGTCTAAGACAAGATTTTTTTTATATGATTTGCATAGATTTTTTATGACTATTGACATTAAATAATATTTCCCTTTTATAAAGTGGAGTATAACAAAATTTAGATTATTTTAATTTTTATTAAAACTACTAGAGTGATAAATTAGTAATATTTAAATAATTAATAACATACTATATGATACAATCAAAAAAATTTAATAAAATGGAGAAAAAATGAAAAAATTAATTAAGTTAATTTTCGTAGCAGCAATTGGTTTATTTGTTCTAACTGGTTGTAGAACAGCAGCAGTTTATAATGTTCCAAATAGTCCTGTAGAAGCAGCAAAGAAAGTTTCTGATGAGAAAGTTTATGATGCAATTAAAACTGCTGGTACAAGTTTAGGTTGGATTGTTAAAAAAGTTAAACCAGGTGTAGCAGAAGCAAGATTAAATATTAGAAAACACATGGCTTTAGTTGAAATTAAATATAACAATAAAAACTATTCTATTAACTATAAAAATAGTATGAACTTAAATTATGACTCTCAAAAAGGTACTATCCATAGTAACTATAATGGATGGGTTCAAAATTTAGATAATGCTATTCAAGTTCAATTATCTGCAATGTAAATAAAAAGCTAAGGGTTTAAACTCTTAGTTTTTTACCAACACTTGAAGTTGGTATTTTATCTACATACTTTAAAGACAATGAGAATTTTAAATTTGAAAGTCTATTTTGTAAAATCTTTTTTATCTCTTTTGAACTAAACTCTTTTGAACCCTCAATTGTGATATCTAGTCTTTCTCCTCTTAATGAATCTTCGTTTGAAGAAACAAAAACTAAAGCTTTATTTATCTCTTCTACTTCTTCTAAAATATTCTCTATTTGAATTGTAGAGTATCTTTTCCCTGCAATT
Organism: Halarcobacter bivalviorum; assembly: GCF_003346815.1. Lineage (NCBI taxonomy): Bacteria > Pseudomonadati > Campylobacterota > Epsilonproteobacteria > Campylobacterales > Arcobacteraceae > Halarcobacter > Halarcobacter bivalviorum. The sequence continues at coordinate 209,938 of NZ_CP031217.1, forward strand.
TTTAGAATTTGTGAACTTCTTCCTACAAGTTTAAATTTATTATTTTCTTTTTCTATATAATCAAAAGTTTGCATAATCCCATTTATATCTTTAAACTCATTTTCATATAGAGTTGTTGAAACAAAAGGAGAAACAACTTTTAATTCATTATTTTCATTAGTTTTTATTTCAACTTCTGGCATAGGTGTCCATAAGCTTTCATCATTAAGTTTGTATGCGATACCACCTGTTTCTGTTGAACCAAAAATTTGCATAATATCTGTATTAAATTTATCTTTAAACTCTTTTGCATTTAGAGCATCTAAAGGAGCAGTAGAACTTACAAAGATAGCTTTTGATAAATCTTTTATAGAAGAGATTTTATTTAAAGCTTTGATATATAAAGGAGTTGTAACAACTAAACTATTATCATCAATTAGATTCAATAAATCATTTGGTAAAAAATGCTCTTTTAAAACTATATCTATATTATTTAACAATGGATATAAAAGACCAAATAACATTCCGTAGATATGTACAAAAGGTACAGTTAAAACTACTTTATTAATATTTTTATTCTCAAATAGTTTTGTTAGAACTTTAACTTCCTCTTCTAGATGTTTTTTCGTTTTTAAAGCTCCAACAGGATTTCCTGTACTTCCACTTGTAAAAAATATCATAGAAAAATCTTTCTCATCAAAAATAGTTTTAGTATTATTATCAGAGTTAAACTCTTTAATCTTTAAATCTTCAAGTTTTTTTGAGATAATTTGGTTTGTTTCATCAAATAGTATAATCTTTGAGTTACTGTAATAAGCTTTAATAATATTTAGTACATTTTTCTCTTTTGATTTTGAATTTATATATCCAAGATGATTTTCTAAAGAACTATTTGTAAAATCTTCTTTATTTATAGTATATGTTGTAATAGTTCCATTATCATTATGAACCTCAATTTTCATTAGATGACCTTTTTAAAAAAATTAATAAAAATGAAATAGCTAAAACACCAATTGTTGCAACTATTCCAATAGAGTATAAAGAGTTAATCTTACTAAATACTAATACTCCAAAACCTGCAAAAGTACTAAGAAGAGAATAAAGTATTGCTTTTCTTGTATTTATATCTAAGCCTTTAGAGCTATAAATAGCATAATCAATACTAAGGGCTAAGATTACAAATATCATAAATAGATGTAAAATATTAAAGGCTGTAAAAAATGAGTATGTAAGAATCATTGCTAAAGGAAAAAGTAAAAAGCAAAGAGCAAAAAGAGACTCTTTTTTTGCAATAAATAAAATCAGTAAAACAATTAAACTTAAAGAGATTACTCCTAGAATTAAAATCTCATTTTTAACTTTATTTAGTGAATCTTTAAATAGTAAATTCATACTTAATGCTTTTATAAATTCATACTCCTTTATAACCTCATAAGAAGAAGTTTCTATATTTATAAATAGGTAATATTTGTTTTTGTATTTAAAGAAGTTGATATGTAACTCTTTTAGTTTTTCAAAACTATAACTTGGTTTTTCTTCTATTGTATAGGCTTCTTGAAAATACTCTTTTTTAAAGCCTAAAGTGATTGATTCCTTTATAAGCTTCTCTTTTAAAGCTCTGAACTCCTTATTCTCTAAAAGGCTTTTTTTCTCTTCAAATTTAGAGTTACTTATTAATAGATCCAAAGAAGAGTTTAAGGAAGGAAGCTCTTTTTTAATGATTTTATATTTTTTCATTAAATCATCTATTGTAGTAGTTTCAATTAAAATAGGTATGGTAGTTGTGTGTTTTAGTTTTTCTTTAAAATAGATATTTAGCCTATCAAGTTTTTCATTTTGATAATCTAAGTTTCGCAAGTTTGTATCAAAAGTAATTGTAAAAAGTGAAATAGCAATTAAAATAGTAGAAAAGCTAAGAATATAGAATTTATTTATATTAAAATCAAAACTTTTTTTAAAGCCTTTTTCTCTAAATGAAAAAGCAATTTTAGGATATAAAAAACTAAAATGTAAATAAGAGATTAAAAGTGAAACTATAGTAAATATTGCAAGTTGTTTAATTAGAGGAAAAGAGACAAAACTAATGATAAAAAAGGCTATAAAAGTAGTAAAGAAACCAAAGAACACCTCTTTATTAAATCTTTTCTTTTCTACATAATAACCATGCATATAGTGATGAAACATATAATCAATAGCAACAGTACTAATCGATAAACCAAAAACTAAAACAAAAATTGAGACCTCACTAAAAAGAGTAGTAACAACTATTGTTGAGATAATTGCAGAAGTAGCAAGAGTCGTTAAAGTATTAAGAAGTAAAGAGATATTTCTTAAAATAAAAAGATATAGAGTTAGTAAAATCAAAAAAGCAAGAATTATAATCTTATTTACATCCTCTTTTATTGCTTGTGAATTTTCAACAAAATAAAAAATAGTACTAAATATCTTTAGCTCAGGATATCTTTTTTCTAATAGTTGAATCTTTTTATAAAGCTTTTTATAACTGTTTAAATTGTTTATCTCTTTATTTATTTTATAAACACGTATATCTTTTATTTGTTGATTTTGCTCTTTTTTAATAAAAAGATTTAAAGGATCATATTTGTTTACTATAAAAGGGAAAAAAGAGTTTAAAAGAGAGTCTTGAATTATTTGCAACTCTTTTTTAATATCTATATTTTTTAATTTTTCTTCATTCAAATTATTTAAAAGAAGTTGATTTTTATTTTTATATTCAAACAAAGAGTTATTGTAAAAAGACTCTTTTTTTATCTCTTTAATAGTTTGTAACTCTTGCTCAACTTTTGAAATTAGCTCTTTAGGAAGATTTTCAAAAGAGACAAAAAGAGTTTTTGAATCATAGTATTTTGAATAGGCTTGTAAAATCTGTTTATCTTTAGAATCTGGCAAAACAGCTAAAATACTATTTGAAATATTTGAATAGTTATTAGTTAAAAATAAGAGTAATAAGGCAAAAGAAAAGATAAAAAAGTTTGATAGTTTAATCAATTTGCTCAATACTTATCCTATCATTATTTAACATATTTATATGAAGATATTCTAGTTTTGTAGTTTTTTTATAGTTAATACTTTTTATGTAGTTTGCAACAATACTTTTAGGTTTTAGAAAAATTTCATCTTTTTTCATCTGTACTTCAAAATATAATTCAAGTTTTGAAATCTCATCTAAGTAGATAGCTTGAAGTAGAGTAACATAGATTTTTTTTGGCATATCTCTAGTTAAATCAATCTCTACTGTTCCTTCATTTTTCATTATAAAAAGAGTATCCTCTTCAAATAATAAAACTACATCACTATTTTCATAAGAGGTTTCAATAGAGTTTTCTCTAAAGTTTATATAGCCAGTTTTTTTTGTGCTACTATTTAAAGCATCTATATATTTTGATTCTTGAAAGTGAATAGTTTGTGCAAATAAGTTGATACTAAAAAGAGTAAAAAATAGTGCTTTAATCATTTTGTGCCTTTAAAAAAATAAATTTTCTATGTAAAAACTGTAATACTCCTGCAAAGATAAAAACAAAGTACCAGCCAATAGAACTATAATAAATCCAATAATTTATATTTGTATCAAAGAAAATAATAAGATGAATTATAGCATTAATTAAAGAAGTAAAAAACCAAAAAAGAGTTGATTTGTGAATATACTCCTCCTCTTTTTGTGAAAGTTCCTTTTTAGAAAACTTTTTTGCAAAAAATAGAATTATAGAAGTTTTGTTGAGGTAAGAGATAAATATCAATGCAGTAATAAAACTTGAAATCAATAAAGGAAGAGTTTTTAATATCAAAAACTCTTTTAAGAAAAAAGCTAAAATAGAGATACAAATATATAAAAGAGGATACAAATACTCTTTATAACCTTTTTTAAAAACCAATAAAAACCAAAGAATACTTAGGCAAAGAATTGCCAAGCTTACTTTTGTAATATCAAAATATCTTAGTGAAGTAAATACAATTGGTGCATAAAGTAGTGAGATAATTAGGTTCATTTCTACCTAACCATTGCTCCACTAATATTTAAAACTTCACCACTTACATAAGTAGCATCATTTCCAATAAAGTAAGCACATTTTGCTACTTCTTCAGGTTTCCCAAATCTATTTAAAGGAATAGCTTTTTTAAGTTCCTTACTGTTTGGAATATTTTCTATCATCTCAGATTCTATGATACCTGGAGCAAGAGCATTAACTCTAATATTATATCTTCCAAGCTCAATTGCTAAAGTCTTTGTAAAAGCAATTACTCCACCCTTAGAAGCTGAGTAGTTTGCTTGTCCAGCATTTCCTGAAATACCTGAGATAGAAGCTACATTTACGATACTTCCTTTTTTATTCATCATCATATTTCTAGAGATAGTTTTGGTAACATGATACATTCCAGAAAGGTTAGTATTTATTACATCTTCCCATTGCTCATCATCCATAAAGAAAAATAGATTGTCTTTGATGATTCCAGCATTATTTACTAAAACATCAACACTTAGATTCTCTAAAGTAGCTTTAATATCCTCTTTATCTTGCATATTAAAAGTGATTAATTCACCATGCTCAATTGAGTCTAAAATAGCTTGGGCTTTCTCTTTGTTGCTATTATAATGAACATATACAAAGTAACCATTTTTTGCATACTCTTTTACTATAGCTTCACCAATAGAACCAGTTGCTCCTGTTACTAATACTTTTTTAATTTCCACAACAAACTCTTTATATAAATTTAGCTTCTTTAATTAGTTTATTGATATTTTTTATATCAATATCCATTCTTCTATCTTCAATTAAAGGCTCTACAATCTGCCTAGTTGTCTCGTAGATTTTTCTTAAGTGAGGAGATACTTGTTCTTTACCTCTAATATCAACTGCTTGTGCCATACCAATAAAGGCAATAGAAAGCATATTGTGAAGTTCTGGCATCATCTTTGCAAAGTCGTTTGCTGCTGTTGTACCCATAGAAACTTTATCTTGATTTAGTGATTCAGTTGGTCTTGAGTGAATTGAAGCTGCAGTTGTATTTTTAATAACATCAGCACTTAATGAACTAAGACTAATTTGCATAGCTTTAAATCCATGGAAGAAAGGCTCTTTAGAAAGCTTTAGATTCTCTCCTAAACCTCTATTAAATTTGTGGTCAACAAGTAGAGCAAACTCTTTATCTAATAAGTCAGCTAAATTTGCAGCACAAATTTTTAGGGTATCCATAGCGTGAGCTACATAACCACCATAGAAGTTACCAGAAGTATAAATTTTTTGATTTTCTCCATCAATTAATGGATTGTCATTTACAGAGTTGATTTCAGTCTCAACCCATTTTTTAGAAATATCAAGATTATCTCTAATTACACCAAGAACTTGTGGAGCACATCTCATAGAGTAAGTATCTTGGATATTTAAATTATTATCAGCAAAGAATTTATCATATCTATCATCTCTTCCATGAGTTAACTTTGAACCAGCAATTTTTTCTTTGATATTTTTTGCAGCTTTTATTTGTCCCTCAAATGGTTTTGAATCATGAACAAAATCAGCAACAGGAGTATCATCTCCTAATAGAACTTCAAACATACCAGCAACATATGATTCCATAGAATCTAAAATAACTTCAAACTCTTCAATAGCTTTTAAAGCAATAGCACTCATGATAGTTGTACCATTCATAATTGCTAAGGCTTCTTTTGGTTCAAAAGAGTATGGTTCTATTCCAAGTTCATTGTAAACTTCAATAGCAGGTTTAATTTCACCTTTATAGTAAACTTCCCTTTCCCCTGCAACAACAGCAGCAATATATGATAATGGAGTTAGGTCACCACTTGCTCCAACTGAACCCTGAGAAGGAATTACTGGAATAATATCTTTTTCAATTAACATTTCAAGTCTATGAAGTAGATTCATAGAAACCCCAGATCTTGCTTTACTTAATGAGATAGTTCTGCAAATAACTGCATATCTACATACTTCATAAGATAGGTTTTTACCTATTCCACATCCATGAAATCTAAATAGATTTGTTTGTAGTTTTGCTGCATCATCATAGTTTACATAGTTTTTACCACTATCTCCATATCCAGTTGTTATTCCATAAATAGGCTTACCTTGTTTGATTGTATCCATCATAAAATCATGAGTATGGTTAATAAAAGTAATAAAGTTCTCATCATTTGAGATTTCAACGCTAGTAGCATTTACAATCTCTTTAAGGCTAATATGTCTTTTGTCAATTGTTAGTTTCATTTGTTCTCCCAGAAATTGTAAAAATTAAACCATTGCTCTGGATATTTTTTTATAACTTCTTCATATTTTTGTATATAAGTAGATAATGCAAGACTAATTGCATCTTCTTGTTCTTTTGTCTTATCTAAATAAATTATAGTATGTTCAATTTTATATTCTTGAATACCCATTAAAATAATAAAGTAAATCAATATAGGTTTATCTGTTTTATAGGCAATTTCAAAAGGATTTTTATTAAAATTTGCTTTTCTTTTAAAAAAGTCTATTTCTATTTCAGCTTTTTTATTTGAGGCTCTATCCCCCATAATTGCAACTATTTCATTATTCATTAAAGCATTTGCAATCTCTACTGAAACTCTTATAGTACCTTTATTCAAATCAATAATATTAATGCTCTCTTTTACAGGTAAAGAGTCTTCTATTTTTTTAATTCCTTCTAATAAAACTTCCTGCATTACAATATTTAGTTTATTGTTTACATGTGAAGCATTTGTAGAGGCTGCCCATCCACCAAAGTGGGAGCATAATAAAATAGTTCCTTTATTTAAAATCTCAGTCATTTTAGTTATATCATCATAATTGAAGGTATAACTTTTAACATCAACTTTAGAGATAAATCTATCAACCATACAAATAGCAAAAAATCTTAAGTGTTTGAAATAAATTCTATTAGTAAATTTTATATTTATAGTTTGATAATAATCTCTTAATGCTTTTTTTACATTTGTGGCAAAGATAAAATAAAAAAATGAAACAGGATACATTAAAATATATATAAACTTATAGCCAAAAAGTTTATATAGATTAAATACTAGAGCAATACTCCAGCCACTTCCTCTCTGTTTTGTTTTCATTAACTTTTTTTAAATCTAAACAAGTTAAATATATATTTAACCCACTTAATAGGAAGTATTTGAACATGAACCCAAACAATAGCAGCTGTATCCCAAAATTTTCTAAAATGAGATACTCTATCTTCAGATGTTGGATAAAAGCATTCAATCTCTACTTCTTTGATTGGTTTTCCTGCATCTGCATGTCTTACGATAACTTCCATTTCCCAATCAAACCTAGAAGTTTTAATTGGTAGTTCAATAATTGAAAGAGGATATAGTCTAAAACCTGAAAGAGAGTCTTTTATTTCATAACCTGTATCCCATGATGCCCAAAAGTTACTAAACCATCTACCAAATTTTGAGCTATTTGGTACATTAGAAATATCAAAATTTCTTGAACCAATTATAATTTCATCATTTGAACAGGCACTTATTAATTTATTAACTTGACTTGCTAAATGTTGTCCATCTCCATCCATTGTTACAATGTGAGTAAAACCTAATTCTCTAGCTTTCTTTGCTCCACTTATTATGGCTTGCCCTTTCCCCATATTACTCTTATGTCTTACAATTGTAAGATTAGGAGACTCTTTTAATATTTTTGTTAGCTCTGTGGAAGAACCATCATCTACAACTATTACTTTGTAGTCATAAGATAAAATATCATTAACAACATCTTGTATAGTATGAAAATTATTATAAGTAGGAACAACAATAATAAAACTATTCATAGATTATCTCGCTAATTTTTAATTTTTCTTCTGATTCAATAATTATTTTATTATTGCTCTTTTTAAATGAAATTTTATTTTGAGGTGTTATTGTTTTTATAAACTTTGCTTTTTTTATTTCTGTTATTTTAATATCAAAGATTTCACTTGCTATTTCAAGTTGTAAAAAGCTAGGTAGTATCGGTAATTTTGGAAAATGAGCAGCAAAAACAGGATGATTTTCATCTGCTAATAAAATATCTATACTCGAATCTGTTTTACAAGTTATAGTATATAAATTATTTGTTAAGGGCATCTATTTCTTTCATTTGTTATTTTGTGATTTTACTTATTTATCACTAAAAATTATATTAATTTTATAATTTTAACACTAAATAAATTATAAGTACAATAATAATACAATTCTATCAATAAAAGAAGGAATTATATATGGCTATTACAAGTGATGAGTTTAAACAAGTTTTAATTGATGGTTTAAAACTTGAAGATATTGAAGTTACAGATATTGAAGATTCTGATGCTCTTTTTGGAGATGAGGGATTAGGTTTAGATTCTGTTGATTCAATTGAGTTAGTATTAATTATAGAAAAAGAGTATGGTGTAAAGATACAAAATCCAGAGCAATATAATGAGATTTTTGCATCAGTTGAGAATTTATTAAAATACATAAATGACAACAAATAAAAAAGCTTTCATAAATAATTATGAGGCAGTAAGTTGTGCAGGTTTAAATGCTGAACAACTTTTTGCTTCAATCTGCGAAAAAAAAGATTGCATAACAATTGACAACACTTATGTTCAAGATAGAGAAGTTGCAATTGGTAAAATAAAATCAGATAAAACTTTCAATGAACTACTTTTAGAGACTGTTTTAAAAGTTTTAAAAAGTTCGACTTTAAATAATTTTGAAAATACTTTACTTATTGTTGGTTCTTCTGTTGGTGGGATGAATGAGACTGAAAGAGTTTTCTTTAAAGACTCTTCTTATGAAAATATTGATTATAGAAAACACCCAATAGATGCAATTGCTTATTTATTAAAAAAAGAGTTCTCTTTTTATGATGATATCTCATTTTCTACTGCTTGTACTTCTAGTGCAAATGCTTTAGGATATGCAAAAGAGGTTATCTCAAAAGGTATTTATAAAAATGTATTAGTTGTTGGAGTGGATGCTTTATCATATACTACAGTATGTGGTTTTTCTGCTTTAAGTGTACTCTCTTCAAAACCTTGTACTCCCTTTGAAAAAAATAGAGAAGGAATGAATGTAGCTGAAGCTATTGCTGTATTATTAATTCAAGATGAAAAAGTAGCTTCATCTAGTGTTGAAATATGTGGGGTAGGTTATAGTTCAGATGCACATCATATGACTCAACCCCATCCCGAAGGACATGGTGCTGCTAAAGCAATGCAAAATGCAATAAATGATGCAAAGATAGAAAAAGAGAAGATTCTTTATATAAATGCCCATGGTACTGGTACAATGGCAAATGACTCTTCAGAGTTAAATGCTATTTCTTTATTATTTGATACTAGCAAACCTTATGTTAGTTCAACAAAAGCTTTCACTGGACATACTTTAGGTGCAGCAGGAGCAATAGAGGCTATTATATCAACTATGGCTTTACAAAAACAGATTATTCCTCCTTCAAAGGATATAAAAGCAGTAGAAAGGGAGGATGTTTTATTCTCTAATGAGGCTTTAAATAAAGAGTTCTCTTATGTGCTTTCTAACTCTTTTGCTTTTGGTGGAAATAATACAAGTATTCTTTTAGGACTAGATGATGACAATTAATTTAGAGATTTTAAATGCTTCTTATCTTTTAGCTCCAACTGAAATAGAGGATTTAAATACAAAAACATTAGTTCCTAAAATGGTATTTAGAAGAAGATTAACAAGAGCCTCAAAACTTGTTATAGAACTTATGGATAAAGTAGAGTTCAAAGTAGGAAGAATAATGTATGGAAGTGCTTATGGAGAATTGCCAGCAACAGCAAATATTTTAAATGCAATTTTAAATAAAGAGGGTATCTCTCCAACAGATTTCCAAAATTCTGTTTATAATACACCTGTTTCATATGCTTCAATTTTAGAAAAAAATCAAAATGAAGTTATGACTATCTCTTGTGGAGATAATACTTCTAATAGAGTTTTAAAAATGGGTGCCATTAAAGCTTTAGATGGAGATGAGATTTTATTAGTAGTAACAGAGACTATGAATATTGAAAATATTGAACAAGTAAATAACTGTATCGATTTTTTAGAAGTTGCAGTCGCTTTAAAAGTAAGAGTTACAAAAGAAGAAGCAACTTTAAGTATTCAAAATGATGATATAAAAGCTCCTAATTCTGTAAAAGAGCTCTTATCATATGCAAAACAGTTTAATGAGAATAAAAAAAATATAATAGAAGTAAAATTATGAATATCCCCCATCAAGAACCAGTTAAATTTGCAAAAGAGCTTTTAGAAGTAAATGATGAGTTTGTAAAGGTTAAATGTGCTTTTGACTCTTTACCTTCATTAGCAATGTTTTTTGAAGCAGCAGCTCAAAGCTCAGCAGGTTTTTCACAAGAGGAAGAGGCAAAAGTAGGGTTTCTAATCTCTTTAAAAGAGGTGAAATTAAATAAAGAAGCAGATACTTTAGAGTATATAATCAAAGTAGAAAAAAAGATAGCCTTTGCTTCTGTATGTGAATTTTATTTTGAGGTTTATGATTTAAGTGAAACTACAAATTATGCGACAGGAATATTAACTGTTATGATTCAAGAGTAGAGTTAATTCTCTACTTTTCTTCTAATATACCCAGATAAGTAGCCTATTATTTAATAACAAGAGATAAAATGCTAAAATATATAACTTATTATTTTAGGACTAGAAATGGCACTTAACGAGATAATTAAATCAAGTAATACAAGAATTAAAACTGGTATCGCATTAATAATTGCAGTATTAGTTATAGGGTACATTGACTCATTTTTTATAATGTGGTTACTTTTTGGTATTTTATTAGTAGTTTCAATTAATGAATCGATGAAACTTTATAAAATGCAAAGTGATTCAATATATTTTTATACTGGAATCATTTGGTTTTTAGCATATTTTTATCCTTATCCTGAGGATTTAGTATTTTTATTAGCTCTTCTTTATGCTTCATTAATTGCTTATAAAAAAGAGATTGACAGAAAACTTTTCTTACCACTTCTTTATCCAACAGCTTCATTTTTATTTTTACTTGCACTTTATAGTGAATATGGTGTAATGTCTTTATTATGGCTACTTGTAATTGTAGCAGGAGCGGATATTGGAGCATACTTTGTAGGAAGAAGTATGGGTAAAACTAAATTTTGTGAAACTAGTCCAAACAAAACAGTAGAGGGTGTGATAGGTGGAGTTATTGTTGCAACACTTTTTGGACTTATCTTCTCTTTAGAAAATGTATCAACTTTTGGAGCAATTGTTATTTCAATTGTAGTTGCTTTAGCTTCAGTATTTGGAGATCTTTTTGAGTCATATTTAAAAAGACTTGCAGATGTGAAAGATAGTGGAGATATTTTACCTGGACATGGTGGAATATTAGATAGAACAGATGGATACCTTTTTGGTGGGGTAGTAATGTTAATGATTCTAAGAGCTGTAATTTGATTATCTTAGGTTCTACAGGCTCTATAGGAGTTAATACTCTAAATATTGCAAGAAAATTTAATCTAAATGTTGAGGTATTAGTTGCTGGAACTAATATTGAACTTTTAAATAAACAAATAGAAGAGTTTAAACCTAAAAAGGTTGTAATCTCAAAAAAAGAAGATATTCATAAAATAAATCACTCTGATGTATCTTTTGGAGAGGCTTCAATTTTAAAAGTAATTGAAGAATCAAACTCTAAAACAGTTGTAAATGCACTTGTAGGTTTTTTAGGTTTAAGACCTACCTTAAAAGCAATAGAGTGTGGTAAAAAAATAGCACTGGCAAATAAAGAGTCTTTAGTTGTAGCTGGAAAATTTATAGACCAAACTCATTTAAGTCCAATTGATTCAGAACACTTTGCTCTTTGGTATCTACTTCAAGATAAAAAAATCTCATCGATGACGGTTACAGCAAGTGGTGGTTCTTTTAGAGATTATTCTTTAGAGAAATTAAAAAATGTCTCTATTAAAGAGGCTTTAAATCATCCTAATTGGTCGATGGGAAATAAAATCACAATTGATTCTGCAACTATGACAAATAAAATGTTTGAGCTAATGGAAGCAGCGTGGTTATTTGATACAAGAAAATTAGATGCCATAATTGAAACAAAATCTTTAATTCATGCTCTTATTAATTTTGAAGATGGAAGTTCAACTGCACATATTGCAAATGCTTCTATGCAACTTCCAATTGCCTATGCAATTTTAGGAAAGTGTGATGAGCAAGTTTTAGAACCTGTAGATTTAATAAAAGTAGGAAGTCTAGAGTTTAGGCAAATAGAAAAAGAGAGATATCCTATTTGGCAAGTAAAAGATGAAATTTTAAATAACCTTGATTTGGGTGTGGTTTTAAATGCAGCAAATGAAGTAGCCGTATCAAAATTCTTAAACTCAGAAATTGGATTTTTAGATGTTTCAAAAATAACTTTAGAAGCTTTAGAGAAGTTTTCAGGGGTAAAACCTACATCAATAGAAGATATTTTTGAAATAGATAAAGAGGTGAGGTCTTTTTATGACACTTGATTTACTCATACCTTTTGGAATTCTATTAATCTTAGTAATTTATTTAATCTACACAAGAAATAAATTTGAAAAAAATATTGTAGATATGTATGAAGAAAAGTTTGAGCAGTGGAAAGAAAATTCACAAGTAAATGAAAATAATAAAAAAGTTTGTAAAGAGCTTGTGGGAATTATTTATAAAGAAGAGTATAATATAACAGTAGAACTTATTGACGAAAGTGTAAGAAGAAACTTACAACAAGGGAAATATAAAATAAAGGATAAGTAATGAAAGCCTTATTCTTCTTAATGTTTATTTGCTTTTTTTCATTTGCTTTTGCAAATGATTTGAAAAGAAATGGCTCATTAAAAGTTGTAGTAGATAATAAAAATAAATTAATGTGGATGGATGATTCAATCATCTTAAAACAGACTTTTACTCATAAAGAAGCAGAAGCTTATTGTGAGGAGCTAACTTATGCTGGTTTCTCAAATTGGAGAGTACCAGATATTGATGAATTAAAATTGATAGTTGATAAAAAAAACCAAAAAACCTATATAAATAGAAGTTTTAGATTTAATATAGCAGATGGTTTCTGGGCTAGTAAAGCTCATTGGAGAACTTTTTGGTTTTATGCTGACTATATGTATTTTATAAGTGGAACACCATATTTTGATAGTAGGCACAAGAAAAAATATGTTCGATGTGTTAGAGATATATAAAGAAAGGAAAAAATGGAAAAAAGAGTTTTAGTGTTACATGGATTAGGGGGGAGTGACTTCCCTCATTGGCAAGCACATTTAGCAAGGGATTTAATAGAGCAAAATACTCCTGTATCATTTCCCTCTTTACCAAATAGAGATAATCCAAATTTAAATGAGTGGAAAGCTTATGTAAAAAAAGAGATTGAACACTTTAAACCAACAATTGTAGTTTGTCACTCTTTAGCAAACCTTTTATGGTTTCATCTTTGTGATGAATTAGATATTAACTTAAAAAAATTAATGTTAGTTGCTCCTGTTAGAGACAAAGAGCTAGAACAGGCAAAAACATTTTTCCCTTATCCAATACCAACGGATTTAAAAGCGGAAGAGATAATTATGGCAGCTTCAACAAATGATCCATATATGAATGTGGAAGAGGCTATTAGATTACAAAGTAAATTACAAATTGGAATGAAGCTATTAGAAGAAGCTGGACATATAAATGCTGAATCAGGGTTTGGTAAATTAGATTGTGCTCTTGATTGGATAAATAGAGAAGAAGAGTGTGAGGAGTCGAAATCTTGATTTTATCGATAGAATCATCATGTGATGATAGTTCAATTGCAATAACAGAGATTGAAACAAAGAAATTAATATATCATAAAAAAATATCTCAAGAACTTCAACACTCAGTTTATGGGGGAGTAGTTCCTGAATTAGCTGCAAGACTTCATGTGGAAGCACTTCCTAAAATACTTGAGGAGTGTAAAGAGTATTTTCCTAAACTAAAAGCTATTGCCGTTACAAATGCTCCTGGCCTTTCTGTTACTCTTATGGAAGGTGTAACAATGGCAAAAGCTTTAAGTGTAAGTTTAAATCTTCCTCTTATTGCAGTAAACCATTTAAAAGGTCATATCTACTCTCTTTTTATTGAAAAAGAAGAGGTTTTACCTATGACTATTCTTTTGGTTTCAGGTGGACATACTCAAATTATAGAGGCAAACTCTTTAAATGATATGAAACTAATTGCAAGTACCTTAGATGATAGTTTTGGAGAGAGTTTTGATAAGGTAGCTAAGATGATGAATTTAGGTTACCCTGGTGGTCCAATAGTTCAAGAAAAAGCACTTAAAGGAGATGAAAATAGATTTGATTTTCCAGTTCCTTTAAGACAAAGTCCAAATATAGAATTCTCTTATTCAGGCTTAAAAAATGCAGTAAGAATGAGACTTGAAAAGTTAGAAGAAGAAGGGCTTTGTGAAGAAGATGTATGTGATATTTGTGCCTCTTTTGAAAAAACAGCAGTAGCTCATATTATGCAGAAACTAAAAAAACTATTTAAACAAAAACTACCTAAAAATTTTGCAATAGTTGGTGGTGCAAGTGCAAATATAAGACTTCGTACAGCAATTGAAGAGTTATGTAAAGCTAATAGAATAAATCTTTATCTTAGTGAACTGAAATATTGTTCTGATAATGCAGCAATGATTGGAAGAGTAGCAGTAGAACAATATAAAAATAAAGAGTTTGTATCAATAGATGAGATTGATGTTCAAACACGATTAAAAGGCTTTTAAAATGGGATTAGCAGATTTATTAGCACAAAATCTTGGTTCAAAATTAGAAGGCAATGAGTTTGATACAAGTAAAAATGATAAAAAGGCAAAAGAAAAAGCTTTAGAAATTCTTCCTAAAAATCAACATCATTTAGTATTTACCTTTGAAAAAAGAAAAGGAAAACCAGTAACTTTAGTGGGAAGATTTTATCTTGAAGAGAGTGATAAAAAAGAAGTTTTAAAACTTTTAAAGAAGAAGCTTGCTTGTGGTGGAAGTATTAAAGAAGAGTGGATTGAACTACAAGGCGATGTAAAAGAGAAAGTAAAACTAACTTTAGAGAAAGAGGGTTGGAAGTTTAAAAAATAGAGGTATATCATTATGCAACATATTTATTATGAAGTAGGCTCTTTAGATAAAAAGTGTTATGAAAAATTTGCTTTAACAGAAGATATTCTAATGGAGCATGCAGCTTCATCAATAGCTCGTTTTATAGAAGAAAACTTTGAAAAGAAAAGTTCTGTTTTAATTGTGTGTGGACCTGGAAACAATGGAGCTGATGGACTTGCCCTTGGAAGATTACTTTATAAAGAATATGAAGTTAAACTCTACCTTCCCTTTGGTGCTAAATCTCAAATGGCAAAATTACAGAAAAATAGAGTAGAACTTTTAGGCTTAACTTTACATGAAGAGATAAGTGAGTCTGATATTGTTGTAGATGCTCTATTTGGAAGTGGTTTAAATAAAGACTTAGATGAAACTTCACTAAACATTATCAATACTTTAAATCAATTAAATACTTATAAAATAGCTTGTGATATTCCAAGCGGTATAAATATAAAAGGTCAAGTAAATCAAGAGGCTTTTTATGCAGATACAACTATCACTATGGGAGCATTAAAAGTAGCTCTTTTTAATGATGAAGCAAAAGATTATGTAGGTAAGATTGAAGTTGCTAATCTTGGTATTCAAAGGTCTATTTATGAAGAGAAGACAAATATTTTTCTTCTTGAAAAAGAGGATATGAATCTTCCTTTACGAAATAAAAAGAATTCACATAAAGGTAGTTTTGGACATCTAAATGTAATTGCAGGTTGTAAAAAAGGTGCAGGAATAATAGCTGCCAAAGCTGCTTTTGGTTTTGGTGCTGGTTTAGTAAGTGTAGTTTGCCATGAAGATATTGATTTACCATATCATATTATGCAGACACATTTCTTAAGTGATAACTGTACTGCAATTGCAATTGGAATGGGACTTGGTAAGTATGAAACTGAGGAAATTAAAACAATTTTAGCAAAAGAGATACCTACTATTATAGATGCTGACCTTTTTTATGAAGAGATTATTTTAGAAAAATTAAAGAGTGATGTTGTTTTAACTCCTCATCCAAAAGAGTTTTGTGCTCTTTTAAAACTATGTGAAATAGCAGATATTAGTGTAATACAATTACAAAAAGATAGATTTGAGTATGTTTCTAAATTTTGTAATAAATATCCAAAGGTAACTCTTCTTTTAAAAGGTGCAAATGTACTTATTGGAAAAGATAAAGAGATATATGTTAATAGTTTTGGTACATCAACTTTAAGTAAAGGTGGAAGTGGAGATGTTTTAAGTGGACTTATAGCCTCTTTACTTGCTCAAAGCTATAACTCATTAGATGCAGCAATTACTGCAAATCTAGCACATACTTTAGCTGCAAAGAATTATAAAAAGAATAACTACTCTTTAATTCCATCAGATTTAGTAGAAGAGGTAAAAAAATTATGAAAGCAATCCTTGTACAAACAACTTGTTCTTCAAAAGAAGAGGCAAAAATAATCGCTAAAATCTTAATAGAAGAGAAGTTAGCAGCCTGTGTTCAAATGAGTGAAATAAACTCATTTTATATCTGGGAAAAAGAGTTTTGTAATGATGAAGAAATCCTTTTAAGTATCAAAACTAAAAAAGAAAACTTCAAAAAAATCAAAAGCAAAATTAAAGAATTACATAGCTATGATGTGCCCGAAATTATAAGCTTAGATATTAATGATACTAGTAAAGATTATAGAAAGTTTATAGATAAAAATTGTTAAAACTTATGGAGGAAAAATAGAAATGAATGACCATATTTTAAAAATTGGTAATTATGAATTTAACAGTAGATTAATTGTTGGTTCTGGTAAATATAAAGATTTCCAAACAACAAAAGATGCAACTCTTGCAAGTGGAAGTGAACTTATCACTGTTGCAATTAGAAGAGTAAATATTACAAAT
The DNA here is from genome assembly GCF_003346815.1 of Halarcobacter bivalviorum. Taxonomy (NCBI): domain Bacteria; kingdom Pseudomonadati; phylum Campylobacterota; class Epsilonproteobacteria; order Campylobacterales; family Arcobacteraceae; genus Halarcobacter; species Halarcobacter bivalviorum. Next base: position 226,924 of record NZ_CP031217.1, read on the forward strand.
CCAAATGAAGAGAATTTATTAGACTATTTTAAAGATACAAATGTAAAATTACTTCCTAACTCAGCTGGATGTTTTACAGCTGAAGAGGCTATCACAACTTTTAGACTTATGAGAGAAGCAACTGGAATTGATATTATTAAATTAGAAGTTATAGGTGATGCACAAAAAACTTTATATCCAGATGTGATTGATACAATCAAAGCTTGTGAAGTACTAAAAAAAGATGGTTTTACAGTTATGGCATATACAAGTGATGATCCAATTGTTGCTAAGAGATTAGAAAATGCAGGTGCAGATGCAATTATGCCTTTAGCTGCTCCAATTGGTTCTGGTCTTGGAATTCAAAATCCATATAATATTGCATTTATTAGAGATGCAGTAAAAGTTCCTGTTTTAGTTGATGCTGGACTTGGTTGTGCAAGTGATGCAGCATATGCAATGGAATTAGGTGCAGATGGTATTTTAGCTAATACAGCAATAGCACAAGCACAAGATCCAATGGCAATGGCAGAAGCATTTAAGTATGCAACAATTGCAGGAAGAATTTCATATAAAGCAGGAAGAATACCTAAGAAGCCCTATGCAACGGCATCTTCACCGGTAGATGGGTTAATCCAATTTTAGTGAAAAATAGAAAATTAGAAAATTTTTTCTAATTTTCGCAAAAAGGTCTTGACAAACTTTTATTTATATAGTATAATTCCGTCCACTTTTTGAAAGATTAGTGAATGATTCGGGGCGTAGCGCAGTCTGGTTAGCGCACCTGGTTTGGGACCAGGGGGCCGGAGGTTCGAATCCTCTCGCCCCGACCATTTTTTTAAGTGGTAGGTATAGCTCAGTTGGTTAGAGCATCGGGTTGTGGTTCCGAGGGCCGTGGGTTCGAATCCCATTACTTACCCCATTTTAGCATTCTTTCAGAATGTTTTTTGTATAATTTTTTGATGCGTCTGTAGCTCAGCTGGATAGAGCAATGCCCTTCTAAGGCATCGGTCACACGTTCGAATCGTGTCAGGCGTGCCACTTTTAAATAAGATTAAAGTTGTTTGCAACTTAATCTTTTTTTTTGTCTATATGCGGATGTGGTGAAATTGGTAGACACGCCAGACTTAGGATCTGGTGCCTCACGGTGTGGAGGTTCGAGTCCTCTCATCCGCACCACTTTTTATAAATACTTTCCCTTTTATTTTATAAGATTTACTTCTTTTAGTTGTAGTTCATTTTAAAACTATTTGAATAAAAATATATCCAAATAAATATTGCTACAAGAAAGATTTTCTAGGCTTTATTAGAATCTATATACAAAACCAGCTGATAAAAACTTAGAATCTGATTCATCAAGTTTAATAACTTCATATTCAGTTCTTATAGATATAGATTCAGTAATTGGAAAATTTATACCTAGTCCATATATTGGTTTATTCCCATCTCCTTTTATTTTTGAATTTTCATTAATATCATTTGTTCCTGTTATTTTTCCCTTCCAATGTTGTAGACCAGCTTTTAAAAATGGTTTAATATGTTTATGTATAGGATATGATACAACACCTGTTATACCATAAGATTTAATATCTGCTTCTAGATTTAATGAAGATGCACTATCTTTATATGTAACGGTTCCTAAATCACTATAATAAAGTTCTGTTGCTAAATATTTATTAAATTGATATCCACCAAATATTTTATATCCTGTATCTTTTTCATCTAATGATTCTGTAGAGCTAGTAGTATTAATTCCTGTGTCTACTTTAGCTTGACCAGCACTTATACCTAAATACCAATTATTATTTTCTGCTTGTGCTAAAGTTACTACTAACAATAGAGCACACCCTAATTTTATTTTATTCATTTTTTCTCCTAATTTTGCTTTAGAAGAAAAGTTTATTAAAAAGATGTTACAAAAGCTGTCACATTTAAATTAAAATTACAAAAAATTTTAAATTTTAAATTTTTAGTTAAATTAGTGGCTACTTTATTTATAAATTAAGATGAGGTAGAGGTAAATATTCTTTTAATCATTCAAATCATTATAAATAGGTATTTGTTACTTACCATAAGTGTAATTTTATTAGTTCCTCTATAATATTTTTAATTAGACTTATATATATTAAAATGATAATATCCATTGCTGTTGCTGTTTACAATACTCTTTTCCTGAGAGTATTTTCCAACCTATGACTTTTTGTTTTGGATCATTTTTCTTTGCTAAATGTCCATAAATACATTTTTCTGATACTTTTCTTTTGTAATTATTTCTTATATATATATATTTATCATCATTATAGTCTTTTTGAATATAGTATTGTGAGTAAAACTCAATACTAGAATGACTATTATATATATTTGTATTGTTTGTTATAGCATTTTGTTGTTGTTCAAATATTTCATAACTCTTAACACCAATACCACATCCACTTAATAATAAAGAAATTATAAATATTAAAAGAATACTCTTAATTTTCATTTTGTATCTCCTGTGCTAATTGTTCATTTTTCTTATAGTTTTCTATGATATTATCTATTTTTCCTTTTTTATAAATATTTATTGGATAACGGGGACAGTCGCCACCTTAAAAAGTGATAAAAATCAATACACTTGAATCCATGAATTTTTACTCTTTATATATTTTTGTATAAATGGTGCTGCTGCAAATGGAATAGATATCAAAAAGAGTAATCCCTTTGCAGTATTTATTAAATGAAATATTAAAATGATAATATCCATTGCTGTTGCTGTTTACAATACTCTTTTCCTGATAAGATTTCCCATCTTATTGGTATTTGTTTTGGGTCATCTTTTTTTGTTATAAAGCCATAATTACATTCCTTTGGTATATGTTTTATTTGACTAGAGTCTTTTATATATATATATTCATTTTCATTATAATTTTGCTTTATATAAGCTAGTTTAGGGTTTAACATACTAATCTGATTTCTAATAACTGAATTCTGTTGTTCTTCAAATACCTCATAACTTTTAGCACCAATTCCACACCCACTTAATAACAATGAAATTACAAGTAAAAATATAATATTCTTAATTTTCATTTTACATTTCCTTTATAGATTGTTTTTATTCATATTCTTTAATTATATTATCTATTTTGTTCTTTTTGAAAACTACTTATTGCATTAATTTCATTTATATTATTTTGTATAAATGGTGCTGCTACAAATGGAATAGATATGAAAAAGAGTAATCCCTTTGCAGTATTTATTAAATAAAATATTAAAATGATAATATCCATTTTTGTTGTTTTTTACAATACTCTTTTCCTGATAAGATTTCCCATCTTATTGGTATTTGTTTTGGGTCATCTTTTTTTGTTATAAAGCCATAAATACATTTTTTAGGAACATTTCTTTTATTATTATTTCTTATATATATATAGTGTGTATCACTATAACTTTCTCGAATATACCCCTTTGAATAATTATTAAAGCTAGTATTATTTTGAATAATAAAATTATTTGATTTTTTAAATGTATCATAATTTTTAGATCCTGTATAACACCCTGAAAATATAAATAATATTAAGATAAAAAATAAATTATTTATTTTCATTGTGATTCTCCTGTACTAATTGTTCATTTTTCTTATAGTTTTCTATGATATTATCTAGTTTTTTCTTTTGTTCTTTTTTTAAACTATTTATTGCATTTATTTCACTTATATTATTTTGTATAAATGGAGCTGCTGCAAATGGAATAGATGGGATAAGGAGTAATCCACTTGCTGTATTTATAAATATATCATCACTTTTCAAAAATGTTTTATTGTCTATATTCTCATAATTCCAACTTGATATAAAGTCATGTGGTCCTGCAAAGTATTCTACTGTTTTGTCAACTACTCCACCTTCAGCATATGGTATTCCAAATATCAATCTCTCTCCTGTTTGTGCTCCACCAAATGGAGCAATAATTTTATCTTTTGTAATTGGATCAAGTCCACTTCCTGCCAATTTCACTCCATCACCATTAACCCCAATACTTTTTACATTATCAGGAATTTTTTCTCCATTCTTTCCTGCATAATCATAGTTATCTTTCACATATTTTCTCATTTGTAATGAGCTATCATTAAATATTGATAATACTGCTCCTGTTTTAAATCCATCTTTAAACTCTCCTCCTGTTAGTTCAGAGGTAATACCTTGTGCAGCACCTCTTACCACTGCATTTTGAGCATAATCTGTAACACTCATACTTTCTTTGAGTGCATCTATTGATAATGCAGTATTTGCATAAGAAAGTACCCCAGCACTCACTGCTCCTTTTAATAAGGTTTTTCCATCTAATTTAAAGCTATTTCCAGTAATAGCTGAAGTAACTAATTGATTGGTTACTCCCGTTACTAGTGATTGTACTACTGCTGCTTGTACACTTGCTGTTGTTAAAGTAGCTGTTGTTGCAGCTGTTGCGGCTCCTCCTGCTGTTCCTACTATTGCTGCTCCTGCTCCTGCTGTTAGTACTGTTACTACAACAGCAACAATTAAAGCACCTAATCCACTTAAGCTTGTGGTTTTTTCATCCCATTCATCATTATTAAGTACTGCTTTTACTAGATTTATTTGTTCATGAGTTAATTTCCCTTCAGAAGAGAGAGCTTTTATTATATTATCACTTGTCAGTTTTTCAGTTATATCTTTATTATTTACTATAAGTTTTTCATTTACTTCTATTTTTGCTTCTTTAGCTATCTCTTTTATATATCCTTTAGTAGCTATTGTTTTTGTTAGTATTCCACTTGTATCTGAAAATTTACTAAGATATTCAGAATCTTTTGAAGAGATTAGGTTTATTATCTCTGCTGTTATCTCTGCTTGGTTTGCTTTTATTTTTGAGGCTATTAGTGTAAGTGAATCTGTATCTATGTTTACATTTTTAGCTTGTAGTAGTGATGCTATATTTTTTGAGCTTTGTTTCTCTATTTTTGTACTTGAACTTGAGAAAAAGCCTTTTGATTCACTTTTATATTTTGAGGAGCTTGTATCTTGAGAAGAGGTGATATTTACATCTTTTGCATAGATGTTTGCGTCTTCTTTTACTTTTATTGTACTACCACTTATATTTAAATTACCATTTGTTAAAACAGTTAGGTTTTTTGCTTCAATTTGTGAACCACTATTTTTTGAAGAGTCTCCTTTATAGTATCCCCCATATACATCAAAATAAAACTTCTCTTTTTGTTTTGCTGTATCTATAGTTACATCCCCTTTATCGGCAATTATTACAGCATCTTCTTCTGCTTTTACTTTTGAAGAGGTTATATTTACACCTTCTCCTGCATTAATCAGTAAATTTCCTCCTACTAATATTTCTGAGTCTTTCCCTTTATTTGTAGTTGTTTGAGAACCTCTTTTATATTTATAGGTTTCTTCATTTGTAGCTACACTTATATTAATATTCTTTTTAGCATTTAATTTTAAGTCTTTTCCCGCTTTTATAGCTCCACTAATATTATCAATATTTGTATTACTTTGTAGTGCAGCATTGTTTTTAGCCTCTATTGTTCCACCATGATTTTGAATATTATTTGATAAAATTGCTAAATCATTTCCTGCTTCTATTTTTCCTTGATTTTGTAATGTTCCCGTTGTTGCAAGGGCTATATCTTCTCCTGCAATTATTTGTGAACCATTTTTTAAATTTTCTTTATTTAAAGATGCAAGATATACAACAGGTACTAATACTTTTTGTCCTTGTATAATCTTCTCTTCCATCCAAACTATATCTTTTGTAAGACTATTTATTTGCTCTTTAGATAAAGTTACTCCAAATGCAAGATTAAGATTCTTTTGTACCTCTATAGCATTATCCATTAGCCCTTTAAATTGAGCTAAGTCACTGTCATATCCTTTTAAGTATCTTTGTCCACTTAGATTTATGATACTATTTCGTATAAGTGTTGTCTCATACATAGCATCACCGAGTCTTTTTATTGTTTTTGTAGGGTCATAGCCAAGTTTTCCCATCATATAATCACTACTGATAAAAGTTTGATAATTTGTATAAAGTGGATTAGCCTCTATTAAATAACTATGTTTAGGGTTTTCACTTAATGTAAATAAACCAAATTTATTTTTTGGTAAGGTTAGTTTTGAAGTAAGATCACTACTATCTTTATTTATAGTGATATTACTTACAGTTTTAAGTGTTGGTGTATTTCTTGTTTGATATAAACCATTTTGATTACTTATTACAGTTTGTTTTGTATTCTCTTGTTGAGTCAATGTGTTTTGAAGCTCATCACTAAGTGTATTATAAACTTTGTCAAATTCATTAATTAAAGTAGATAAATTACTGTTTTCGATTTCTCCAATAATTGTATGATTATTTTCAATTATATTTTTAATATCCACATCTACATCTATTAATGCTTGCTTTTGTTCAGCCATATCTTCTACAACATTTAAAGAGGAATCAATATTTTCTATATTTTCTAGATTTGTTGTATTTTGTGTAAGATTATCTTTAAGTGTTGATAAATAACTTTCAAGTTTTATTATCTCCTGTTCTAAGTTTGTTGAAGAATTTAATGTTTTAGTATAATTAATTACTACTTGAAGATTATCCATAGTCTCTTGATCTTTACTAATGACATCTTCTAGAGCAGTTTTTATATTTTGAAGATCTATTTTAAATGTTGTAAAGTCATCATTTGTTTGTATACTATCTACTTTAGCTTCCATATCCTGAACTTCATTTACTATTAAATTGATTTGTTCATTATTATCATCTAGTGCTGTTATTCCATTTTGTAGACTAATACTATTAGACACTATGGTATTGATTTCATCTTGTTTTTGTGAAATTTCTTGCTGAGTTAATATATCCTGCCCATTATTTATATTATTTAAAGTAACAACATTTCCTATAATTGATCTTTTTGCTTGAATACCATAATTTATTACAGGAACTTTAGATGTACTTTTAGATGTAAAGGTTCCTCTATATCCTGCTCTTGTTTTATGTTTCATGCAAGAGCCAGAAACCCTTTTTGAACAATATTTCTCTTTTCTGTATTGTTTTGTGGTTACAGAAGTTGTTGTAAGAGCAACTTTTCCAACATTATTTGCAGTTAAGGCATTTAATATTATATCTTTGTCTGAAGAGATTAAAGAGTAATAGTTGTTAAGAGTATCTACATCAATAGTTATATTTCCCTCTGCTAACATTAATGCTGGATCTGTTGGTATTGTTAAGAGATCCGTTCTGACAGTTGTAGTTACAATATCATAACTTTTTGAACCTCCCCGAGAAACTGTTTTTGTACTTGATGTTATTTTAGGAGTATATACAGGTGATGCAGCTGTATTATTTAGTGTTTTAGCTGTTATATTGATATCTTTATGGGATTGAATTAATCCTTTATTTGTAATTGTATTTATTTTATCTTTATCTTCATTAGCAGCAATATTTATATTACCATCTGCATAAATCATACTAGTTTTTTCATTATTTAAAGCATTTGAAATTAATAAATTAATTTCATTATTACTTCGTATCATCTCTTCATTTGTAAGAGTATTTGCTTTTATACTCATATCATTTGTAGTATATAATGCCCCTTTATTAGTGATAATTTGTGTTTTTATATTTACATTATCTGCTGTAACTACACCTTTATTATCTATATCTGTACTGATAAGTGTTAGTTTATCTTTAGCATAAATTGTTCCATTTGTATTATTAGTAAAGTCTGTTATATTCGCTGTAATATCATCATCTGCTTGAATAAGATTATTATTTTCTACTTTGGTACTATTAACTACAATATCATTTTTAGAATAGATATTATTGTTATTAATAAGTTCTTGTTCAACTTCTAGTGATAAATTACTATTATCTGATATAGCTCTTAATTCACCTGAGTTATTAATATTTTTTGCTTTAGTAATAAGATTATTACTAGCTTCTATAATACTTCCTGCGTCTACAATTAAATCTTTACTTGTTTTTAGTAATATATTTTTTGCACCAACTTCATTTGTACTTTCTATATTTGCATTTGATATTGTTATATTTATATTTTCATTAGCAACAACTTTTTTTAATACAAGGTTTCCATTTGCATTAATAATTAAATCTTTTTGAGAGATAACTTCAGGAGGCAAGTTTACTCCTACTCCTTTATCATTACTTGTTAAAGTAATTGTATTTGCATAAATACCTCCTAATAAAGAGGAATCAATTGCAATTCCACTACCATTAGTATCTAAAGAAGTTATGGTACCATCTTGTGAAATATCATTATCTCCTGTTACAATATTAAGCTTATTTGCATAGATTTTTGCATTAAGTTGTAAAGCTTTAGAGTAAAGATTTACTTTGTCTATATTATTTACATTAAATCCTTCTCCTTCTATAATAATATCTTCACCTCTTACATTAAAGCCACCAAGTTCATTTCCATAGAAAAAAGGTTTTCCCGTTGTTAATGTAGCTTGTGGAGTATTTATAAAGCCTCCTCCATTTACAGAAATTCCATTTGGATTTGCGATAATAACATGAGCTGCGCTCCCTGCAACTTCCGTATAACCTTTTAGTAAACTTTTATTTGTTCCTGTTACTTCGTTTAAAATAACTTTTGCTGTTGTACTTAAATTTTTATTACGGTTAATATATCCTGCTAGTTGGGTTTTTGTAACTACTCGTGAATTATTTAAAATAAGTCCTTGCTTATTAACATTGTAGTTTTTAAATTTATTATGGGAAAGTCCATTAGAATTTGGATTTACAATATTAACAATAGGTACACCATTTTGAGCATTTCCTAAAGATGGTTTATTCATGCTTGAAGCTGTTGAATCTACTGTAATTCCGCTTGCATAAACTATTTGATTAAATAGTAAACTAATACTTAATAAAACTGAGCAAACTTTTTTAAAAAACATTAACTTTTCCCCTTTTGTGATTTATTTTGCATGTATTAATAATTTCATCTACTTCATGATGACAATTATGATTTAAGACATCAAATATTTTTATCTCTTTGGATTGAATTTTTTTTTCGACACATAAGCCAAATTTATTTATGTCATATACTTTATTATCCAACTCTATTTTCTTACATCTATTTGGATGAAAATATTTAGAGTTATCTACAATGATTCCTTTTGCATTAAAATACTCGAGATAATTTATTGCATAGAACCCTCCACATTTTCCATTAGTACAAAGATAACTATGGTAATATGTATCTAAGGTATCTGAACATAAATAAACTTCTTGTTTTGGAAGAGCTGAAAGGTATTGTAGGTTTTGAAGAATGTCATCATTTTTTATCTTTGTTATCCATTTAGAATTTTTTGGATCATAACTACCTTCTGGAAAAAAAAGTATTCCACTTAGAGGTTCTAATAGTCCACTTCCATATGAAAAATCAACTTGAAGTAAAGGGTTTGTATCTTTAACAACTTTCCCATTTTTATCATAATCTAATATTTTAACTATTTTATTTGTACTATCTACAACAACTCTGAGACTTTTCATTTTGTTATAAATAAAATAATATATTTGGCCATTGGTTTTCATACCATAAGGAAGAGTGTCATATTTTGTTTTATAAAGGTATTCTCTAATTACTTTATTATTAGCATCTGTTACTATGTAAAGTTTTTCATTCCCTTGCCAAAAATATTTTTCGATAACTTTTCCATTAATTGATTTAGATGTTTTTATAGAACTATCATCTAAATTGAATGATATTATTTTATCTTCTTGAATAATTTTCAAAAGATGGTTCTCTTTTGAAAATTGATACTTAGTTTTTGTATCGATATCTTCATATCTTAAAATATGATGTGCCATACGATCTTGATTAAAATATAGAAAAATAGTACCAATTATGAAAAATATCATTAATAATATAAGCTTTTTCATCTTTTAGAACCTATATCCCATTGATATTCCAAAAAATTTACCTGTTTCCTCTACATCTTTTTTACGTAAGGGTGTTGCATAATAAAATTGCATTGAAAAATCATTATAAAAATATTTTCCTCCTAAAGAATAACTAGCTAATATTCCCCCTTGGGTACTTTCATCTTCCCCTATAGAACCATAATCATATGCTAAAAAATATTTTTGAATAAATATATTAAAGAGTTTAGAAGACAAAGACTTTTCTAGTTCATTTCGTATATAATAGCCACTATTACCACTTAATCCTTCTTTGTTATAACCTCTAACACTATATGGTCCACCAATACTAATTTGGTTATTTCCAAAAAGTAAATCTTTTGTATCCTGATAATGTCCATTAAAAGAATATTGTAAGCCTAAGAATTGTTTAAAAAGACTCACATCAATATTATAAAATGAAAAATTTTCATCTAAATCAGTAGGATTATATGTTCCAAACCAATCTGTACCTTTTGTGTACGTTAAAGATATATAAGAATAAAAACCTTCTTGTTGAAAAAGGTAATCTAGTTCTATTCCTTTAGTCGCTAAAGAGTAGCTAGAAGTTTCAATTTGAGAATTTTCTATATAGTTTTCTGTATCATATCTTGATAAAAAAGCTCCTAGATTTAATCTATTTTCTCTATTGTGAAAAAGTTTATACTTCATATTAAAGGTTGAAGTATCTGTATATCCTTTTGTCTCATAATCTGTAATACCTACTTTTAATAACTGTTTATAACTAGATTTTTTATAACTAATAGTATTCAATAATCTACTTCCTATAGGAAAAGAGTAAACAAAGCTATTACCTTTAGAGTTTTCTATTTTTGTATGATTTTGTGTACTGTTAAGGTAAATTGAGAATTGATCATTTATCCCTAAGGGATTATCAAAATTTAAATTCATATTTCCTTGAAATTTACCTATTTTTTTTGAACCATAGTTATCAATCCCAATATTACCATTGAGTCTATTTGTCGTTTTATTTTCTATTTCAACATTTGACATTCCAATTTTTTTTGCTGGGACTATTTTAATAGTAGCTTTATTAGAGGGTAGGCGATTTATTGATTCTATTGCAGTTTCTAAATCTCTAAGATTTAAGTAGTCTTTTTCTTGAAATAAAAAAGCATTTTTTATATAAAGATTCTTTGGTGTTATATTATTAATCTTGCCTTCTAAAGCTATAATTTCTAATATGCCTTTTTCAATTTTTTGAGCTTTAAAATAAACTTTTGCAGTAACATATCCCTTATCTATATAGAGTTTTGTTAATTCTTTTGTTAAGTTGTTGAGTTCTGTTAATGTTCTGCATCCATTGTTATATTTTTGGAAAATCTTTTTTTTCTCTTTTTTTGAAAGCAATGTAATTGTATTTTCTTCTATTTTCTTAATTTCAACACATTTCTCATTACTTATTTTTTCCAATAAAGGCTTCTTCACTTCATTAAAAAATATTTTTTCATTACTATTTTTTTCAAGCTTTTTAAACTGTTCTTTTTGGCTTTCAAAAGATTGCCTCTCTTTTATGATTTGTTGTACAGGAGTATTTGCAAATACAAGATTTGTATTAAAAATCATGAATAAAAATATAAGAATTAAATTTTTTATTCTCAATATAATTACCTTATTTCTATTGACTTTTGGTCAAAAAATTAATATGTTTAAATTTTATTATATAGATGTCAAATAAGTTGTCAAATTATTTTTTAAATATTAAAAATATATTTAGTTTTATAAGTAAATTTAATATTGATATTTAAATTATTTTGTTAATTTGTTGTTATTAGTCTAAATCCATGATATGGAATAGTTTCTATAAGTTGATGATTTAATTTATTACGTAATCGATAAACAAGAGTTCTTACTGAACTTTGAGAAACATAATTTTCTTTCCATACATTATAAAGAATTGTATCCTTTGAAACAATATTACCTTTTGCTTCTATTAATAAGGATAATAGTATTTTTTCTTGTGATCCAATTTGTATTAATTCTTCTTTGTAGTAGAGTCTTTCATTTTGTTGATCATAATAATAGTCATATCCTAAGTGTAAAAAATTATTTTTATTTTTAAATTTTTTTTGTTTTAATTTATATATTAAAATTATTAAAGTTGCTTTGATATTATCTCTTTTATAAGGTTTTGCTAAATAGTTAAGTGGATAAGTTTCTGCTGCTCTTTCAATGGTATCTTTATCATTAAATGCAGAAATATATACAACAGGGATATTGTTGTTTTTACGAATTTCAAGAACTGTATCAATTCCATCTTTTTTATTTTTTCCAAGATTTATATCTACAAATAATAAATCGGGAAGTTCTCTCTGGATACTTTTTAATGCATCATCACAATTTGTTACAGTATCTATTACTTCATGTCCTAATTTTTCTATTGTGTTTTTTATATCCATAGCAATTAATATTTCATCTTCAACGATCAATACTTTGATTTTCATGATATTCTTCTTTCATTAGGTTAAATATTTCCTAATATTTAGTAACACTTTTAATTATAAATTTAATATCATGCATTTGTTTAAATATATATTTTTTAATTATTTTATAATATCTAAAATACATTTAATAAATATAATATATATTTATAATAATGTTGAATAATTAATATTTTTTCTTAGAAGTTAGGTCTTTCTTTTTATTTACGAGTTAACTTAACAAGGGATTAAGCTAGAGTTTATTATAATACTTGTCTGCCAAAAATGTAAGATAACTCTCATTTTTATCAGCACAACTTTTATTACTATAAAATCAATAATCTTAAGTTTCAATCTTACTTATTTTATTTATCGCGGAATAGAGCAGCTAGGTAGCTCGTCGGGCTCATAACCCGAAGGTCAGTGGTTCAAATCCACTTTCCGCAACCAAAAAATACTAACAAAGAGTTTTAATCCACACTAGAAATTGTTTTTTAGATGAAAGGAATAAGAATGTCAATAAGAGAAATAAAATTTATAAAAAAAATAGAAGTATTTTTTAGATTATTGCAAAGTAATGAAAATTTAATTGATGCTTTAAGTAAAGCAGGAATTAGACTACCAAATAGAGTAGTTTCTTTAATTAAATATAGATAGAAGTAAGACTTCTTTCTATATCTTCTATGAATTTACTGGAATTCTACAACCCACATTTGAGATAGTTTCTATTAAGTCATAGTGTAGCTTTGATCTTAATCTGTAAATTAATGTTCTTAGAGTACTACTTGAAATAGTATGATTATGCCAAATCTTATATTCTAATTCTTCAAAAGTTACAATAGTACCAGTTGCTTTAATCAAAATCTTTAGTAGCTGCCTCTCTTTTAGTCCTAGTTTGATAAACATATCTTTATAATAAAGTTTATCTAGTTGTGTATCATAATAATAGTCATATCCTAATTTTAAAAGACTTTTATCAATAGGTGTTTTATCAACTTGTTTACTTTTATATAAACCTAATAAGATATTTGATTTTAATTCGTCTCTTTTAAAAGGTTTTATTAAATAACTAACAGGATTTGTAGAAATTGCTCTATTTAATGTTTTTTCATCAGAATATGCTGTTGTGTAAATAACAGGGATATTATCATTGATTTGTATATGCTTTGCAACATCAATACCATCTTTATCACTTCGAAGGTCTATATCCATTAAAATTATATCAGGTTTATTGTTTTTTACACTCTCTAAAGCACTATCATAATCTGTTGCAGTATCTGTAACTTTAAAATCAAGGTTTTCTAATACTTTTTTTATCTCTAGTGCTACAATTGTTTCATCTTCTACTATTAGTACTTTATTCATTATTTCTTTTCACCAAAATTATTTTTTTAAAAAGAAGTATATCATCTTTTTGTCACTTGATGTCACGCAAGCTCTTTTAGGAATACTTTTTTAAAAAACTTTGAAGCAAAAGTAGGGTTGTAAGAAATTATTAAAAAAGGAATATCAACATTTCCATAAGAGTCTAGCTCTTTTTCAACTTGTACTCCACCTAGTTTTTCAAATAGTTTTAAATGGTCTGCTCTAATCCCAGATAAAGCCATATCAATACCATTGTTTACAAAAATATTATAGATACCACACATTAAATATTTGAACTCTTGATTTAAACCTTTATTTCTAGTTTTTACTATATTTCTTGAAATTTCGCCTATTAAACTAAACTCTTCTCTTTGTTTGTCAAAAGAGCATTTTTTTTCAGAAGGTAAACCCTCTTTTGAATCAAATATTAATCTTATTGTTCCAGAAACTTCATTATTATTTTTACAATAAATCACAGCAGAGTTTTTATCAAATAAATCAAAATTTAATCCATCTATTTCATCAGGACACTCTTTTTGATAAGAGATCTCTTTGTAAACAGTACTTCTTAGTTTAAATACCTCAATAAGTTCTTCTGCTGTAGTAGCTAAGTTTGTATTTGTATATTTATTGTCCCAGTTTAGGTTTTTGTTAAAAGAGATAGTATCTTCAATAATCTCTTCTAAAAAGACTCTTTTTTTAAAGATCTCAAGAGCATATCTTTGCTCTTCATTAAATTTTTCAGGAAAATAGTTAAGTTTTGAATCAATATTGTGATTAACAAATTCTTGAAGGAAATTAATAGAGATATTTCTATTTAAGTGACTCATTGTTTGTCCTTTTTTTAGACAAACTTTAAAGGATTTATGTCACACTTTATGTCACAGAATAGTAAAAAAGTTACTAGATTTTATTGCTAAGTTTACATCCAAGCGAGGGGATAGTCTCAATAAGCTTATATTCAAGCTTACTTCTTACTCTATATAATAAAGTTCTTAAAGCTCCATTTGATACTGGAAAATCAGGCCAAAGAAGAGTTTCTAAGGTATTAAATGAGACAATATTTCCTTTAGCTTCAACTAAAATACTTAATAAAGCTCTCTCTTTAATACTTAATTTTATAGGAATATTTTCATAAAAGAGAATTTCATCTTTTAGATTATAGTAATAGTTTAACCCTAGATGGATGAAGTCTTCACTATTAAATAGTTCTTTACTACTATTGATTTTATGTAAAGCTAAAAAAATTGTAGTTTTTAATTCTTCTCTTTTAAAGGGTTTAAGTAAATATCCAATTGGATTTGTTTTTACTGCTTTTCCAATTGTTTTCTCATCAGAATAAGCAGTTAAATATATAATAGGAATATTTTTTATTTTTTGAATCTGGCTTGCTGTTTCAATACCATCTTTACTATTTTTTAGATTGATATCCATAAAGATTAGAGTGGGATTCTCTTCTTTTACGAAGTTAATTGCATCAGTATAGTTAGTTACATAAGCTACTCTTTTATAACCAAAGCTTTTTAAAGCACTTTTTACATCCAGAGCAACAATAACTTCATCTTCAACAATTAAAATTCTTTCATTGTTCATTATCTTCCCAGACAATTTTAGTTTCAACACCATTTTTAGTATCTATACTAATTTCACCTTTTAATTGATTTACTGCTAAGGTATTTACAAGAGTTAGTCCTAATGAATTATAAGAACTACTTTGTTTAAAACCTATACCATTATCTTTTACAATAAGAGTTATCTTATTTTGCTCTTTAGTTAGTTTAATGTCCACTGTTCCAATAAAATTTGGGAAAGCATATTTAAAAGAGTTTGTAAGAAGCTCATTTAAAATTAATCCACAATATACTGCTTGTTCCATCTTTATATTTGTTTTAATATCTAAGTAAATATCTACATCTTTGTCATAACTATCTTTTACTTCTTCAACTAATATTTCAAAATACTCATAAGTATTAATATGTGAGATATTATCTTGTTTATATAAAAGCTCATGTAAGTGACTCATGGCATTTATTCTATTTTGAATAGTTACTAAAATATCTTGTAACTTATCATTTTCTATCTCATCTGCTTGAAGTCTTATAAGAGATACAATTGTTTGCATATTATTTTTAACTCTATGATTAAGTTCTTTTAATAGAAGTTCTTTTTCTATTAGTGTCTCTTTTAAATCTTTTGTTCTAATCGCAACTTTTTTACTTAATCTTTTTGTTTCATTTTCTTGATGTAAAATCAATCTTCTATTTGCATCATCTTTTTCTTTTTGTAAACTATTAATTCTATTTGCAAGGGCAATTGAAAAAATAGTTGCTTCTGATACAAATGAAGCTTCAACAATATATGGAAAATATTCATATACATTAAAAAGACCTGCACTTGATAAGAACATTGTTAAGCCAGAGATTAAAAAAACAAACCAACCAAAAAGGATGAAATATGCTTGTTTATTTTTTTTGATTGTTGCATAAAGAGTTAATCCCATTAAATATATTAATAAAAGCATAGTAAGTGTATTTCTATGTTTATCATAATCATCTGTTAGCATAAAGAATATAATAGAAATAGGAATCAAAATTAAATAAAAATTTAAGAACTTATAGTTTTTAGGGTACTGCTTTATATTTAAAAACTCTTTAGTAAACAGTGCTAATGCGATAATAGGAATAGCTACAATTATAGGAGCAAGTTCAAGTATTTTTTCAATCCAATACTCAGGTAAAAGATAAATTGTTGCAAAGCCAACATATAATAAGTGATGAACAATAATACCTATAATATAAATAACATAATATAAGTAACTTATATCTCTTGTAAAGAAAAAGATAAAAAGGTTGTATATACCTAAAATGAACATTGCTCCAAAAAATAAAGCAAGAATCATCTGATGTTTTAACTCTTTTTCAAAAAAAGTGAGATAATCCCAGATTTTCAATTTAATAATTAGTGTTGTAATTTGAGAATTTGCTTTAATATAAAAAGTTTTTTCACTATTGGGTTTTAAATCTATTTTGAAAGTTGAGTTTACTGTTTTTATATCATTTTGTCTAAAGTAAAGACCTTTTATTTTTTTACTATTTTCTTCTAAATCATAAAATTCTATATGGGTTGTTAAAGGGTTATCATATTCTAATATTTTTTGAAGTTTTTTATTTGTTCCATTTTTTAGTTTAAACCTAATCCAAACATTGAAATCAGGAGAATAACCATATGATAATCTGCTGTTATTATTTATTTGAAATAAATCTTTATTTTTTTTAATATCATTTATAGTTAACTCTTTACTATAATCAATATAAAGATCTGAATATTTTAAGATATCAATCTCTTTTAAGTTTTCATATAGTGTTATAGGCTTGGAATAAAGCATTGAAAATAATAAAAAAAGTGCAATAATAATTTTATACAAAGCAAACCCTCTTAGTTATAGTTATCTAAATTATACATAAGATAAATTATTAACATATAAAATATATCTTTTTTGTTATTAATTAATAAACAGTGAGAACAAAATACCGATATTAGATTACTTTAAGCTTGATTTGATAGAATTTCAACCTCAAAAAGTTATTTAAAATCTAACTTAATGGGGTATCGCCAAGCGGTAAGGCACTGGTTTTTGGTACCAGTATTCGCAGGTTCGAATCCTGCTACCCCATCCATTTCTTTGGTTTAACGCGGAATAGAGCAGCTAGGTAGCTCGTCGGGCTCATAACCCGAAGGTCAGTGGTTCAAATCCACTTTCCGCAACCAAAAACTCACTTTACTTTTTCATTATTTATTATTTGTTTATTTTTCATTAAAAACTACAGTATATAATTAGAATATTAGTTTAAATTTTAAAAAATTTAATCATAAAAAAATAGTAAAATATAATATCTGATAAAAAAGGGTAAGTTATGAAATCAAATAGACTTATTATAAAACTTGGTGCTTTATCTTTGTCAACACTCTTACTTACAGGGTGTGCAATGCAAAATAATAATGCACAAACTCCTGATAATAATACTGGAATGTCAAAAACACAAACAGGTGCTTTAATTGGTGGTTTACTTGGAGCCGTTGTTGGTGCTACAACAAAAGGTGATAATAAAGCAAAAAGAGTAATTATAGGTGGAGCAATAGGTGCTGCTGTTGGTGGTGGAATAGGTTATAGTATGGAGCAACAAGCAAAAGATATAGCTGATGAATTAAATACAAATGTAGATAATAATCCTAATGCAGCATTAAATCCTGATAATGATTTAATTGTTTCTAATACAGATAAATATGTAAAAATAATGCTAAGAGATGAGATGGTTTTTAAAACTAATTCTTCTATTCCTACTCAATCAGCAGCAAATAAAATTAGCAAAATAAGTAATGTCTTAAAACAGTATCCAGATACTATTGTTCAAGTTGTAGGATTTACTGATAGTAGAGGTTCTTATGAATATAATCAAAAACTATCAGAAGAAAGAGCTTCTAATGTAGGAAATACTCTACATAATACAGGAATTCAAAATCAAATCTTTTCAAAAGGGTGTTCTTTTAATAAACCTTTAGTTCCAAATAATAGTAATGAAAATATGGCACTGAATAGAAGAGTTGAAGTCTATTTATATCCAAATCAACAATCTATTATAGATGCTTGTAGCAGTTATTAATTAAAGCTCCTTTAGGAGTTTTAATTATCTTTTTTTATTTCAGCTGCTGTTTTTATAATATCTACACCATACTTTTCTCTTAAAATTTGTATCTTATTACCTAATTCTCTTTTTTTTAAATCATTTTCATATTCAAAAATATTGTAGGTATAGTCATTTGGTTTTGAGAAGTTATAAACAGTAATATTTAGTTGAATTACTCCTTGCGAAGGATGATTGTCATTTTTTAAAAAGAGTTTTTTGATATGTGCTTTAAAATCTTCTTCATTAAAGATTCTATTTACATTTATAAAATCTTTTGATTTTATTCTTGATTCATATTTAATTTGTAAAGCATATGAAAGAGGATTTTTATTAGATTTTTTTACTATAAAAGAGAGATATCTACTTAAGATAGTTACTCTTCTTATAAGCTCTTCTCTATCTTTTATTGAATCAAAACTTCTTCCTATACCAATTGATTTTTTATCTCTTTGTAGATTTAATTTATTATCTTCTATTCCACAAATTCTATTATATAGCTCTATTCCAGGTTTTTTCCATGAATAGAATAACTCCTTTTTACTTTCTATATCTCCAAGAGTTCGTATTCCATAACCTCTTAATTTTAATTGATATTTTTTCCCAATACCAGGAAACTCTTCTATGGGAATATCTCTTGTAAAATTTTTAATATGCTCTTTTCTAACAAATTTAATACCATCAGGTTTTGCATATTCAGTTATTAGTTTTGAAAGATATTTTGAAGGAGCAATTCCTATTGAAATTGGAAGGTCAAGCTCTTTTTTTATCTTTTGTTTTAATTTAAGTGCAAACTCTTCTACCTCTTCTTCTTTTATATATCCACTTAAATCTCCAAAAAATTCATCTATTGAATATTGCTCAACTAAAGGAATCTCTTTTTTTAATAGTTCACAAAGTTTTTTTGATAGGTCATGGTATAAAGGATAATTTGGTGGAATCATCTTTAGCTTTGGGCATAATCTTAAAGCTTCATTTACGCTCATTGCAGTTTTCACTCCAAAGGCTCTAGCTTCATAGGAAGCAGTAGTTATTATTCCTCTTATTCTTCCATTTTCATCAACAAAGTACTCTTTAAAACTTTTTTCACCTTCATTTGTAAGAATAGTGCTAACAAAAGCTCCCCCATTTTCACTAATTTTTCTAATCTCTTTTTTACTAGAAAAAATATTTAAATTACTTCTTCCTCCTACTGCAGCAGGAATATCTTCTAAAGTTTTATCAACAGTTCTATGGGCAGATACAAAAAAGCAGTCTAAATCTAAGTGTAAAAACATAAAGAATTATAACAAAAAATATTTCAATTTGCAATAAAATTTCATATAGTAATATTTGAAATTAAATCAATATCATCATTTACAATAATAATTACATCAAGACAATAAGTAATATCGAGTTTTTTTATTTGGATATAGTAGTCAATACTTCTTTTTAGTTTAGATATTTTTGAGGTAGTTATATTATTTACAGCAGTTTCATAATCAAGAGAGGATTTTACTTCTATAAAGTGGTAGATATCATTTTTTTTTGAGATTATATCAATTTCGCCAAGTTTTTTTGCATAATAGTTTTGTTCAATAATTTCAAAGCCATGTGATTTTAAGTATTCACAGGCTTTGAGTTCAGCAACTTGACCTTTTTGTTTAGTAGACAAGTTAAGCCTTAAATCAACCGCCACCAACAAATTGTAAAAGCTCTAATTTATCGTTCTCTTTTACAATAAATTTATTCCATTCATCTTTTTTTACAATTTCCATATTAACAGCTGCTGCCATTACTTTTTCTTCAACTCTTAATTCATCAATAATTGCTTGTAAAGTAGAGTTTTCAGCAAAACTTTTATCTTCTCCATTTACAATAAGATTCATAGTAGTTTCCTTTAAATTTTTTAGTGATTCTAACACAAGTTTCTTTTATTGTTATCAAATAAAAAAGAAACTTTAGATTTTAAGTTATGAAGAGGAAACTAGAAAGTTTCCCATTCATCATCATTACTTGTTTGAGCTTCAATAACTTTATTTTTTTGGGTTGGTATCTCTTTTTTAGCTTCAACTTTTGTATTAGTACTTCTATTAGTAGTTTGAGGTACTACATTAGAATTTCTAACTTTTACACTATCTTTGTTTAAAAATTGAGATTCATTTGCTTCATTTACTATATTCATAGCCATTTGAGATGTTTGATTTGCAATATCACTTGTATTATTTGCAACATTTGCATTTTCTTGAGTTGCTTTATCTAACTCAGCAACGGCATCATTTATTTGTGCAATACCAGTTGTTTGTTCTTTAGAAGCAATAGTAATATCTTTGATTAAACTCTCTGTTTCTTGAACTTTTGCATAAATTCCATCATATCCCTCAATCATTTTTTGAGAAATCTCTTTACCATTATTTGCTTTTGAAGTTGCATTTTCAACAATTGTTTTAATCTCTTTTGCTGCTTCTGCTGACCTACTAGCTAAGTTTCTAACTTCTGCAGCAACAACAGCAAATCCTTTTCCTGCTTCTCCAGCAGTTGCAGCTTCAACAGCTGCATTAAGTGAAAGAATATTTGTTTGGAATGCAATCTGGTCAATAACAGTAATTGCATCTGCAATTAATTCTGTTTGTGAGTTAATTTCTTCCATTGCAGAAGTAGTTTCACTTGCTAAGTTTTGACCAACTTTTACAGAGTTTGTTAAATCTTGAGTATAACTTGCTATTTGAGTAATATTATTTGAAGTATTAGTAATTGTTCCTGTAATCTCTTCTAAAGCAGCAGCAGTCTCTTCTAAAGATGCAGCTTGTTGGTTTGAACTAATACTTAATTTTTCAACATTTGATCTAAGCATTTCCGCATTTTCATTCATTGTTGTACCATTTTTTAGATTATCAAAAAGCATTTTATTAATAATCTCAGATAACTCATTTAATGTTTTAGCTATTTCACCTTGAGGAGAAGAGATTTTCTCTCTAAAGTCTTTATTTTTGAAACTGCTTAATACTCTATTTACTTCATTTATATCATTATGAACATTTTTAAGCATAATATCTAACATCTCGTTGAAGATAACCTGTAACTCTTTAAGAGCTTCATTCTGAGTTGTTTTTGTGATTTTTTTATCTAAGTGACCTTTTTTAATCTCTTCAACTACTCTTTTTACATCTTCAATTAAGGCTGCATCTTGCTCAATTAGAGATTGAGTTTTTTTGATATTTTGATTAACTCCTTTTGACATAGTACCTATTTCATCTTTGCTGCTATCATCAAGTAAGTCAACATTTACTTGTTCTTTATTTAAGTATTTAAAGAAGTTTAATAAACCATTTTGGAAGTTTTCAAGTGGATCAAAAATACTTTTCTTTGCAATTACTAACATAATAAAAGCTAAGATAATCATAATAATAAATATAATAACAATATTTGTCATCATTGTAGAAAAAATCTCTTCTTCAGTAGCACTTTTCATTTTATCAATTGAAGAACTAATATTATCTACATAAGCTCCTGTACCAATAATCCAATCCCAAGGTTCAAATTTCATTACATAAGAAAATTTAGGTTGTGGTTTTTCAAAACCAGGTTTAGGCCATACATATTCTACTAATCCACCTTTTGGATTACCTTGAGTGATTTTTGCCATTTCATTAAATAAAAAAACTCCGTTTGGGTCTTTGATTTTTGATAAATCTTTTCCATTTAGTGCAGGCTTAATTGCATGCATAACCATATTTGGATGAGAATCATTTATCCAGTAATAACCATCTTCTCCATATCTAATACTTTCAATAGCTTCTAAAGCTGCTTTTTTATAAGCCTCTAAATTTTCAGGGTCATTTTGAGCTCTTTTATAAAAAGATTCTACAGTTTTAATTGCAATCTCAACATAACTTTTTAATTCAGCTTCTTTTGAAGAGTAAGCATCTCCTTCAAATTTAGTAGTAATTTTTCCAGAAGTGTTGTATAGTGCAATATTTGATTGAACTAAAATTATTACTGAAACTATTACAATTGAACTAATTACAATTGCTAGTAGTTTTGCTTTTATTGATAGATTTTTCATCTGCATCCTTTATGTCCATAATATAACTTTCCTATTGTACTAAAAGTAAAATGTGAATATAGTTTTTTAAAGTTACAAAAATATTATTTATCCTTGTTGTTACTTTTTTACATAGAGAGTTTTAAATCTATCTCCCATTCCTGTTGGTTCAATAAGCATCTTAACTTTTTGCACCTCTTTTAAATATCTTTTCTCATCTACATTTATTTTTAGAATTTCAAGTAATTCAATTATTCCAAACTCTATAAGAGTATTCATTTGTGTATTGAATTTAATTTCATTGATATTGTTTTTTTCAAAAATATCTTTTAGGTAAGAAAAGCAAACATCATAAGTAATATCTGCTTTTTTATAATAGTTTTCTAGAAGAAGATTCTCTTCAAAAATAGGTGAAACTTTATGTTTTTTATAGAGTCTTGTAGAGAAGTCATTTCTATAAAATTTATCTCCATAATCAAAAGTAAGAAATTGAAAGTTATCTATATTTTGACAAAGAGTATTTATAAAAATTTCATAATCTAAACAAACTTCTCCTTTTGAAAGTCTATATTCATGGCAATGTTCAAGGATGCTCTTCTCTTCACATACTTCAAATACTATTTTATTTTTTTCTACAAAAGCTTGATAAAACGTAGAATCTTTTTCATAAACTAATTCACAAGCAAAGGCATCAAAAATCTCATTTGCCAGAACAAAAGCAGAAGGGAGTTTTACCTCTTTGATATCTTTATAAAATCTTAGTTTGATACTATTTCCAAAAGATTTTTCTAAATACTCTTTTTGTACTTTTTGTAAATTTTCAAATCTCTCTACAATTGCAAAAGTTAGAGTTTCTAATAAAGAAGGAGCTAAAGTATAAATAAATTGAATAATATCTGCTAAAAGGTAACCATGATGAGCACCTACTTCTAAAATAGTTGTATCTTTTGTAAGCTTTCCATTTTGGATTTCATCAACTATTTTTTTTGCAATAGTTCCCCCAAAAAAAGAGGAAGTTGAAACTGAAGTAAAAAAGTCTCCTTCTTTTCCAATACTCTTATAAGTAGCGTAATATCCATCATTTGAGTAGAGCCATTTTTGCATATATTGTTTAAAAGAAATTTTATTTGAATTCATTTTTGAAGTTTAGCTAAAAAAGATTGATATTTCCTATACAGCATGTAACTGCAATGTAAATCTATTTTGATATAATACCTCTTATAAATTATTTTAATAAGGAGTAGCCCAATGGAAAAAAGAACAAAAATATTAGCAACATTAGGACCTGCAAGTAATAGTGTTGAGATGATTGAAGGGCTAATTAAAGCCGGAGCAAATATGTTTAGGCTTAATTTTTCACATGGCGATCATGAATATCATTTAAATACATTAAATAATATTAGAACAGCTATGAATAATCTTAATACTACAATTGCAGTACTTCAAGATATTTCTGGTCCTAAAGTGAGAATTGGTGATGTTAAAGAACCATTTGAATTATTAAAAGGTGATGAAATTACTTTTGTAAAAAATGAGATTGTTGGTTACAAACAAGATGACAAAAAATATATAGTATCAATCAACTATCCAGAACTACTTGACAAAGTTAAAGTTGATGAATATATCTATTTATATGATGGAACAATTCGTGCAAAAGTTACTCAAACAGGTAAAGAGATTAAAGCTATTGTAGAAAATCACGGAGTATTAGCTTCTAAAAAAGGTATCAACTTCCCAAATACAGTAATTGATATTGATGTAATTACTGAAAAAGATAAAAAAGATATTGCATGGGGTGTTGAAAACAAAGTTGATTACTTTGCTATCTCTTTTGTTCAAAATAAAAGAGATATGGAACATGCAAGAAAACTTCTTGGTAATTACAAAGGTAAACTTATTGCAAAAATTGAAAAATTTGATGCAGTTGAAAATATTGATGAAATTATTGAAGCAAGTGATGGTTTAATGGTAGCAAGAGGAGACTTAGGAATTGAAGTTCCTTATTATGAAGTTCCAACTATTCAAAAAAGACTTATCAAAAAAGCAAATGAAGCTTGTATGCCAGTAATTACAGCAACACAAATGCTTTTATCAATGACTGAAAATGAAAGAGCAACAAGAGCAGAAATCTCAGATGTAGCAAATGCAGTTTTAGATGGAACTGATGTTGTTATGTTAAGTGAAGAGAGTGCCGTTGGAATTGATCCAATTAATACTGTTGAAACTATGGCAAATATTATTAGAAAAACAGAAGAGATTTATCCTTTTGATAAACATGATAAACTAGCATATCATGATGAGTTTGATGTTATTCAAGCAACTGCTACAAAATTAGCAGATGATTTAGGAGCAAAAGGAATTATTGCTCTTACAAGTTCAGGTAAATCAGCAATGAAAATCTCTAGATATAGACCGAAGACACCAATTTATATCTTCTCTCATAAAAGAAGAGTATTAAATCCTTTATGTGCAAACTGGGGAGTTTTTCCTATTTCTAAAATAAAAGAGGCACAAGCTTCTAAGATGATTCATATCATGTTAAAAAAACTTGAAGAAAAAGGTTTATTAGATAAGAGTGGAATTTATGTAGCAACAATTGGTTATCCAGTTGGAATTCCAGGAAGTACAAATACTATTAAAATATTAACTCCATCAGAGATGGATTACTATTTAAATCTTCCAGCAATAAAAAAGAAATAATTAATTTAAAGGTAGCTCTAAAGCTATCTTTAAATAATCTTCGAATAAACCTCTAAAAGTTCTATTTGTTTTTGTAACTCATAAATTTTTACTTCTAAAGACTTTATTTTTTGAGAATTTGCAAGTGTATCTACATCACTTTGTGTTTTTAATTGAGCATTTTTCTCTTCAACTATAATTTTTAATAAAGAGTCATAAAGTTCATAATCCTCTTTTGCAATCTCTTTTTTTCTCTCAAGCATATCAATTCTTGAAAGTTTTGTTTTATAAAAATTTTGTTCTTCTAAAATAATATTATTTAAATTTAGTTTTGATTTTAGATACTCAATTCTTTGTGTTTGTACATCATTTAAAGCTCTTACATCTAAAGGCATTGAAACAGAAACTCCATAATTTGTCGTAGTTTCATCTACAATAGAAGGGTTACTATCTGTATCATGATAATGGTTATAATCCATATTTACACTAAGTGTTGGTAAATATTGAGAAATAGACATATTTGTAAGGTAATCTTTTTGTTTAATATCAACTCTTGCTTTTGCAAGTTCTAAAGAGTTTTCTAAAAAGTTCTCTTTATCTGTTAAAGTAAGTTGAGGTAATTCAAAGCTGGTATATTCTTTACTTGCAAGATTATTAAAGTTATTCTCTAACTCTTCTTTTTGAAAATATAAATCAGCAAGAGTATTCTTAACACCATTTGCATCTAAAATTGCATTATCTAAATATGAAGTATCTAAGAAACCATTTAATACCTGTTCTTTTTTTCTTTCAATATCTATTTTTGCATTTTTTAGAAGAAGCTCATTTTTTTTAATATTTAAATCAATAATATGAAGATTAAAAAGCATTGTGGTTACTTGTTTTATTAACTCTTTTCTTTGAGTTTCAATATCTAAGTCATTATATTTGAAGTTTACATTAGCATATTTAATTGCACTATAAATACCACCACTTTTAAAAATAGGTTGATTTATAGAAACCATACTTTTAATAGTGTCATAGTTTTCTGTATAGTTTTTAGAGTAGCTCAAAGTGATTGGATTAATCCAATCTTTTCTTAACTTTGAACTTTTTTCTTCATTTTGTTTTTTACTTAAATCAATAATATCTAATCTATCTTTTGAAAGAATTTTTTCATCAATTTCATTTGCCACTATGCTAGAAAGTGATAATGAAGAGATTAAAAGTAGATTAGCTAATTTTTGAAAGTGCATTCTCTAACCTTTTAAATCCCTCATCAATCTCTTTTTTAGATATTGTTAATGGAGGTAAAAGTCTTAAAGTATTTTTTCCTGCTCTTAATACTAAAACACCTTCTTCAAAAGCTTTTGAAATAATAGCTGCAAGAGAATCTGCATCTTTTATTCTAATACCTTTCATTAGACCAACTCCAACCTTTTCTAATAGAAGTTCAGGATATTTTTTTATTAATTCATTTAATTTTGAATCAAAATAGATGATTGTTTCATCTAATTGACCAGAGTTTTTATACTCATCTAAAATATCAACAACTTTAGAAGCTGCAGCTGTACTTAAGTAGTTTCCACCAAAAGTAGATCCATGGTCACCAGCTTCAAAAATATCTTTATGCTTAGTAACTACAGCTCCAATAGGAACTCCACCACCAAGACCTTTTGCTAAAGTAATAATATCTGGCTCAATTTCATATAGATTTGAAGCTAAGAACTCTCCTGTTCTATAAACACCTGATTGAACTTCATCAATGATTAATAAAATACCTTGTTCTTTTAAAAATTTTGCAAGTTCTTGAATATCTTTTTTTTCAAAAGGTTGTACCCCACCTTCTCCTTGTACTAACTCAATCATTACAGCAACTGTTTCATCATCAATTGAATTATAAATATCATCTATTCTTGCATCATATTTAAATCCATCTGGATATGGAGCAAAATTAGGAGAGTGCATAGAAGCTTGACCTGTTGCTTTTACTGTTGTAATTGTTCTACCATGAAAAGAGTGTTCTAAAGTGATTACTTTATATCTTTTTTTATCAAATTTTGTTTCACCATATTTTCTAGCAATTTTAATTGCACCTTCATTTGCTTCTGCTCCTGAGTTTGCAAAAAATGTTGCCACATCCATTTCTGAAAGTTTTGCAATTTTTTCAGCAAGTTTTGCTTGAGGTTCTATTGCATAAAGATTTGAAATATGAATAATATTGTTAGCTTGTTTGCAGATTGCATCAGCAACTTCTTTATTTCCATGTCCTACTGAAACAACACCAATCCCTGATGTAAAATCGATGTAATCTCTATCTGTTTCATCAAAAAGTGTTGCATTTATACCTTTTTTAAAGTTTACATAGTTTCTTTTATAAGTTTGAAGTACAAACTGCTTATCTAATTGTTCTAACATTTAACTTCCTAAAACATTTAATATTTAGATGAGATTATATCTAATTAATATTAACGAAAGTTATCAATAGCTTTAATATGATATCTATTTAAGTCAAATAGACCAAAATGTAGCTTATCTTGTTCTTCAAATTTTTTAGTAAACCAATCATACTCTTCCCAAAAGTTAGGATGCGCTCTATTTATTACATATTTTAAAATCTTTTCTTTTTCTTCTTTCGTATCTTGATAATCATAAATTATTGTAAAAAATTCTTTTAAATCTTTCTGTTTTACCTTTACAAAAATATTTGGATAAGAACCAATAAACCCTTCAATAAAATTGATTCTATCTTTTTTAGGATTTAATCTTGAGTCTTCATTAAACATCAAAGCAACATTATCATGCCATCTATTTATAACCATAGTATAAATTAAATCTTGACCATTTTCTAGCTCAACTCTAATATATGCTAGATTAGTTTTATCATCTGTATGATATTGAATAAATTTAGAGTTATTTGGTAGAGTTAATGTTTTAAATGTCTCTTCTATTTGTTCTTTTGTAGAGTAGTTTTCTAATATCTTTACTGCTACATAATCTTTATCTATAAAATTTATTCTATCTTTTGATATTTTTAGTTTTTTAAATAGTTTATCTACAAACTCTTCTTTATAATCTTTTGTTTTGTAATTTATATTAGGCTCATTTTCAGAAGGCACATAAAAAGATAGTCTTTGTGCTAACCAACCTTTGTACCAAGAGTTAAAGTATTCTCTTCTTACTTCTGTAGGAAAAAATTCTAAAAAGTTAGTTTCCCCTTCAATTCTTAATCTGTCCATATGTTTTCTTACTAAAAATTGATGAGAAGTACTTCCAAAGATATCAAATCCAGCAACAAGTGAGTAATATAGTCTTTCAAGTAAAGGATAATCAATAACCCACATTGTTTTAGGGATATTTCCTAATGCCCCTTTATGTACTGAAGCTGAATCAAAATGTCTATAAATAGTTAGAATAGAGTCCTTACTATTTTTATTACCTTTCCATAGATGATCTAATGATACTCCTTTAGGATAATACTCTTTATAGATTTTATTTTTATTATTAAAATATATTTGTGCTTGTTGATAATTTTTAACTATTGTAAAAGTTTCTAATAAATCAGGTGTTTGTCCATATTTATTTGGAATAGATAGATTTACTAAATTATCATTTAGATACTTTTCATCTCTTATTGCTAAATCAGAGTTTGGGTCCATAAACATTATCCAAAAATGGTCATTAATCACATTTAAAGCAATTTGACCTTTACAAACAGGGCCACGAATATAAGTCATTATAAAATAGTGAATATCATCAAGTAGAAATTCGTATCTACTTTTTGCAGGAATCTGTTTAAAAGTTTTAAGTGCATTTGCAGATATTTTAGTATCAAAAGGGGGCATATATGGTTTTTCAAGCCATTTATTTTTTATAAAAAGCTCTTCATATCTTTTTAGTTTTTTATCATTTAATTCATATACCATATGAGTTTTATGTACAATTGTTGATTCAATAGGTTTTATTCTATAATAAAAAGGTTCTTTTACTTCACTATATGGAAACCTAGTGGGAATAACTTCAATCACTCCTGTTTTTGTTCTTGACCTAACTAATTCAAAAAAGTTTCTACTATTTTTATCAAAATATAGATGAGCTAAAAAAAGATGTTCATAAATATATCTAGCTGTTACTTGATACTTAATAGCTTTATTATTAAAAAAGTCTTCAAATTTTTTTATTTGCTTTTTCTCAAATACTGTAATTTTATCTTTTTTATCATCTACTAATTTTCCTGCTTTTAGCCATGAACTTAAAAGTTCATGCTCTTTTTTACTTATTGCTGGAAAACCATAAGGCATTGCTTTATGAGGATTCTTTTCTAAATACTCTTTTAGCTCAGTCTCATTTTGTACACAAGCTAATTCATCTGTTTCAGGAGAATAATCCCCTTTATTTATAGGATTTTTTTGTTTTTGTTCTAAAAGCTCTAACATTATAGAGTTGCTTGAATCTTCAAAAGTTTTAGTAACTGAAAAAAAATCTTTTTCTCTCCATTGTTCTTCTGTAGTAGCATCAACAAAAAGTCTTGAAGGCTCAATAGCACTTAATCTATTTGCATAGATATTCTCCTTTGAAGCTCCTCTTATAAGACCCTCAAAAGAGGATAACTTCAACTGACAAGGGGAGTTATAACAAGAGTGACAGGTTACACATCTATTGTCTAAAATAGGTTTGATATCTTTTGAAAAGGAAAATTCATCTTTTGCAAAAATAGTAGTTTGAAATAGTAAAAATAAAAAGAAAAAAAAGTACTTTGTATAATTCATATAAAAATCCTAAAATTTTGAGTGAAAACATTATACTTAAATAAAAATTTTAAAGCTGTTTTTGATAAAATCAAAATTAAAATTAAAGGGAATAAATGCAGCACCTAATTCGTACAGCAGATTTTACAAATGAAGAAATTTTAGAGCTATTTGATGATGCTAGAATGTTTCTAGATATGCAAAGTAATGAAGTTCTAAAGGGAAAAATTGTAGTAAATCTATTTTTTGAAGACTCTACAAGAACAAGAAGTGCTTTTGAAATGGCAGCTAAAAGACTTGGAGCTCAGGTAATCTCTTTAGATGTAGGAAGAAGCTCAAGAAGCAAAGGTGAAACTATCTTTGACACTATTGCAAATATCAATGCAATGAAACCAGATGCTATTACTATTAGACATAGCGAATGTGGTTTACCAGGAAGTTTAGTTGACCATGTAGATTGTCCGATTATCAATGCCGGTGATGGAAAACATGCTCACCCAACTCAAAGTTTATTAGATTTATTTACTATTTATGAACATTTTAATGGTCAAGTTGAAGGTAAAAAAGTTGCAATTATTGGAGATGTAAAAAGTTCAAGAGTTGCAGGTTCAAATAGAAGACTTCTTCCTAGATTTGGAATGGATGTTTGTTTTGTTGCTCCTGATTGTTTTAAATATGAAGATAGTGAGTTTAAACAATATGATACTTTAGATGAAATTATTGATGAGGTTGATGTTGTTATGAGTTTAAGAACTCAACTTGAAAGACATGATGAAGTATATTTTACATCATTAACTGATTATGCAAAGAATTATTGTATTACAAAAGATACTTTTGGAGATAGAGATATTTTATTACTTCACCCAGGACCAGTAAATAGAAATATTGATATAAGTGATGAGATGTTAGTTGACCCTAGAAATAAAATCTTAGAGCAAGTAAGAAATGGTGTTGCTGTAAGAATGGCAATTTTAAAGAAGCTTATAAAATAAACTAGTTAAATAATTTGAATAAAAACCTACAAAGTATACTAAATAAATATGGCTCTTTAAAAGAGCCATTTTTTTTTACAATATCTTATGATTTATCACAATTTTATATAAAACCCTTAGAAGAACTTCCTAGTGATATAAAATTTGAGATAAATGAAAAAATATCTTCAAAACTTTCACACAAAGAAAGCTTAGTAAAAACTCCAATTTCTTTTGATAAATATAAGAAAAGTTTTGAAACTTTACAAAATCATATAAAAGAAGGTAATTCATATATTTTAAATCTAACTGCAAAAACAAGGATTGAAACAAAATTTAGTTTAGATGAGATATATGAAAAAGCAAATGCAAAATATAAATTAAAATTTTTTGATAAATTTGTCTGTTTCTCTCCTGAAAAATTTGTAGAGATAAAAAAGAATAAGATAGCAACTTACCCTATGAAAGGGACAATTGATAGTAGTATTGAAAATGCAAGTGCCAAGATTTTAGGAAATATAAAAGAGATGGCAGAACATACTATGGTTGTAGATTTACTTAGAAATGATTTAGGAATTGTGGCAAATAAAATTAAAGTAGAGAAGTTTAGATATATTGATAAAATAAATGCAGGAGATAAAAAACTTCTACAAGTAAGCTCTAAAATCTCAGGTCAATTAGATGAAAATTGGCATGCTAAAATAGGGGATATTTTAACTGCACTTTTACCTGCTGGTTCTATAACTGGAACACCAAAGAAAAAAACTGTTGAAATACTAAAAGAGAATGAAAATTATGATAGAGGTTTTTATACTGGTATTTTTGGAGTTTATGATGGAAATTCTTTAAACTCTTGTGTGATGATAAGATTTATTGAAAAAGATGAAGAAGGAAACCTTTATTATAAAAGCGGTGGAGGAATTACTTGTGATTCAAATGTTGAAGATGAATATAAAGAACTTATTGACAAAGTCTACTTACCTTTTTAATTACAAAAAGATTACATAAAAACTTATTTTTTAACCTTGTAACCATAAAGTATTTTTATTATTTTAAAATCCTTGAAATTTTTTTAAGGAGAAGATTATGAGAAACACTATTTTTGTAATAGAGTACACAAAGGGTAGTGATAAAGGCTTTGATGGTTTTAGACCCGATACTAAACCAATTTTAAATGCAATTGAAGAGGTAACTGACTATAAAACAGAGATTGTTTTTTATAGACCAAATAGAAAATATGAACTACTTGACTATTTAAAAGAGAAAGCAGTAGCTGTTATAAGTAGAATCAATCCTGGTAACTTAAAAGAAGTTGATGAATATTTCCAATTTTTAAAGGCTTTAGGAAATTCAGGAGTTGAAGTACATACTCATCCAGATGTTATGATTAATCTTGATTTTAAAGATATTTTAGCCAAACTAAAAGGAACTAGACTAGGGGATAAGGATACTTATTTTTATAATACCTTTACTGATTTTGCAAGAAAGTTTCCCTCTGATTTAGACAAGTATGGAATTAGAGTTTTAAAAACAAACTATGGTTCTACAGGGGAGGGTGTATATTTAGTATCTAAAAAAGATGATGGTTCAATTTTCTCTGTTGAGGCCGTAAACAATGAGAAATTTTATTATGATAACATCAATGAATTTTTAGAAAAATTTGAATCAAGATTTGAAGAAGAATCAGAATATGCTGCATATTTCAAAGGTAAAAATGGTTTTGTAGGGTGTAGATATTTAGAAAGAATTGCTGAAGGTGAAGTTAGAGTTTTACTTGTAAATGATAAACCTATCTCTGTTGTACATAAAAAACCTCAAGAGGGTGAATTTTCTGCAACACTTTTTTCTGGAGCTCAATATAGATATGAATCACCAGATGAACCAAAATGGAAAGAAGTTATTAAACTTACTACAAAGGGTTTAAAAGATTTAAAACCTTTTTTAAAGGGTCAAAACTATCCACTTCTTTGGACTATGGATTATATTATGGATTATAATGAGGATGGAACAGATAAATATGTTTTATCTGAAATCAATTGCTCTTGCGTTGGTATTACAACAGAACTTCACTATGCAAAGGAAGTTGCAAAAGTTTTTGAAACAAAAAAGAAAAAGAAAAAATAGGCAACTTAAGAGAAAACTCTTTATAATTTGAAAAAAATTATAAAGAGTAGCTTTGAATAAAAATATATTTTTTGAAACAATTAAATGTGATGACTATGAAGTTTTTAATTTAACTTTCCATGAAGACAGAGTTGCTAAAACAATAGCAAAAAACTTAAACTTACAAGACTATATTTATCCTCCTTCAAATGAACTTTCAAGATGTAAAGTTGTTTATGATGAAAGTTCAATTTTAAGTGTAGATTTTTTCCCTTATAAAAAAAGAGAGATTAATACTTTTAGGATAATCGAAGTAGCTGAGTTAGAGTATTCAAAAAAATATTTTGATAGAACAGAATTAGAGTTATTATTTAATAAAAGAGAGTCTTGTGATGAAATTATTATTATAAAAAATGGTTTAGTTACAGATACCTCAATTGCAAATATCGCTATTTTTGATGGAGATAATTGGATTACACCTAAAAAACCACTTTTAGCAGGAACTACAAGAGCGAGATTACTTAAAAATGCAGAATTAATTGAGAAAGATATTACCCTTGAAATGCTTTTAAATTCTAAAAAACTAGCATTAATGAACGCAATGATTGATTTTGATGAAATTCAAAACTATAGTTTTTCCTATAAATAATCTTTATAAAAAATTTACAATTTTATAATAAGTATAATCATCTATTACATAGGATATAATACAAAACTAATTTAATGCAGGACTAGAAAATGATTAATAACATATTAGAAGATATTGAATATAAAGAATTAGTAAGTACTCAAGTAAAAGATACAATGAATTATTTAGTAAATAAAGGACAGGAGTTTGCAGTAACTGCAAATATTGATGCAGTTGAGTTTAATCCTGAACTTCCAAGTGCAACAAAAGAACAGTTAGCAAAATTTTCTTTATTTGTTTTAAAAAACTACACATATAGTACTATAAAAATTAGTGAAACTCATATAAGTTTTGAAGCTGGTTTTGGAAGTGAAAATTTTGGCTCTACAGTAAAAATTCCATTTTATGCAATCTTTCAAATAGTAGTTGATGAATCAATACTTTTTATTAATTCAGTTGCAACTATTGATAAATATAATGAAAATATAACAAAAGAGAAATCATTAAACGTATTTAAAAATAATCCTAATAACAGAAGATTCAAATAATTTGAAATTAGAAAGAGAAATAAAGACTGCATTTAAAATTTCTATCCCTGTTATGATGGGATACTCTGTTTTAGGTTTTGCCTTTGGATTATTATTAGTATCTTTTGAATATCCTTGGTATTTAGCTCCTTTAATGAGTCTTTTTATTTATGCAGGGGCTTTACAATTTGTTGCAATTAATTTTTTTAATGCTAAAGCAGGTTTTGTAGATATTGCAATCGCTTCTTGGTTTGTAAATTTAAGACAATCTTTTTATGGTTTATCTTTATTAAAAAGATTTAAAAAAACAGGAAAGTTAAAACCCTATTTAATCTTTGGCTTAACAGATGAAACTTATGCACTTCTTACCACAATAAAAGATGATGAACAACTAAAAAAAAAGTGGTACTACTTTTTTTTAACAGCTTTTAACCAATTCTATTGGTTTACAGGAGCAACTTTAGGAGCAATAGTTGGTTCAAATGTTGAATTCAATACAGCAGGTTTAGAATTTTCTTTAACAGCACTATTTGTTGTATTATGTATAGAACAGTATAAAAACTTGAAAAATCCAATTCCTTTTGCTATTGGAACTATTTCTTCTATTATAGCCTTAGCTTTTGTTCCAAGTGATAAAATGCTTATAGTTACTATTTCATTGGCTTTAGTTTTACTTTTCTTTTTTAGGCAGAGGTTAAATGATGAGTAGTATGGAACTTTATATTGCTATTGCAATTATGGCATTGGTAAACTTTTTAACAAGAGTTTTTCCTTTTATCTTTTTTGCAAAAAGAGATTTACCACAATCATTAAATTTTATAGAGAAGTTTTTCCCTGCAACCATAATGACAATCTTGGTATTTTATACACTAAAAGATATAAATTTTTCTTTATACCCTTATGGTATAAAAGAGTTAGCAGGAATATTTTTTACAGCAGTTTTACACCTAGTTCTTAAGAATTATTTGATTTCAATTTTCTTAGGAACTATATTTTATATGGCTTTAGTACAATATCTTTAAGTACTAAAGCTTATATTGTTATAATTTTATTTCTTCCTGTTCTTTTGGCTTTATAAAGTCTTTCATCCGCTAATCTCATAATTGAATCAATACTATTTTCTTTTGTTGGAATGATACTAATTAACCCTCCTGAAATTGTCACAAAATCAGAGATATGGCTTCCTTTATTAGGTATTTTTAGTTCTTTTATTAAAGTTTGAATCTTTAAAATTAATGCTAAGACTTCCTTTTCATTTTTATTAGAAAATAAAATAGTAAACTCTTCTCCACCCACTCTATAAATAGTGATTTCATGTTCTATACATAAGTTTTTTAAAGTTTTAGATACTTTCTTTAATGCTTCATCTCCTTTAGCATGTCCATAAGTATCATTTAACTTTTTAAAATAATCTATATCAAATATTAATACAGTAAGTAGTTTTTGATTTTTTATAGACTCTTTTAGTTCTAAATTAAATTGTTCATCAAAATATCTTCTATTATATATTTTTGTTAGCTGATCAGTCCTTGACAACTCTTCAAGTTTTTTATTAATCTTTTTTAGTTCTCTCTCTGCTCTTAATCTAGCTTTTCTTTCTCTAATTAAATTTATAGTTTTAATAGATAGTTTATCATACATTGAAAGTATAGTCTCTATAAGATTCTTCATCGAACCACTCATCATACTTTCTGTTTCATAAATAGCTTCTTTTATATTTTTACCATCTTCTAAAGACTTTATGATAAGTGCAAATCTTTTATCTTCATCAACTATATGAAAAGCCAGCCATCTAATTAAAAATAGTAAAATCTCTTCAATAACTTCATTATAACTTTTATCTTGATTTTTTTCTTTTAGTTCTAAAACTTTAGGTAAAAAAGATTCATGACTTTTGTAATGTTCTTCAAGAAGCTCTTTATTTACAATATACTCTTTCCAGATTTTTTCTTCACTTTTAAAGTGATATTCTGCATATTTTGCAAGTTCATTAAAAGTCTCTTCAATCTCAATATTTCTTTCTTGAGTAAGACTATTTGCAAGTTTATTAAGAAGATTTATTAATACTCTATGCTCTTTATCAATTTGTTCAATCCCAATTTCAAGGTTCTCATTCCATGGAAATATCTCGAAATTCTCAGTAATTTTTTTAGTCAAACTTATCCCTAGTTAAGTGTAATATCTTTATATTACTATTGTAACAAATGTGACCGAAATGTATTCTTTATTGTAGAAATAAATATATATATTATGTAAGTTTTAAGATGAGCAAAAGCTCATCAGTAAAATTTATTGTTTTGGTGAGAAAGGGAAAAGTGCAGATCCCCAAGTAAGTCCAGCTCCAAAAGCATCAAATAGGATTTTATCTCCTGCTTTGATTTTTCCTTGTTCATAAGCATAATTCATTGCCATAGGAATTGAAGCTGCTGAAGTATTACCATATTTATCTACAGTAACTACTGTTTGTTCTTCATTTAAGCCTAAAGCATCACCTACAGCTTTAATAATTCTGTAGTTTGCTTGATGAGGGATAAAGTGTGTGATATCTTCATTTGTTAAGCCATGTTTTTCCATCATAACTTTTACATCAGAAGTTAATGTTTTAACTGCAAGTTTGAAAGTTTCATTTCCTTTCATTCTAATACAAGCCATCTTATTATCTAAAACTTCTTGTGAGCAAGGGTGTTTACTTCCTCCCCCAGCAGTTTTAATTAAGTCATCATAGTTTCCATCACTTGAGCAGTTCACATCAACTATAGCTTCTTCTTTTTTATCTGTTGCAGAAATAATTGCTGCACCAGCTCCATCTCCAAAAATAAAACAAGTAGTTCTATCTGTATAATCTAAAATTGAAGTATACTTTTCTGCACCAATAATTAGTACATTCTTTTTCATACCAGATTCAATGTATGCTTTTGCTAAAGATACTGCGTATACAAATCCTGTACATGCGGCACTAATATCCATAGCTTGAACTGGTGGTAAATCAAGTTTTGATGCAATTAAACAAGCTGTTGAAGGCATACAAAGATAATCAGGAGTTACTGTTGCACAAATAACTAAATCAATATCTTCTTTTGCAATATTAGCTCTATCAATAGCAACTTGTGCTGCTCTTGCACCTAAGTCAGATGAGGCTTCATTCTCTTCTGATACTCTTCTTTCTTTAATACCTGTTCTTTTTGTAATCCATTCATCTGTTGTATCAATGATTTTTTCAAAATCAAAATTAGTCATAATTTTAGGAGGGATATAAGCTCCAATTGATCTAAACGCTGCATAAGCCATAAAAAAATTCCTTAAATAAAAAAGAGGATTAAGAGCTAAATCTCTTTAATCTCTCTTCAATATCGTTGTTTAAGTTAGAACTTGCACTATTGATAGCTTGAAAAATAGCATTTTGTATAGCTTTAGGGTTTGATTTTCCATGTGCAATAATTACAGGAGCTTTTACACCTAATAATGGTGCACCACCATATTCTGCATAGTCTACTCTAACTTTTAAGTTTTTGAACACCTTTCTCATTAATACTGCACCAGCAATTGAGATAAGTGATCTTTTAAGATTCTTTTTAATAATTTTACCAATAGTATCTGCAACACCTTCTGCAGTTTTTAATAAAATATTACCAATAAATCCATCACAAACAACTACATCAACTGAGCCTTTAAATACATCACTACCTTCAACATTTCCTGCAAAGTTAGGAATTTTTGAAATTAGTTTAAAAGCCTCTTTAGTAACTTCGTTACCTTTACTCTCTTCTTCTCCATTACTTAATAAACCAACTAATGGTTCATCAATTTGTAGAACATCTCTTGCATAAACTTGACCCATAACTGCAAATTCAAAAAGATTTTTTGCATCACAGTCAACATTAGCTCCAACATCTAATACTAATGTATTTTGATTTTCACTTGTAGGCATTAATGTTGCAATAGCAGGTCTAGTTACACCTTTAATTCTTCCAATTCTTAGTGTCGCTAAAGACATTGAAGCACCAGAGTGACCAGCAGAAACTACTGCATCAGCTTCTCCAGTTTTTACTAGATCAATAGCTTTATAAATTGTAGATTCTTTTCTCTTTAATGCATCAGTAGCAGAGTCACTCATACTAATTACATCATCAGTATGTATAATTTCTACTCTATTTAATAAATATGAAGGGATTAAGTTTTCAAGTTGAGTTTTATCACCTACTGCTATAGCAGTAAAGTTGTTGTTTAGTTTTAGAGCGGCAATCAAACCGTCTATTATAGGTTGAGGACCAAAGTCCCCACCCATAGCATCAATAGCAATTTTTAGCATTAGTTTTTATATTCACCAGTATTTGGGTTAACCATATGAGGCATTTTCCAAGTTCCGTCACTATCTTTTACTGGTCTTTTTAAAGTAATTTTATAGTGAGTTCTTCTCTTAGCTGCTCTAGTATGAGATACTCTTCTCTTAGGTACTGCCATGTTTTTCTCCTTATTTAATATTCTTTATCAACTAAATCACTCTCTGTACAATTATTACAGATGTGATAGTCACTATATATAGATGATATTTCACTTTGAATAATTTCATCAAAATCAATAATATTATCATCTACTTCTATAACTAAGTCTTCTGACTCAGAGGAATCGTTTTTGAAAATACCATCACTTATCAAGAAATTAAACTCTTCCTCTAAAGTAACAGTATCATCTTCACCGCATCTTGCACATTGAACTGTAGTTTTTCCACTAATAGTGCTGTCTACTTTGACTAAAGATGGCGATATTTTACAAAAAGTACCTTCAATTTTAACTGAATTGTGTTCAGCACTAAAAATTTTAGGGCTTTGTGGTACTTTTCTAAATTCTATTTTCATTGAAAATTTTAACTATATTAACAAATTTCTCTATCTGAGAAGAAAAATTTAATTTCGATTGCTGCATTTTCTAATGAATCTGAACCGTGAACTGCATTTGCATCAATTGAGTCAGCAAAATCAGCTCTGATTGTTCCAGCAGCTGCTTCTTTAGGGTTTGTAGCACCCATTAAGTCTCTATTTTTAGCCATTGCATTTTCACCTTCTAAAACAGAAACTACAACTGGTCCAGAAATCATGAATTCAACTAATTCACCAAAGAAAGGTCTTTCTGCGTGAACTGCGTAGAATGCTTCTGCATCAGCTTTTGATAACTGTACTTTTTTAGTTGCAGCAATTCTTAATCCGTTTGATTCAAATCTGTCTAAGATTTTACCAACAACGTTTTTTGCTACTGCATCAGGTTTAATGATTGATAACGTTTGTTCCATAGGTATTTTCCTCATTTAATTTTTAAGTCGCGGATTATACCTAAAAAATAAAAAAAAGGCAAGTAGTAAAAAAACTACTCACCTTTTAATAAAATATTCTATATATAAATGTTAAAAATTAATATTAATCTTCAACGCAAGGTTCACCTGCAGTCATACCATCTCTAACTGGGTGAGAAGCACCTTCTCTTACATCCCATACGATACAACCTTCAGTTGGACATGCTTCTGCACATGCTGGTTCATCATTGTCCCCAATACATTCAGTACATGTTTCAGGGTTTACATAATAAATATCTTCTCCAGTTGGATTTTCATCATTATCAACAATTGATTCAGTAGGACATTCATCTAAACATGCATCGCAATTAATACAAATGTCTGTAATTTTAACTGCCATTTTATAACTCCTTGTTAAATTTTAGAAACTTTATCACACTAATAATAAATTTATCATTAAATCTATGTATTATTAGAAATCCCACAGAAAGGCACTTTAATGAAAATAATAACAACTATCAAATAGTAATATTTTGAATATTTGGATAAATTTTTTCCTAAAGTAAAGATTATCTTAAATTTTTTATTTATCTTTATACTTATTATTTATTTTAAAAAAATTCTACTATAATGATGTCACAAAAATTTTAATTAAAGGAAATTATATGTTAGTTACAAAAAAAGCTCCAGATTTCACAGCTACAGCAGTACTTGCTGATGGTTCAATTGTTGAAGATTTTAACCTTTATGATAACATCGGTGAGAAAGGTGCGGTATTATTTTTCTATCCATTAGATTTTACATTCGTTTGTCCTTCAGAAATTATCGCATTCTCTAAAAGAATTGAAGAATTTACTTCAAGAGGTATCAATGTAATTGGTGTTTCTGTAGATTCTCAATTTTCTCACTTCGCATGGAGAGAGACTCCAGTTGAAAATGGTGGAATTGGAAGAATTAAATATCCATTAGTTGCAGACTTAAGCAAACAAATTTCTAAAGATTATGATGTATTATTCGGAGAGTCTGTTGCATTAAGAGGATCTTTCTTAATTGATAAAGATGGAACTGTAAGACACGCTGTAATCAATGACTTACCATTAGGAAGAAACATTGATGAAATGATTAGAATGGTAGATACAATGTTATTTACAAATGAACATGGTGAAGTTTGTCCTGCAGGATGGACTAAAGGTGATGAGGGTATGAAAGCAAACAAAGATGGTGTTGCTGAATATCTTGCTAAACACGAAGGTGACTTATAATAGTTAATAAAGATGCCTAATTTAGGCATCTTTATCTTTATAAAATATAAATTTCTTGACATTTTTTTAAATAAACACTAAAATACAACACAAATTCTTAATAACACTACAAAACTTACATTACATTAATATGTAATTCTATAAAAGGCAAAATATACTTATGGAAGAGTCAAAAACTCAATCTAAAACAAAATCTACGGCAAGTAGAAAAGCAAGAACTCATGTGCCTGTTGAGGGGTACAAAATCGAACAACTTAGGGAACTTCCCCTTGAAGAACTTCTTAAAATAGCAAAAGAATTAGAAGTAGAAAACCCGCAAGAGCTAAAAAGACAAGACCTTATGTTTAACATCTTGAAGTCTCAAATTGACCAAGGTGGTTTTATTCTATTTACAGGAATACTTGAAATAAAAGATGGTGGTTTTGGTTTTTTAAGAGCAATGGATGGAAACTTCTCTGATACATCAAATGATTCATATGTATCAGCAACTCAAATTAGAAAATTTGCATTAAGAACAGGTGACATTGTTACAGGGCAGGTTAGACCTCCTAATAAGGAGAGTGAAAAATATAATGCTTTATTAAAAATTGAAGCAATAAACTACCTACCAATCAATGAATCAAAAAACAGACCTTTATTTGACAACTTAACTCCTTTATACTCAACAGATAGATTTAAATTTGAATATGATCAAACAAAAATGACAGGAAGAATGTTAGATTTATTTGCTCCAATGGGTAAAGGACAAAGAGGACTTATTGTTGCACCTCCTAAAACTGGTAAAACAGAACTACTAAAAGAGTTAGCACATGGGATTACTAGAAATCATCCCGATACTCACTTAATGGTTTTATTAATTGATGAAAGACCAGAAGAGGTTACTGATATGCAAAGAAGTGTTAAAGGAGAAGTTTACTCTTCTACTTTTGACTTACCTGCACAAAATCATGTAAGAGTTGCAGAAATTGTTATTGAAAAAGCAAAAAGACTTGTAGAGATGAAAAAAGATGTTGTTATTCTTTTAGACTCAATTACAAGATTAGCAAGAGCATATAATACAGTTACACCATCATCAGGTAAAGTTCTTTCTGGTGGGGTTGATGCAAATGCTTTACATAAACCAAAAAGATTTTTTGGTGCTGCAAGAAATATTGAAGAGGGTGGTTCTTTAACTATTATCTCTACTGCTCTTATTGAAACTGGTTCAAAAATGGATGAAGTTATTTTTGAAGAGTTTAAAGGAACAGGAAACTCAGAAGTTGTGTTATCAAGAGATGCAGCAAATAGAAGGGTTTATCCAGCACTTGATATTACTAAATCAGGTACAAGAAAAGAGGAGTTATTACTTTCTCCTGAAATTCTACAAAAAACTTGGATTCTTAGAAATGCTATTGCTTCAATGGATGAAGTTGAAGCTCTTAAATTTTTATATTCAAAAATGCAAAAAACAAAAGATAATGAAGAGTTCTTTGCTTCAATGAATGAGTAAAATTAAGTGACCCTAAGGGGTTACTTTTTTTTCTTTATAAATACAAGTAAAATAATCAAGATTAAAATACTTAGTTTTCTTAAAGTTAACTCAAACTTTCAAATAAGTTACCTCTTTAATACTTGTTTTATACTTTTTTGTATAATATTCACCCACAAATAAGGACTTATTATGATAACTATTAAAAATCTAAATAAATATTATGGTAAAACAAAAGTTTTAAACAATATATCTATTGAGATTAAAAAAGGTGAAATCTTTGCTATTGTTGGACATAGTGGTGCGGGGAAATCAACACTACTTAGATGTATAAATGGACTTGAAGAGTATAGTGATGGTTCATTACAAGTAAATAATAAAGAGATTAAATCACTTAAGAAAGAAAACTTAAGAGAATTTAGAAAAAAAATTGGAATGATTTTTCAACATTTTTCATTAGTACAAAGAAAAACTGTATATGAAAATGTAGCACTTCCAATGCAACTTTGGGGATATAAAAAAGAGCAAATTGATAAAAAAGTAAATGAATTATTAGCTCTTGTTGGATTAGATAATAAAAAAGATTCATATCCTAACCAATTAAGTGGTGGACAAAAACAAAGAGTTGCTATTGCAAGAGCATTAACTTTAGAGCCAGAAGTTTTACTTTCTGATGAAGCAACATCTGCTCTGGACCCAAATACAACAACATCAATTCTAAATCTTTTAAAAGAGATTAATGAAAAACTTAATATTACAATTGTTTTAGTTACTCATGAAATGGATGTTGTAAAACAGATTGCCCAAAAAGCTTTATTATTAGAGCATGGTAACATTATTGGTTTTGATGATACAGAAGAACTATTTTTAAAACCTGATGAAAAGATGAAAGAGTTTTTAGGAGAGAGTGAAGTTGTACCTTCTGAGGGTGTAAATATTAAATTATATTTCCCTAAAGATAATGCTTATCAATCCTTTATAACAAAAATGGCAAGAGAATTAAATATGGATTTTAATATTGTATGGGGAAAACTTGAAGAGATAAACACTCATATAGTAGGTAATATGGTTATAAATATAGAAGAAGAAAAGAAAGAGATTGTTACAAATTATATAAAAGAACATGACATTGTATGGGAGGTTTTATAATGGTTGATATTTTATTGCCAGCACTTGGCGAAACTGTATATATGTCATTTGTTTCTACATTTTTTGCAGTAGTAATTGGATTTTTTTTAGCAATTATTTTAATACTTACTTCAAAAGGTGGATTACGAGAAAATTTAAAAATTTATACTATTTTAGATGTTGTAATTAATACTTTAAGATCTTTTCCTTTTATTATATTAATGATTGTTTTATTTCCTCTTACTAAATTTTTAATTGGAAAGAGTATTGGTACAACAGCCGCTATTATACCTCTTACAATTGGAGCTGCTCCTTTTATTGCAAGATTAATTGAAAGTGCTTTCAAAGAGGTTGATACTGGTGTTATTGAAGCAGCAAAATCTTTTGGTGCTAGTGATTGGCAAATTATTTTTAAAGTGATGTTAGTTGAAGCAATGCCAAGTATTATTTCAGCTATTACTTTAACACTAATAACGGTTATCGGGTTTTCAGCTATGGCTGGAGCAGTTGGTGGTGGAGGTTTAGGAGATGTAGCTATTAAATATGGATACTATAGATTCCAAACTGATACTATGTTATATACAGTTGTTATATTAATTGCACTTGTACAAGCAGTTCAAAGTACAGGTGATTATATATATAAGATTACAAAAAAATAAATTAAAAAAGAAAGGACACAGATGTTAAAAAATATTTTAAAATTAGCATTAGTAGGTGCTGTTGCACTTGGAATTACTGCTTGTACTGGTTCAGAAGAGCCAAAAGAAGAAGCAAAAAAAGTTATTAAAGTTGGAGCTACTCCAGTTCCTCACTCAGAGATTTTAGAGATTGTTAAACCACTTTTACAAGCTAAAGGTTATGAGTTAGAAATCGTAGAATTTACTGATTATGTTACTCCAAATATTGCAGTTGATGAAGGTGAATTAGATGCAAATTTTTTCCAACATACGCCATATTTAAATGAGTTTAATAAATCTAAAAATACAAAGTTAGTTAAAACAGTAAATGTTCATTTAGAGCCAATGGGATTATATTCTCAAAAAATTAAATCTTTAGATGAATTAGAAGATGGTGCAACAATTGCAGTACCAAATGACCCAACAAATGGTAGTAGAGCTTTAGATGTTTTAGTAAAACAAGGTTTATTAACATTTAAAGATGTTCAATTTAAAACAGCAATTGATATTGTAGATAATCCAAAAAATTTAAAAATTAAAGAGTTAGATGCTCCACAATTACCAAGAGTATTAGGTGAAGTTGATGCTGCAATTATTAATACAAACTATGCTTTAGCAGCGGATTTAAATCCTACTAAAGATGCTTTAGCAATTGAATCAAAAGATTCTCCATATGCTAATATTTTAGTTGTAAGAGAAGGTAATGAAAATAAAGATTATATTAAAGCTTTAAATGAAGTATTAAACTCAAAAGAAGTAAAAGAGTTTATTGCAACTAAATATAAAGGTGCTATCGTAGAAGCATTCTAATTAAATAAAAAGAAGGAAGGTAGTCCTTCTTTTTATTCCTTG
The DNA here is from genome assembly GCF_003346815.1 of Halarcobacter bivalviorum. Classification (NCBI taxonomy): domain Bacteria; kingdom Pseudomonadati; phylum Campylobacterota; class Epsilonproteobacteria; order Campylobacterales; family Arcobacteraceae; genus Halarcobacter; species Halarcobacter bivalviorum. The sequence goes on from NZ_CP031217.1 coordinate 271,648, forward strand.
ACGAACATATTTATTACATATGTAACTGCTGTAAACGCTACTAAACTTAAAACCACAAACATTAAGATTTCAGTAATGAACATGATAATTCCTTTGCATATCTTTTTATAAATGAATACTCATTCATAAAATAAAAGTATAAGAAGATTAGCTTTATATAAATCTTAAGTAGATTTGAAAATTTTAGAATATTGTTCAATTCTAAAATCAAAAGTTGTATAGTTTTTATCTTGAGCTTTTCTTCTTTTATAAAGTTTATTTGAACCAATATATCTATTTGCTGCATTAGAAGGAGAAGTAAGAGAAATAGTTTTAAACTCTCTGTTATCAAAAATAAATTTATGTATTTTTGGAATTTCATTATTTACTAAATGAAATTTAATTTCCTCTTTTTTTAAAATTTGTCTTAAAAAATATTCTGGACCATTTTTAGAGTTTCCACCTGTAAAAAGTAAAGTATCAATACTTTTATATTTTTTTAAATAAAAAAGAATATCTCTTAAAACAATTTCACTCATACCTAAATCACTGGCATCAATTTTCTCTCTTTTGCAAGAATCTACAATATCACAAATACCTATTTGATTTTTGTCTAAAAACTCTTTTCTTTGTTCTACTGCTTGAAGGCTATTATCAAATAATAAATCTAACTTATAAATTTTATTAAGTACTGGCCAAAGTAGGTTGTCTTTTGAGCCATAACAAAAGTTTACATCTTCTTTTTTAAATTCATTAATACAAAACCTTGGAGGAGGAAGAGTTCCTACAATTATTTTTTTTGTATCTTCATTTAAATATGGTTTATAAGGATGGAAGTGATGAAACATATTTATCTTTTTTATTTGGATTCTAACTTTTTTAGCATAAATATATAGATATACAAAAGTAGATTATTTAACTATTTAGTTATAAGTTTTTAGATATAATCTTACAATTTTAATAAAGGTTTTATTTGAAAGTTGGTGTTTTTGATTCAGGGCTAGGAGGCTTAACTGTAGTTCAAGCTCTTGCTAACTCTTTAAAAGGTGTTGAAGTTTTTTATATAGCTGACACTTTGTTTGCACCTTATGGGGAAAAAACAAAAGAACAGATATTAAAACATAGTTTAGATATTACTAATTATTTAATAAGTAAACATCAAATTGATGCTTTAATTGTTGCTTGTAATACAGCAACTTCTGCAGCAATCAAATATTTAAGAGAAGAGTTTCCTCATCTTATGGTTATTGGAACAGAACCTGGTGTTAAACCAGCGATGCAAGCAACTCAAACAAAAAATATTGGAGTTTTAGCAACCCCTGCAACTTTAAGTGGAGAGAAATATCAACAACTATTAAAAGACCTAGCTTTAGAACATGAAGTAATAGTACATGACCAAGCTTGTAGAGGTCTTGTAGAGCAAATTGAAAATGGAAAAGTATCTGATGTTGATACTCATAATATGCTAAAAGATTGGTTAGATCCTATGAAAGAAAAAAGTGTAGATACAATTGTTTTAGGTTGTACTCACTATCCTTTGGTTTCAGAACTCATAAAAGAGATTATGGGAGCAAATATAAAACTTATTGAGACAGGTTCTGCTATTGCAAGAAGATTAGAATCTCTATCTTCTTCAAATGGTTTTACTTGTGATGGTGAGTTAAAAATAAATGTTTTTTATACTGGTGAAATAAAAAAAGAGATGATTAATATGATATTAGAAACTTGGGAAGATGGTGGAAAAATAGTGGTAAGGAATGAAAATGAGTAATGAGAAACAAGAGAAAAAAGTTTTAGCTTTAAAATATAGACCAAAAAGATTTGAAGATTTAGTTGGACAAACAACAATTTCTCAAACTCTTTCTTTAGCATTAGATTCTAATAGATTATCTCATGCTTACCTTTTTTCAGGACTTAGAGGAAGTGGAAAAACATCAACAGCAAGAATTATGGCAAAAGCACTTCTTTGTTCAAATGGTCCTACTTCAAAACCTTGTGAAGTTTGTGAAAACTGTTTAAGTTCTAATGCAAATAGACATTTAGATGTGATAGAGATGGATGCTGCTTCAAATAGAGGTATTGATGATATTAAAGATTTAATTGAACATACAAAATATAAACCAAGTAGTGCTAGATTTAAAGTATTTATTATCGATGAAGTTCATATGCTTACTACACAAGCTTTTAATGCTTTACTTAAAACTTTAGAAGAACCTCCTGGTTTTGTAAAATTTATACTTGCAACTACTGATCCACTAAAACTTCCTGCAACTATTTTAAGTCGTACTCAACATTTTAGATTTAATAAAATAGCAAATTCAGATGTAATGCATCACTTATCTCATATTTTAAATGAAGAGAATATTGATTTTGAAACACCAGCCCTTGATATTGTTACAAGAAGTGGGCAAGGTAGTTTAAGGGATACATTAACACTTTTAGACCAAGCAATTATTTTTTCAAAAGGTAAAATTACAGTATCTTCTGTAGTTGATATGTTAGGACTTATTGAGCCAGAATTAATGGATAAACTTTTTGAAATAATCTTAAAAAAAGCAGATATTACTCAACTTGTAAAAGAGTTAGAAAACTATGAAATTTCTCAAGTTTGTGATGAAATGACAATCTATCTAAGACAAAAAATGTTAGCAAAAGATGCTAAATTTGACTTACTTCTTTTTGATAGATTTTTTAGAATTTTAAGTGATGCAAAACATTTATTATCTTTAAACTCTGATGGAACATTTGTTTTAATTTTAACTCTTTCAAAAATGATTGAAGCCACAAATCTAAAAACGATTGATGATATTATTAATCAAGTTGAAGAAGTAGAAGTTAAACCTGTAATTAAAGAGGCAATCTCTGTAGAGAAAGTAGTTGAACATGCTAACAATGATTTAAATCACGCTTATGATGATAAACCCGTTAAGTTAAATGAACAATACCATGAAAATATGCATAAACAAAATAGTATCTCTTTAGATACTCTTGATGCTATCCCAACAGTTGCACCTATAGAGAGTTTTGAAGAAAAACCAAAAGAAGTAGTTTCTGAAAATACTTTAAATAAACCTATTCAAGAACTAAAAGAACCTAAGGTAGAAACTGAAATTCAAGAAGATAATTTTGCTACACCCTTTGATGCTTTTGCAACACCTTTTGATGAAGAAGTAGTTTTAAAACAAGAAGAACAAAAAGTAGAAGAGCCTTCTTTTGAGCAAGAGATAAATCCTACACAAGTAGAAGAGTCAACGCCTTTTACTTCTATAGAAAGTTTACCTAAGAGTGAAGAACAAAGTGAGGTTTCTTCAAATGTGAAAGCGCAAAAAGTAGAAGAAACAATAGAACAAAATGAAGAGCAAACAGAATCTTTTCAAGAAGAAATTGTAAGTGAAGTTTATGACCCTAATAAAGATGTTTATGAAACTTTAATCAATAAAGTTTATGAAAGAGATGTTGAACTAGGCGAATTATTTGAAAGAAACTTTATCTATAAATCTTTTGAAAATAATAAACTTCAAATAAGCTCTTATGCTCAAGGGGATGAAAGAAAATTCTTATTAAAGCATTATGGAGTTATTAAGATTTTCATTTATGATATTTTTGGTCAAGATACAGAAATTGAATTTACAAAGGAAGATCCCTCCACAAGAGGAGCCTAAAACAGAAGAACAGACTTTAAGTCAAAATGAGGATAACTCTTCTGAAAGTGGCTCAATGATTGAAGATATTGAGGTTGGTTCAGGATGTGTTGCTGATATGCAAAAAGTATCAAATCCAGCACCTTCACAAAGAGAATTAGAGTTAAATGAGATATTAAACTCACCAATGCTTGATAAAGCAAAAGAGTTACTTCATGTAAAAAAAATTACAGTGAAGACAAGAAATTGATGAAAGGAAAAATATGATTTTAAAAAGTTTACTTCCTATTTTTTTAGTGGCAGTTTTTTTAAATGCAGATAATTTAGAAAATAAAGTATTAGAGTTTGAGAAGAAACGATTTTCTCAAAATCCAAGAGTTGAACTTAATAAGTTATCAGTTTTTATGAAAAAAGAGTTGTCTCAAAAAGGTTGGTATGGTTTTATAGTTGATATTGAAGCAACAATGGCGGGTAATAAAGTAAATGCTAAAGATGTTGTTTTTACAAATGGAGAAGTTGTAACTTCAGAGCTATATGATTTAACAAGTGGTACATCACTAAAAGATGTAATGACTCCAAAGTTAACAGATAAATATTATGATAAAAAAAGATTAATAGCTGGAAATCATAATGCAAAAGATAAAATTGTGATTTTCTCTGATCCATTATGTCCATTTTGTATGGATTATGTTCCAGATGTAATCAATCATGTTAAAAAATATGAAGATAAAATAGCTCTTTACTATTATCATTTTCCTCTTTTATCTATTCATCCAGCAGCAGCACCATTAGTTAGATTAATGGCTAAAGCTAAAGAAGATGGAATAGCAAATATTGAAGAAAAAGTCTATTCTGTTTATTGGGATGAGAAATTTTCTTCTAAAGAAAATGATGCTGATGTAATTATAAAAGCATTTAATAAAGAGTTTAAAACTTCTTATACTAAAAAAGATATAAATAGTAAAAGAGTTGGAGAAGAGATTTTTGAAGATGTAAAAATGGGAGAAGATGTACTTGTGCAAGGAACACCTACTATTTTTATAAATGGTGAACAAGATAAATCAAAATTAAAATATGAAATGTTAGGAAAATAGAATGAAAAAATTAGTTATAGCAACAAGAAGTAGTAATTTAGCCTTATGGCAAAGTGAATATATTAAAGCACAATTAAATGAACACTATCCAGATTTAGAGATTGAATTAAAATCATTTGCTACAAAAGCTGATAAAATTTTAGATGTTCCTTTAGCAAAGATTGGAGGGAAAGGTCTTTTTACAAAAGAGTTAGAAATTGCACTTTTAAATAAAGAAGCGGATATAGCAGTTCACTCTTTAAAAGATGTTCCAGTTGAGTTTGAAGATGGATTTGTATTAGCAGCACTTTCAAAAAGATTTGATCCAAGAGATGCTCTTTTAAGTGAAAAATATTCAACTATTCAAGAATTACCACAAGGTGCAGTTGTTGGAACAACTAGTTTAAGAAGAAGACTTGAAATTAAATTATTAAGACCTGATATTGTTTTAAAAGATTTAAGAGGAAATATTAATACAAGAATTGCAAAATTAAAAGCAGGTGAGTATGATGCAATCATCCTTGCAGCAACTGGTGTTCAAAAACTTCAAATTGAAGATGAAGTTAAACATTTTAACCCAATTCCTACAAGTGATATGATTCCTTCAATGGGACAAGCTACTTTAGGTATTGAAACTTTAGATAATCCAGAGTTAGTAGAGTTATTATCTGTTATTCATGATAAAAATGCAGAAATAGAATCAACTATTGAAAGAGATTTTGTTAGAACTTTAGAGGGTGGTTGTCAAGTTCCAATTGGAGTAAAAGCTACAATTATTGATGAAAACTCTGTTGAAGTAAGAGCAATTGTTGGTATGCCAGATGGGAGTGAATATATTCAAGAAGATTTAATTGCTGATATCAATGATTATAAAAATATTGGTAAAACATTAGCACAAACTTTTATTGACCAAGGTGCAAAAGAGCTACTTGCTCGTGCTGAAAAAGTAGCATTTGAATAGCATTTTTAAGGGCTTTATGCCCTTTTTGCTCATTTCACTCTTAATTTATAAAAATCCTAACTAAAATAGTAATATTTACTAGCTTTTTCTTATATGTTTTTGTATTATAAATTATTAATTTAAGGAGTTAATATGAAGATAAAAGCAGAAAAATCAATTTTTGTACAAGTAGATATTCAAGAAAAACTTTTCCCTCATATTTCAGATAATGAAGAGTTAGAAAAAAATTTACAAATATTAATCAAAGGATTAATACTTCACGAGATTCCAGTTATTGTAAATGAACAATATAAAAAAGGAATAGGGGAAACAATTCCTAGTATTCATGAACTTACAAAAGATTATCCTCATTTTGAAAAAACAACATTTTCTTGTTGTGGAAATGATGATGGATTAAATGCAATAAAGAAAAGTGGTAGAGATACAGTTATTTTAGCTGGAATTGAAACTCATGTTTGTGTTTTACAAACAGCTTTAGATTTGTTAGAAGAGGGTTTTAAAGTTGTTTTAGTAACAGATTGTGTTAATTCAAGAAAACAAAAAGATAAAGAAATAGCAATTCAAAGATTAATTCAAGCAGGAGTAATTCCTACAACATATGAATCTTTATTATTTGAATTAACAATAAATGCAAAGCACCCTGTATTTAAAGAAATCTCAAGATTAGTAAAGTAGTTAAAAGCTACTTTACTGACTTAAAGTAATAATCATTTATTTACTAATTTTTACTATTTTGTTATAATATTTCTTTTTTAAAGGCATACTATGAAATATTTACTAACATTTACCTTGCTATTTCTCTTTTCACTTAACTTGTATGCCGTCGATGAAGAGTATTTTCAAGTAAGAGAATTTTTGAAAACCACTAACCAAGAAGATAAATACAATGAATTTAATAAAATTATAAAACAAGATGCCCAAGCATTAAAAAAGAAAAATAAAAAGATAAAAATAGTACTTGTTTATCCAGCAAACCAAATTTCAGATTATTGGAGAAAAAATAAAATCTCTTTTGAAAAAAGACTAAAAGAGCTTAAAATTGATTATGAATTAATTGATTTTTTTACAAAACCTGCTGTTGAAATAAAAGAACAATCAAAACATTTAATGAAAGCTTTAAAAGAGAATCCAGATTATTTAATCTTTACTCTAGATGCAAAAAAACACAAAAAATTTGTAGAAAGAATAGTAAGTAAAAAAAAGACAAAACTAATTCTACAAAATATCACTACACCTCTTAAAGAGTGGCAAAATAGACAACCTTTTATTTATATTGGTTTTGATCACTACAAAGGAACTAAACTTTTAGCTGACTACTATATAAAAGAGACAAAAGGTGAAGGAAACTACGCTGTACTTTATGGCTCAAAAGGTTATGTGAGTTATATGAGAGGAACAAGATTTGTAGAGTATTTAAATGAGAATTCAAAATTAAAGCTTACCCATGAATATTATACAGATGTTAATAAAGAAAAAGCAAAACTTGCGACTTTAGATTTATTAAGTAGAGATAGTAATCTAAAGTTTATTTATGCTTGTTCTACAGATATAGCTTTTGGTGTAATTGAAGCTTTAAAAGAGAAAAACTTATTAGGACAAATTAAAGTAAATGGTTGGGGTGGGGGAAGTAATGAACTTACTGCAATAGAAAACAACCTTTTAGATATTACCGTAATGAGAATGAGTGATGATAGTGGTGTTGCAATGGCTGAAGCAATAAAACTTGATATTACAAATCAAGCTTATAAAGTTCCAACAATTTATTCAGGTGAATTTGCAATAGTTGAAAAAGGAATTGAGCAAGTAGAATTAGAAAAACTAAAAAATAGAGCTTTTAGGTATACAAAAGATGATTAGAAAAAAGTTTTCTCTTACAATTATTAATAGTTTTTCAATAATTATATTTCTAATAGTTCTTTCTTTTGGAATCTCAATTTGGGCATATTTTTCTACAGAAAAAGTATTGGATTACAATTTAAGACAATATTTTAATCAAACGGTTAATCTTACAAAAATAATTGTTGATAATGAAAAAGATAATTTAGATGAAATTACTTTTAAAATAAGTAAGTTATTAGCTAATATGGAAGAAAAAGATAAATCTATAGAGGATTTAATTGATGATTCAACTTCAACAGATCAAGTAGATTTATTATATCTTGAAAAAGATAATCAGCTAATTGATTATAGTAATTCTCTTTTTGATACACAAGCAATAATAAGTTTAATTAGTAAAGAAAATCTCAATATAGGTAATAGTTTTTTAGTAATTACTCATAAAGATGAAAAATTCCTAATTCTACTTAGCTCTAAAAGGATTATTGATGAAAAGACAGGAAGAGTTAGTGCTAGACTTTATGCAGGAAAGATACTTAATGATAACTTCTCTTTAGTAAATAGTATTAAAATTAATGCTTCTTTAGTAGAAGTTTATATCTATTATAAGGATGACTTAATTGCAACTACAGCAAAAGATGCTTTAATAGATTTTAACTCAATAAGAAATAAAGAAATAGTAAAAAAAGAGAATATATTATATTTTAATAAAAGGGTTGAATTAGATAATAAGGATTTTATTAATGTAATTTTTATTACAAATAACTCCACTATCTCTTTACTTAAAAATGATTTTATAAAAGCAGGTGTTATTCTATTTTTATTTGTAGTTGTATCTTTCTCTTTTTTATATGTATTTACAAATAGATATTTTATTGAGCCATTTTCAAAACTTTTAAATTTTGCAAAAGAAGCAAAAGATAATAAACTGGTACTTTATGAACAAAGTAATATTTTAGAGTTTGATAACTTTGCTATTAACTTAAAATCAATTATTGATGAGTTAAGAGAAGTAAAAGAACAATATGCAAGAGCTATTGAAGGTGTACAAGATGGGTTATGGGATTTAGATTTAGTAACTGGAAATGCTTATTATTCAAGAAGATATTTGGAGATGTTAGGTTATAACTCACAAGATGAGATTATAGATATTAAAAATTTTTGGAAAAGAAGTGTTCATAAAAGTGATTATAAAAAGACATTAAGGAAATTAAGTAATCATCTTAAAGGGGAAACAAGTTTTTATGAAGATAACTATAGATTTAAATCTAAAAATGGTTCATATAAGTGGCTTAGAATTAGAGGAAAGGTATTTTTTGATATAGAAGGAAAGCCTATTAGAATGACAGGCTTTCATACTGATATTGATGAAGTAATTAAATTACAAAAAGATAATCAAAAAAAAGAACAGATGATTTATCAACAAAGTAAATTAGCTTCAATGGGAGAAATGATTGGAAATATTGCACATCAATGGAGACAGCCTTTAAATGTAATTAGTACTATCTCTTCTAGTCAAATTATGCAAATAGAACTTAAGATTGATAAAAAAGAAGAGACAATAAAAGACCTAAATAAGATAGTAGATACTGTTCAATATCTATCTACAATTATTGATAAATTTAGAAACTTTTTTAATCCAAATAAAGAACTTGAAAAATTTAATATTGAAGATATTATAAAAGAGAATATAGAAATTTTTGAAACTTCATATAAATCATATGGAATTAACTTAATAACAAAGTTAGAACCAATAGAGATAATAGGTTATAAATTTGAGTTAATGCAAGTAGTAATTAATATTATAAATAATGCAAAAGATGCAATTCAATCAAGACTCTCTTCAGAAGATAAAAAATATATTTTTATGAAAAATTATATTGAAGAAGAAAAAGCAATTATTAAAATTTCTGATAATGCAGGTGGAATAAGAAAAAATATAAAAGAGAAAATTTATGAACCATATTTTACAACAAAACATAAATCTCAAGGAACAGGACTAGGGCTTTATATGTCTTCTGAAATTATAAAAAAACATTTTAAAGGTCAACTATATAATGAGACAATAGAGTATGAATATGAAGATGTAAAATATAAAGGAGAAGAGTTTACAATAGTAATACCTATTAATGTTAAATAGGTATTATATTCTTAGAAGATATTTCCCATATTTAAATGTCCATACTAGAAATAGAAAAATCCAGATAGTTGCACTTAAATGTAAAAGAGAGATAAAAAATAAAGAGTCTCCTAAAGCAAATAAAGAAGCACTGATTCTTGATATTACTAAGATTTGAGTTAATACAAAAAGCCACTTTGTTAATTCATCTGCTACTATTGGTTGTGCAGGAATTGCATGACCTAAACTAACTCTACTACCAAAACCAATTAATAAAGTTGTAATAAAACCTAAAGCAAAAACATGAAGTCCTAATTTTAAAAGTGAAACTTCAAAAAATGCCTCTAAAGATAGAGCTAGAAAACCTAAAGGAAACCAAGCAAAACCAATAACAAGGATTTGTAAAATTGCACTTGTTTTTTTAAACATATTAAGTTTTATAAAGACAAAAGAGAAAAATAAAAAAGAGAAAAAAGAACTAAAAACCAATAATGCTTCTAACTCAAACTGTATAGCAATACCCACTATTGAAAGTAGAAAAAAAGATAGAGGTTTTATAAAACTAGGTCTTTGCCAAGGGTTTATTTTTGTATATGAAAAATAAAAACCAGGAATCATTCTTAAAGCAACAAAATATACCATATTTACTAGATATATAAAGAAAATAAGAAGTGATAGGTTTACTTGAAAGATAACTTCAACTAAAAGTAAAATAGCTCCTATTATAAAAATAGAGTTTAAATAGATACTATCTTCTTTTATAATAGCTTTTCCATTTTTTATAGTTTCATAAAATATTTTTGCAAAATATAGCATGATAGCTGCTACTAAAACTTTTCCTACAATAGGATTTATTAATATAGTAATTAACATTGAAACTTGAAAAATAATCCAAGGTTTAACATATTGCTCTTTTGTTATTACAGCTGAAGCATTATATTTAGGGATAACTGTAATTAAAAAACCTAGAAAGGCATTTGTAAAAACAGCATAATTTAATCCAAAACCATGAAGTGTGCTAAAATTTAAATTTGTTTTTCCTAAAAGAGAAAAAAGTGTTAAAAACATGACTACAATAGAGAAAAAAATTGCACTTACAAAAAACATTTGATGAGGTTGTGAACAAAATCTCTCTTTCCAAGATTTTTCAATAATTGGAGCATTTGGTGAAGTAGAAAATTGCATAATCTATCCTAAAATTTTTTAGGAAGTATTACATAAAAGAGAAAGTTAGTTGTTGATTTTAATCAATAAAAAAGGACTAAACTTTATGTCTAGTCCTTTTGGATATATTTTTAATTAAACGTCCATTGTTCCAGCAGGTACAAATACATTACCATCCATAATGATTCTTGCACTTCTACTCATACTAGCTTTTTCTACTGTATATTTTCCATCTTTCTGTGATAACGATGCTCCAACTTTAATAGCTCCTGATGGGTGACCAAAAGTTACAGACTCTTTTTCTCCTCCACCAGCTGCTAAATTTACAAGTGTTCCCGGAATACAAGCAGCAACACCAATAGCAACTGAAGCAGTTCCCATCATAGCATGGTGTAGTTGTTGCATAGATAAAGCTCTAACATGTAAATCCATCTCTGAAGCTTTTACTTCTTTTCCTGAAGAAGTAATAAAATCTTGTGCAGGAGAAACAAAAGCAATCTTTGGAGTATGTTGTTGAGTTAATGCATCTTCCGCACTTTTCATAACACCCATTTTTAAAGCACCAGCAATTCTAATTTTTTCAAATCTCTCTAAAGCTTCAGTGTCAGAGTTAATATCACCTTGAAGTTCAGTTCCTTTGTATCCAATTTCATCTGCATTTACAAATACAGTAGGAATACCAGCTGTAATCATTGTAGCTTTAAATGTACCAACACCAGGAACTTCTAAATCATCTACTAAGTTTCCAGTAGGGAATAACTCTTCTGATGGGTCAACTGGCTCAACAAATTCTAATTTGATTTCTTCTGCTGGGAATGCAACTCCATCAATTTCATAATCACCCATTTCTTTAACCATTCCATCTTCCATAGTTACATAACATAGAATAGTTTTTTTGATATTTGCTTGCCAAATTCTTACACAACAAACACCATTTTCAGGTACATTATCTACTAATCCTTCATGAATAGCAAATGGACCTACAGCAGAAGATAAGTTTCCACAGTTTCCACTCATATCAACAAAATCTTTATCAATAGCAACTTGACAGAAGTAATAATCTACATCATGTCCTGGAACATCAGATTTTCCTACTAAAATAGCTTTTGAAGTAGAAGAAGAAGCTCCTCCCATTCCATCCATTTGTTTTTTATAAACATCAGGACTTCCTACGATTCTTTGAAGTAATTTATCTCTTTTTCTTGTATCTTCTAAAGCTTCTTTTGGTAAATTTGCAATATTAAAGAATGTCCCTTTTGAAGTTCCACCTCTCATATATGTAGCTTTTACTTTAAATTGTGGTTGATAAGCCATTTTTGTTTCCCTTGTAAATTAGTATATTATCTTTTTTAAATATGAACATTATTCACACTAAAAAAAGATAAGTCAAAGAGCAAAAGCTCTTTGATTATCATATGATATTATTAACCTTCTGCAACAACATCTTTAGCGAATTTTTGTAAAATACCACCATTTTTGTAAACTTCAACTTCAGCAGAAGTATCTAATCTACAAAGAACTTCGAATTTAACAACTTCACCATTTGCTCTTGTCATAACAACAGTTAAGTCACATCTTGGAGTGATTTCACCTTCAATATCAAAAGTCTCAGACCCATCAATATTATATGTAAATCTTGTCTCACCATCTTTAAATTGTAATGGTAATACACCCATACCAACTAGGTTAGTTCTGTGAATTCTTTCAATTGACTCAGCAATAAGAACTTCAACACCTGCAAGTCTAACACCTTTTGCAGCCCAGTCTCTTGATGAACCTTGACCATAGTTAGTACCAGCGATGATAATAAGTGGTTGTTTTCTATTGTTATACTCTTCAATAGCTTCCCACATTCTAGACTCTTTACCTTCTGGCATAATCTTAGTTAATGAACCTTGTTTAACATTTCCATTTTCATCTTTAACCATTTCATTAAATAGTTTTGGATTTGCTAAAGTAGCTCTTGAAGCTGTATTATGATCCCCTCTATGTGTTGCATAAGAGTTTAAATCTTCTACTGGTAATCCCATTTTTAAACAATATTCCCCAGAAGCAGAATCTGGTAAAATTGCATTTGATGGAGATAAGTGGTCAGTAGTGATATTATCAGGGAATACACCTAATGGTCTCATACCTTTTAATGCTGGCATACTCATATATTCAGCTTCCCAATATGGAGGTCTTTGAATATAAGTAGAGTTTGGATTCCATCTGTAGAATGGCTCAGCTTTAACATCACTTAAGGCATTTCTAGCAAACATTGGATCATAAATAGCATTATACATTTCTGGTCTAACATACTCTTTTTCAATTGCATCAATCTCTTCATCAGATGGCCATAAATCAGCTAACTTAATATCGTTACCATCTTTATCTTTACCTAATACATCATTTTCAATGTCAAATCTTACAGTACCTGCTAATGCATATGCAACAACAAGTGCAGGAGATGCTAAGAATGCTTCTTTTACATATGGGTGGATTCTTCCATCAAAGTTTCTGTTTCCAGAAAGTACAGCAGTTGAATAGATATCTCTATCAATTACTTCTTGTTGGATTTTTGGATCTAATGCACCAGACATACCATTACAAGTAGTACATGCAAAACCAACTACACCGAATCCTAGTTTTTCCATTTCAGGTAATAAACCAGCTTCTTTTAAATAAACTTCAATAACTTTTGAACCTGGTGCTAATGAAGATTTAACCCATGGCTTTCTTTCTAATCCAAGTTCATTTGCTTTTTTAGCTAATAAACCAGCAGCAATAACGTTTCTTGGGTTTGAAGTATTTGTACAAGAAGTAATAGCAGCAATTAAGATACCACCATCTGGAATTAAATCACCTTCCTGAGTCCACTCTTTTACAATACCTTCTGCTTTTAAAGTAGAAGTTGGAACTAATTTGTGTGGTTTAGATGGACCAGCTAATGATCTTGTAACTTTAGATAAGTCAAATTGAATTGTTCTAGCATATGTAGCATTTTCAAATTGATCTGCCCATAAACCATTTGCTTTAGCGTAAGCTTCTACTAATTTAACTTGTTTTTCTTCTCTACCAGTTACTCTTAAATAAGAGATTGTTTGCTCATCAATAGCAAACATACCAGCACTTGCTCCATATTCAGGAGTCATGTTTGCAATAGTAGCTCTATCACCTAAGTTAAGGTATTTAATACCAGAACCAAAGAACTCTAAGTATGCAGAGATTACATTGTTTTCTCTTAAGAAAGAAGTCATAGATAATGCAATATCAGTTGCAGTAATTCCAGGAGCTCTTGTTCCTACAATTTCAACACCAATAATTTCAGGAACTCTCATATAAGAAGGGTTTCCAAGCATTACATTTTCAGCTTCTAATCCACCAACACCAACAGCGATTACACCAAGTGCATCTACATGAGGAGTATGAGAGTCAGTTCCTACTAAAGTATCTGGACTTGCAATTCCTTCATTTAAGTGAACAACTGGAGACATTTTTTCAAGGTTGATTTGGTGCATAATACCATTACCTGGAGGAATAACATCTACATTATTGAATGCTTCTTTAGTCCAGTTAATAAAGTGGAATCTATCTGCATTTCTTCTATCTTCGATATCTCTATTTTTTTGGAATGCATCTGGATCAAATCCACCACACTCAACTGCTAAAGAGTGGTCAACGATTAATTGTGTTGGAACAACTGGATTAACTTTTTGAGGATCACCACCTTCTTTTGCAACTGCTTCTCTAAGACCTGCTAGGTCAACAAATGCAGTAAGCCCAAGAATATCGTGACAGATAACTCTTGATGGATACCAAGGGAAATCTTTATCAGTTCTTTTTTCAATTAATTGAATAAGTGAATCTTTTAAGTCTTCACTAGGACATTTTCTAATTAAGTTTTCAGCTAATACTCTTGATGTATAGTTTAATTTTTCAAATGAACCAGCAGTAATATCTTCTACTGCAGCTTTCACATCATAATATTTAACACCATCTACACCATCAAGATCTTTAAGATATTTTTCGTTTGTCATTTTTTATACCTGTTTTGTTTTTTTGTAGGTTTTCCTATTTTGCCATCAGTGTTAAATTTGTTATGAACTTATCCACTGAAATGTGGCAGTTTGTTTAGCAACCTCAAAAGAGGCTACTATAAAAAAATCGTTTTAGTCAAATTCCCCGTAAGGGGAAGTGGGTTATTACGCTCTATCGTCTAAAGCAACAAACTCTCTTGGCTCTGGACCAGTATATTCAGAACTTGGTCTGATAATTCTATTGTTTGCTCTTTGTTCAAATGCGTGAGCAGCCCATCCAGCAGCTCTTGACATAATGAATAATGGAGTATAATATAATCTTTCAATTTCCATATAGTGGTAAATTAATCCACCGAAGAAATCGATGTTATCTGGTAAACCTTTTTCAGCTTTTACTTTGTCTCTAATTGCTTTTGCAATATCAAATAATTTAGGGTCAGAAGTCTCTAACTCTTTTAACTCGCTAGCTAATTCAAATCCTACAGGAGATCTTGGATCAACATTTCTATATACTCTGTGTCCGAATCCCATGATTTTTTCTTTTCTTGCAAATAATTCATCAACTGATTTAAGTGCGTGATCAACATTATCAAAACCAAGTACAAATTTAATTGCAACTTCGTTTGCTCCACCGTGTAAGTGACCTTTTAAAGTACCAATACCAGTAGTCATACAAGAGTAGATATCTGATAATGTAGAAGCTGTAATTCTGTTAGCAAATGTAGATGCATTAAATTCATGCTCTGCATATAAAGTTAACATTGCATTCATAGCTTTTACTTCAACAGCTAAAGGTTTAGTCTCTTTTAATCTCTCTAAAATGAAACCTGCAATAGTTGTCTCTTCAGATTTTAAACAAATTTCTTTACCATTTTTGTGCCAGTGATGCCAGTACACTAAAAATGATGGGAATGCTCCTAATAATCTAATGATTTTAGCCATTTGATCAGAGAAATCTTCTGCTTCTGGTTCAACACAACCTAAAGCTGAAGTTGCAGTCTTCATAACATCCATTGGATGTGAAGATGCTGGAATTGCTTTTAATACTTCTTTAACAGAAATTGGTAATTCTCTTCCTGCAATAATTTTTCTTGTGAAGTCTTTTAATTGTGCTTTATTTGGTAATTCACCAACTAATAAAAGGTATGCTACCTCTTCAAAGTTTGCTTTTAAAGCTAAATCTGCAATATCATAACCTCTATAGTTAAGACCATTTCCTAAACCACAAGTACAAATTGCTGATTGTCCAGCTGTAACACCTGCTAATCCGCTCATATTAATCTCCTTTTTTTTCTTTTCCCTAGATTTTTTTAATTTTTAAAAAAAATTACTTTGCTTTTCCCTTAGCAAATAATTCGTCCATTTTCTTTTCATAATCATGGTAACCTAACATATCGTATAGTTCCATTCTTGTTTGCATAGTATCAAGAACACCCTCTTGAGTACCTTTTTCTTTTAATTCTTGGTATACATTTAATGCAGCTTTGTTCATTGCTCTAAATGCTGATAATGGGTAAAGTACCATATCAATTCCAACTGAAGCTAACTCTTCAGTAGTAAACATTGGAGTTGCACCAAATTCAGTAATATTTGCTAATACTGGTACATCAATTGCATCAGTAAACTCTTTATATTCTTTTAATGTATGAATAGCTTCTGCAAAAATTGCGTCTGCTCCAGCTTCAACATAAGCTCTTGCTCTATCAATTGCAGCTTGTTGCCCTTCAGAAGCGTGTGCATCTGTTCTTGCAATAATATAGAAATCTGGGTCTAATTGCATTTTAGCATCAACAGCAGCTCTGATTCTATCAGACATCTCTTCAATTGAAACTAATTCTTTATTTGGTCTGTGACCACATCTTTTTGCAGCAACTTGATCTTCAATGTGAAGTCCAGCAGCACCAGATCTAATGAATTCTTTAACAGTTCTTGCAACGTTAAATGCATGTCCCCAACCTGTATCAGCATCTACGATTAATGGAGTATCACAAATAGAAGTAATTCTTCTAACGTCAATACATACATCCTCAATCATAGTCATACCTAAATCAGGTAATCCGTAAGAAGCGTTTGCAATACCACCACCTGAAAGGTAGATAGCTTTGTGTCCTACTTTTGTAGCTTGTAATGCTTGGTAAGCATTAATAGTACCTACAATTTGTAAAGGAGTTTCTTCTTTTAAAGCTTCTCTAAATCTTTTTCCTGCGCTCATGTTAATCCTTCATAAATTTTAATTGAGTTTTATTATACATGAGATTTATATTTAGGCAATGTATATTTTTTGTTTTGGAATTTGCAATTTTTTTTATAAAAAAATGAATATGTACAATATTTGTTCTTATGTATTGTTTTGGTACAATATTCGTTAAATAATTGTTTAAGGTTTGGAAAATGATGTATAAGAATGGAATTGAGAAGTTTATAGAAATTTTTAAAAGGTCTAATCTAAGTATATCTAAATTTGCTTCACTAATTCAAAAAGATAGAAGAACAGTAACTTCGTGGATAGATAATATCTCTGATATAGAACCAAATGATGATGTAAAACATAAAATCTGTAATATCTTTAGATACCCAGACTTCATTTGGGAAGAGGGGTGCACAGGAGATGAGTTTGTAAAGTCAATTACACAAATTCCTCAAAAAGAAGTAAGAATTATTGATGAAGATTATTATGGTAGATTAAAATATATAATGGATATTGAGAAAAATAGAAGGTTTGTAATTCAAGCACAATTCCCTGGTCCAATGTATAGAGATACAGCAGTAAAAAAAGTATATAGAACAAAAACCTCTACTGAAATAGAAGAGTTAAAACAAGCAAGAATTGAACAGATGCTTAGATATGATTATGATACTACTGAGTGGTACTCTATTAAATCAGTATTATCTTTTTGTTTTGCTAACTTTGGTAACTTCTATACAAAAGAGGAAAAAATAAAGATTTTAGAACTTATTTATGAATTATTTAATAACAACTATAATAAGAAGCTTTTTTTATTTGATTCTTTTTCAAGAAAAATCTATGGAATGGAAACAACATATATATCTATCAATGTAAAACAGAAGATTCTATTTTTTAAATCTCCTATTGAATCTGTATTTATTGAAATTAGAAATAAAAACTTAGTTGAAAGAATGCATAAATATTATTCATCTCCAGTTGAAGCACCTTCTCATGTAAACTTTTTAGAATCAATTAATATTATCAATATTTTAAAAGATGCAGTAAGATACAACAATAGTATTCTTCAAGCCTATGAAACAATTAATAGAACTACAGATTATGGGGAGCTATTTTACAATAATCTTAGTATAGATTTACAAAAGCAAGTAAGTAAACCAAAACCTGGACAAAAAAGAAATTAAAGGTAAATTATGGATTTTACTCTATATATAAATGAGTTTATGATTTTAATGACAGCTTTGCTTATTGCACTAATTGCTCCTGGTCCAGATTTTGCAATGGTGTTTAAACAAAGTATTACATATGGAAGAAGAGCCTCTATTTTTACAAGTATTGGAATAGGTTTAGGAAGTTCTATTCATATTATATATTGCATATTAGGAATAGGGCTTATTATTTCAAAATCAATTATTCTTTTTAATATTATAAAATTTTTAGGGGCTGCATATTTAATCTACCTTGGAATATCAAGTTTGAGGTCAAAAGGTTTCAAAATTGATAAAAATAATAGTATTAGTGATAAAAACATGAGTGATTTTAAATCTTTTATGGTAGGATTTTTATGTAATGCATTAAATCCAAAAGCAACACTATTTTTCCTATCAATGTTTACAGTTGTTATAAGTATTGATACTCCAATTTTTATTCAAGCTATTTATGGACTATTTTGTGTCTTAATAGCAACACTATATTTTGTAATTACTTCACTATTTTTAACTAAAGATAGTGTAAGAAGATTTTTCAATAAGTTTGGAGTTTGGTTTGATAGAACAGTGGGTGTAGTATTAATTGCATTAGGGTTAAAAATAGCACTTAGTAAATAAGGAATAATATGAGTAGTAAAGATAAATTATTAAAAGTCACTTTTGATGAGATTTATGAAAATGGATATTATGCAACTTCTGTAGATAAAATTTTGAAAAAAGCAAAGATGAATAAAGGAAGTATGTATCACTTTTTTAAATCAAAAAAAGAGTTAATGTTAGCTGTTATAGATGCTCATATTTTTGATTATATTGATAAAAAGTATGGGGCAATTTTGAATACACAAGGTAACTATATTGATGCTATGTTTGAGGTTTTAAACAATAAAGAGTCATTTAACTTTACTTTTGGATGCAGACTAAATACTTTAGTGCAAGAACTTTCACACCAAGATAAAGATTTTAAAGTTGCACTGGAAAAAGTATATACTCACTTTGAAGGTATTTTAGAAAAAGTATTTTTAAAAGCTAAAGCAAATAATGAAATTGAATATGAAGATATCAAAGGTTTAGCAGTATTTGTTGTTGCAACAATTGAAGGTGCTTTGTCAACTGCAAAGAAGTCTCAAGATGGAATGCATTTTGAAACTTGTATGAAACAATTGAAGCTTTTTTTTGAGTCAATTAGAAAAAAGTAATTTTCATAAGATTAAGTGATAAAAACTCTTGACTAAATAGTCAAAGTGTGATATAATTTTTTTGACTAAATAGTCATGTCCCTTTTTTTTGTGTCCATGACTTGGCTATATGGTCAACCCTTCCCCCGATTTAGTTCTCATAAATATATGGAACTTCAATCTACTCTTTATCCAAACTACATTTTTGTAGTTTATGATATTTGCTTAAAAGCATTAGCCTAATAAAAAGAACGAAAGTTCTTTTTATTAGAATTCTACAAAATAGTAATATTCATTTTTTTATTTTAATGTTAAAAAGAAGAAAAAAGTATCAACATGATAGAATGTCATATTAAAATTATATAAGGAATATAATTGAAACAATATTTACAACTTTTACAACACATTTTAGACAAGGGAACTCTTAAAGAGGATAGAACTGGTACTGGAACAACTTCTGTTTTTGGTTATCAAATGAGATTTGATTTAAGTGAAGGTTTCCCCCTTGTAACTACAAAAAAGACTCACCTTAAGGCTATTATTTCTGAATTATTATGGTTTATTGAAGGAAGTACAGATGAAAGAAGACTTGCTGAAATTCACTATGGCGATAAAAGAGAAAATATTATTGGTAAAAAGACAGTTTGGACTGCAAATGCAGATGCCCAAGGAAAAGATTTAGGTTATACAAATACAGATACTATAAAAGAACTTGGTCCTGTATATGGCTCTCAATGGAGATCTTGGAAGGGTGCTGATGGAAAACCCCATGACCAACTTACAACTGTAATTAATCAAATTAAAAATAATCCAGATAGCAGAAGAATTATTTTAAATGCTTGGAATGTAGCAGAAATTGAAAACATGGCTCTACCTCCTTGTCATACTTTTTTCCAATTTTATGTAGCAAATGGAAAATTATCTTGTCAACTATATCAAAGAAGTGCAGATGTATTTTTAGGAGTACCTTTTAATATCGCTTCTTATGCACTACTTACAATGATGATTGCACAAGTTTGTGATTTAGAAGTTGGAGATTTTGTACACACTTTTGGTGATGCACATATCTATTCAAATCATATGGAGCAAGTAAACTTACAACTTAGCCGTACTCCACATAAAAAACCAACTATGAAAATCAATCCTGATATTAAAGATATAAATGATTTTAAAATGGAAGATTTTGAATTAGTTGATTATGTCTGTGATGAGCCAATTAAAGCACAAATGGCAGTATAAACAGGAGAATATTTAGTATGAAGATTTCAATGATTGTAGCATATGGAAAAAATTGGGAAATAGGTTTAAATAATCAAATGCTTTGGCATATAAGTGAAGATTTTAAAAACTTTAAAACAATTACTTCAGGTCATCATATCCTAATGGGAAGAAAAACTTTTGAGTCAATTGGAAAACCTCTTCCTAATAGAACTTCACTTGTATTAAGTAGAAATGACTTTGAGCAAGAGGGTGTTTACTCTTTTAATGAGATTCAAAAAGCTTTAGATTTTGCAAGGGCAAATGGGGAAGAAGAACTATTTGTAATTGGTGGAGCAAATATTTATGAAACTATGTTTGACTATGTTGATAAAATGTATTTAAGTGAAGTTGATTTTGATGGTGAAGCTGACGCTTTTCTAAAAGAGATTGATTTCTCTTCTTGGGATTTAGTTGAGCAAAAAGAGTATGAAGAGATAAAAGAGGGGGATAAAGTTAAATCACCAGCTTGGAAGTTCAAAGTTTGGGTTAAAAAAGATTAAGTAAATGCTTAAGAAAATAACCGCTCTTTTCCCTATTTGGGCAATTATTTTTTCGATAATTGCCTACTTGCAACCTAGTTTAGTAATTGATTTTAAATCTTGGATTATCCCTTTACTTATTTTAATAATGTTCTGCATGGGAATTACTCTAAGAGTAGATGACTTTAAAAGGGTTTTGAAAAAACCTAAAATTATAGCTTTAACTGTTGCTTTGCAGTTTTTGATTATGCCCCTTGCTGCTTTTCTTATTTCAAAACTTTTTAATCTTTCAGATGAATTGCTTGTGGGTATGGTTTTAGTTGGTGCTGTTTCAGGTGGAACTGCTTCAAATGTAATAGCATATTTAGCAAAAGCAGATGTGGCTTTATCTATTACAATGACTATTGTTTCAACACTTTTATCTATTATTATAACTCCATATTTAACTTTACTTTACGTAGGACAAACTGTACCTGTACCTGCATTAAGTATGCTTTTAAGTATTTTAAAAATAGTATTTGTACCAGTTGTAGTTGGAATTATTTTAAATCACTTTTTCCATAAACATATTGAAAAAAGAGATGACTTATTTGCTTTTTTATCTATTGTTTCTATTGTCTTTATAATAGGGATTATAATAGGTCTTAATCAAAGTAAAATAGCAACTATTGCTTTACCTTTAATGTTAGCAATTATGCTTCATAATTTCTCTGGTTTAGTATCAGGATATTATATTTCTAAAGCTTTTGGATATAACAAAAAAGAGTGTAAAACAGTTGCAATAGAAGTTGGAATGCAAAATTCTGGTTTAGCAGTTGTTTTATCAATGAAATATTTTACAGCTTTAAGCGCACTTCCTGGAGCAATTTTTAGTATTTGGCATAATATTTCTGGTTCAATAATTGCCGGATATTGGGCTAAACAAGATGAAAGTTAAGTTCTAAATTGTACAAAAGTTATACATTAATTTTTATTTAATTGGTATTATTATAATATAATAGCTTCATTCTAAAAAAAGAGAGATGATGGGTAATAGTAGTAACATTATTAATATGAATAAAATCAATAAATATTATGATGATTTTCACGTTTTAAAAAATATTAATTTTTATGTAAAAAAAGGTGAAATCGTTGTAGTTTGTGGACCTAGTGGTTCAGGAAAGTCAACTTTAATTAGATGTATTAATGGCTTAGAAAAGATAGATAGTGGTGAAATAATTGTAGATGAAATAGATTGTAAAAACGAAAAAGATTTACAAAAAATTAGAGGTGAAGTTGGAATGGTTTTTCAACACTTTAATCTATTCCCTCATTTAACTATTTTAGAAAATATCACATTAGCACCATCTTTAGTAAAAAATGTAAAAAAAGATGAAGCAGAAAAAATTGCTTTAGAATTACTTGATAAAGTAAAACTAAAAGATAAAGCAAATTCATATCCAGCTGATTTAAGTGGTGGACAAAAACAAAGAGTTGCAATTGCAAGAAGTTTAGCAATGAAACCAAAAGTTATACTTTTTGATGAACCTACATCTGCTCTTGACCCAGAAACAATTGGTGATGTACTTGCCGTAATGAAAGATTTAGCAAAAGAGAACTTTACTTTAGTTTGTGTAACACATGAAATGGGGTTTGCAAAAGAAGTAGGGGATAGAATAGTTTTTATGGATCATGGAGTAATCGTTGAAGAGAATACTCCAAATGAATTTTTTGCACACCCAAAAAGTGAGAGAGCAAAAAAGTTTTTAAAAGAAATTCTTACACATTAATAAGGAGAGAAAGTGAAAAAATTAGTATTGGCTTTAATGGTATTTGCAACTATAAATTTACTTGCAGATGATATTAACCTTTGGAAGAAGTCTACATTAAATGAGATTTTAAAAAGAGGTGAGTTAAGAGCATGTTTAGACCCAGGTTATATGCCTTTTGAAATGAAAGACAAAAAAGGTAGAATTATCGGTTATGATATTGACTTTGGTAAAAAAATGGCAAAAGAGATGGGTGTTAAATTTACACCAGTTTCAACAGCTTGGGATGGAATTATTGCAGCATTAATTACTGGAAAATGTGATATTATCATGTCTGCTATGACAATTACTCAACAAAGAAATTTAAAAATTAATTTTGCTGACCCATATGTTGTAATTGGTCAAACAGTTTTAATTGATAAAAATTTAGAAGGTAAAATCAAAGAAGCAAAAGATTTAGATAAACCAGGATATACAATTGTTACTAAACTTGGAGTAACTGGTGAAATCGTTGCTAGAAAATTCTTCCAAAATGCAAAAGTTATTACTTTTGAAACAGAAGCTGATGCAGCTGCTGAAGTATTAAATGGAAAAGCTCATGCATTTATTTATGACCAACCATATAATATTCTGTTTATGACAGATAAAGGTAAAGGTAAATTAGTTCATTTAGATACACCATTAACATATGAGCCATTAGGATGGGCTATTAGAAAAGGTGACCCTGATTTCCTTAACTGGTTAAATAACTTCTTAAGACAAACAAAAGAAGATAAACTTGTAGATTTCCATGGAAAACTAAATAAAAAATGGCTACAAGATACTGACTGGTTAAAAAGAGTTCAATAGTAAATGGGTAGAAGAGATCAATCTTGGGCACAAAATAAAAATTTAGGGCATTTTATTGCCCTAGTTTTTTATATAGCAGTTGGATACTTTTTCTATTTAGCTGCGGCTAATATGAACTATGTATGGAAGTGGAACTCTATTCCTAAATATTTTCTTTATGAAGAGACTAAAAATATTGAGGCTAGCATAGATGGAAAACTAGTATTAAAAGAGGGAAAATACTTTTTAGAAGGGACTGATACTACAGTTGAAATAAAAGATTTAGATAGTAGTTTTTCATTAGAGTATAAAGTAGGGGATGAAGTTTATCAATTTGATACTCTTGCTTCAAAAAGTGAGACTAAAGTAGGACCTGTTTTACAAGGACTTTGGGTAACACTTAAAATCTCTTTCTTTGCTGCAATACTTACTTTTATAATTGGTATAATTGTAGCACTTATGAAGTTATCTTCATATCAGTTTTTAAAAGATATTGCAACAGTTTATATTACTTTAGTTAGAGGGACACCTCTACTTGTACAAATATTTTTATTCTATTTTATTGTTGCAAATATTTTTGAATTAGATAGATTTATTGCTGGAGTTTTAGCTCTTGGTATCTTCTTCGGTGCTTATATGGCTGAAGTTTTAAGAGGTGCAATTCAATCTATTGATAAAGGGCAGTTTGAAGCTGCTAGTTCTTTAGGTATTTCAAAAACACAAGCTATGAGATATATTATTTTACCTCAAGCTTTCAAAAGAGCATTGCCAACTTTAGTTGGAGAGATGATTGCTTTAGTAAAAGATTCATCTTTAGTTTCTGTTATTGCAATTACAGATTTAACTAAAGTAGGTAAAGAGATTGTTGCAAATACATTTTCTCCATTTGAAACATGGATTGTAGTTGCTTTAGTTTATCTGTCAATAACTTCACTTTTAAGTCTTATTGGACATAGACTTGAAAAAAGAATGGCATTAAAAGGTGGAATGAGTTAAATTGGAACTTCTATCTAATTTTCTTCAACAAACTATTACTATCTTTGCTATTATGGACCCAATAGGAATTAGTGCATTAGCTCTTTCTTTATTGAGTCCAAATATTACAAAAACACAAATCTCTACTATTGCTAGAAAATCAACTCTTACTATTATTATTGCTTTTTTTGTAGTACTTATTACAGGGGATACTATACTGAAAATTTTTGGTATAGGAGAAAACTCTTTAAAAGTTATGGGTGGAATTATTCTTCTTATGATGGCTATTTCAATGGTAAATGGAAGTGCAAAAGAGGGTAAAAAAGATGATAACAAAAGTGATGAAGAACTTTCTGTTATTCCAATTGGAATTCCTATTGCTTTTGGTGCAGGACTTTTTACAACGATTATTATTTTTAAACATGAAGCAGAGACTTTTGTTGATTTGATTTCTATTACTATTGCTTTTTGTGTAAATGCCTTTTTATTCTATTTAATTTTAAAAAACTCTATTTATATTAGAAAACTTTTTGGTGCTACAGGTCAAAATGTAGTTACAAAACTTATGGGATTAATTGTTGGGGCAATAGCTGTTCAATTTATAATCTCAGGTATTGTTAGTCTTACAAAATTTTACCTACAATGATTTTAGATATTATCTTAAAAGGCTTTGTTGTAACTATCTCTTTAATAGTTGCAATTGGAGCGCAAAATGCTTATATTTTAAAGCTTGGACTTTTAAGACAACATGTTTTTAAAGCAGTTCTTTTTTGTATTCTTTCAGATTTACTTTTAATTTCACTTGGGGTTTTAGGTTTAGGGTTTTTTATAAAAGATAATCAAATCCTAATAAACTCAATTGCAATTTTTGGAATTGTTTTTTTATGTTTTTACTCTTTTTTATCTTTTAAATCTGCACTTAAAAATGAGAGTTTAAAAATTGATGATGAAGTAAAAACAAACCCATTAAAACAAGTAATATCTTTACTTTTTATCTTTACTTATTTAAATCCACACACTTATTTAGACACAATTCTTTTAATAGGTGGAATTGGAGCAAATATAGAGGATAATTTAAAGCTATATTTTCTTTTAGGTGCATTATTAGCTTCAACCACTTGGTTTGTCTCTTTAGGTTTTGGAGCAAGATTATTAATTCCATTATTTAAAAAGCCAATTACTTGGAAGATATTAGATATATCAATTGGTATCTTAATGCTTCTAATAGCATACTCTCTTATCGATTTAATCAAATAAGCAATTTTTAAGTTTAGATTAAATTGGTCAATTAAAATTATTTTTAACAAAAAAACTTAATATAAGAAATTATAATCTTCTTTACCTAATAAAAAATATCCAAAATATAGAACTTTATTAGCAATTTTAAATATTATTAAAAAGTGAGATAGAGTTATGAGTGTAACAGTTGCTCTCTTAGAAACTTTTGAACAATTAGAAAACTTCAACTTCTCTTCAAAAAATAAATATTTAATTTTATGTACAGAAAATACTAAAATAGATATAGAGATATTAAATAAAAAAGCTATGGAATATTATGGTGCTATTTTTCCAAAACTAATTTTTAAAGATAAAATAGTAGAAAATGGATATTTAATTTTTATATTAAAAGCAGATTCTCACATTGAGTTTATAGAGAATATGCACTTTTATGATTTTAAAAATACTACTTTAAATAATTACAATACATTGATTACAATTATTGATGGCCTATCAGAATATAATGTCTCTTTCTTAGAAAATATGTTTGAATATACAAATTTAAACTCTAGTATTATTGGTGGAGGAGCAGGTTCTTTTAAAAAAAATAGAAAACATCTTTTTAATAAAAATGGATTTTTTAGTGATTCTTCTATAATTGTAATGGTAAATAATAGTATAGATATTGCAGTAAGTGATGGTTGGCAAGTATTAGATGGTCCTTTTGTTGTAACCTCTTCAGAAGGGAAAGCTATTAAAGAGCTTGATTACAAAAGTGCATTAGAACTTTATAAAAGCATAATAGAAAAAGATTTAAATAGAAAACTTGAGATGGAAGATTTTTATACACTTATGAAAGATTATCCTCTGGGAATTGTAAAGAATGAGGATAAATATATATTAAGAGATCCTATTTATGTATCACAAGATACTATATATCTTGCAGGAGATATTGAAAATAGTAGTGTAATAAATATCTTAAAAGCAAAACAGAGTGACCTTTTAAAATCAACTTTTGAGACTAGAAATAAAGTTCTACAAAATGGTGCAAAACATCTTATGATATTTGAATGTGTCTCAAGATTAGAGTATTTAAGTGCAAGTACTTATATAAAAGAGTTAAAGAAGTTAGATAGTAACTCTATAAAGACTATCTTTGGAGTAATAAGTATAGGTGAGATAGCAAACTCAGGTGAAGACTATATAAGCCTATTAAATAAAAGTTGTGTAATAGGTGGAATATGTCATTAACAAAACTATCAATCTCCTATAAGTGTGTAAATTCAATAGGAAATAGCCTAAATTTAAAAGAGATGATGGAAGAGTTTTTAAGAACTTTTATTAAACAAACAGATGCAATAAGTGGCTCTTTTTATGTAAGTAGAGTTGCTAACTCCTGTGAAGAGTTAATATCTTTAGGAAAGAAAAATTTATTTAATATTGATTCTGTAAAAAAAAGACTTTATAAAAAGCAGATTATTTTAGAAGAAGTAGATACAAATATAAGTTTATTAGCCTACAAACTGCAAAAAGGTTGTATGATTTTTCTTTATTCAAATAGGAGTGATTTTAATTTTATTACTTCTATTTTAGATAGTTTAAAAAACAAAATAGAAGTAAATATTGAATCTTGTATAAATGTAGAAAATTTAAAAGAACAAATAGAAGAGGCTACAAAAGAGAATCTAAAAAAAGAGAAACAACTATTTGAACAACTAAAAATGTCTCAAATGGGAGAGTTAATAGGAAATATTGCCCATCAATGGAGACAACCTTTAAATATAATCTCAACTGCAAGTAGTGGAATGCAAATAAAAAAAGAGTTAGATATTCTTACAGATGAAGATTTCAAAGAATATACAAAAAGCATTATAGAAAATGCAAACTATCTTTCAAGCACAATTGATGAATTCAGAGATTATATAAAAGATAGTAATAAAGAAAAAGAGATAATAGTTCAAGAAAGACTAAAAATGGCAACTGAGATGTTAAAATCCTCTTTTAGTATAGAAAATATAAATATTATAGAAGAGTATGTAGAAAAAGAGAGATTACATTTTAAACTGGTATTGGGAGATTTATTACAAGTTTTAATTACTATTTTTAATAATGCAAAAGAGGCTTTAGAAACAAAAAAAGATCTAGATTATAAATGGATTAAATATAGTCTAAAAAAGACAAAATATACTATATTAATAACAATAGAAGATAATGCCGGTGGAATAGATGAAAGCATAATAGATAAAATCTTTAATCCCTATTTTACTACAAAACATCAAGCAAGAGGAACAGGTATAGGTCTTTACTCTGCCTATGGTATAATTGTAAACAAATTAGATGGAAAACTATATGTAAAAAATACTCAATTTGGAGCAAAATTTTATATAGAGTTACCATTAAATATAAATTATATTATATAAAGGTAAAGACTATCTTACAAAATTCTGTAGAGACTATTGGCTGTTTTAATGCCATCTTAGACCCTTATAATGGGATAACAATCAATAAAGAAAATTTTCCAGATACAAAAGAAGAGTTTGAGTTAAATTTAGAACTTTTAATTGATGAAGTGAAAACAAGAAGAAATCTTATTTGGATATATATAGATATAAAAAATTCTGAATATATTCCCCTTGCAACAAAAAAAGGTTTTTTCTTTCACTCTTGTGATAAAGATTATATCTTAGTAGTAAAGAGATTAAAGCAAAATGCAATTATTCCAACAGCAGCAAATCATACTTTAGGAGTAGGAGCAGTTGTAATAAATGAAGATAATGAGATACTTGTAATAAAAGAGAAAATATCAACTGTAGGTTATAAACTACCAGGTGGGCATATAGACAATGCAGAGATGATAACAAATGCTCTTGCTAGGGAAGTATATGAAGAGACAGGAGTAAAAGTAGAGTTTGAATCAGTTATCTCTTTAGGACATTTTTATCCTCATCAATTCCATAAATCAAATCTTTATGTTTTATGTTTAGCAAAGCCTCTAACAAGAGAGATAAATATTTATGATACTGCTGAGGTAATTGATGCTAAATGGATAGATGTAAATGAGTATTTAGCTGATGAGAATGTACTTACTTATTCAAAAGCAATAGTAAGTGCTGCTTTAAGTTCAAAGGGTTTTAAAATAGATAATAAACCTCTTAGTCATATAAAAAAGGAAATGGAATTATTCTTTCCTTTAGAAAATTAAAGTATAATCCACAAAAATAATAATTATAGGAGTAAATAAAATGAAAGAAATTATCTCAACACCTGATGCACCTTCTGCAATCGGACCATACAATCAAGGTACATCTTTTGAAAAACTTGTATTTTTATCAGGACAAATTCCTTTAGACCCAAAAACTATGGAATTAGTTGGAGGAGATGATGTTCAAGCTCAGACAAAACAAGTAATGGAAAATTTAAAAGCAGTATTGCAAGCAGCTAACTCATCTTTTGATAATGTTTTAAAAACAACTTGTTATTTATCTGATATGGATAACTTTGTAGCATTTAATGAAGTATATGCACAATATTTTCAAGCTGAAACAGCACCTGCAAGAGCTACTGTTGCAGTTAAAACACTACCTAAAAATGTATTAGTAGAAGTAGACGTAATAGCACATAAAAACTAGAAGAATTTCTTCTAGTTTTATACTACAAACATTAATTTAGCCAAAATAATTATAAAAATCCCGTTTATTAAAACAAATTTATGAAAATGTTTCATTCTTGGATGAGGTGTTTTTTTAAAGATTCTCATTAAAAGAGAATAGATAACTCCACAAACAATTAATAAAGCAAAAAATATTTTTAACATAAGTAAGATTTGTAAGTTTGAAGAAAAATATCCTAAAGAAGAGTTAATAAATTTTGATACCATAAAACCTCCTGTAATAACTAAAACTAAAAGAGCAAAAGGGAAAACTTTTCTTGCTCTATTTGAAATTACTTGCATGATTTTTTGATACTCTTGTTCACTTAAAACTTTTTTCATTGCAGGAAGTATTGCTGTATCTGCAAAAACAAAACCAATAAATATAATTGCACAAAATAGATGAATAATAAGAACAATTGAATAAGTCATAAAAACTCCTTTTTGATAATTATAATCAAAATTAGGAGTAGTTGTGTTGATGAAAATCAAGAGTTATTTTAAACTCAAACTTACTCTTTGTTTTTCTAAATCAACACTTAGAACTTTTATATTTTCTAAATTTTGATTGATACTTAAAACTTCACTTGGATGTGAAATTCTTTTATTAGAAATTTGTGAAATATGAAGTAGGGCATCATTTTTTAATCCCACGTCAACAAAAGCTCCAAAGTCAGTAATATTTCTAACAATACCTGATAAAACAAAACCTTCTTTTAAGTCCTCTATTGAAGTTATATCTTGTGCAAATTTTACTTGGTTAAAATTTTCTCTTATATCAAATCCCGGCTTTTTTAGCTCTAATACAATATCTTTTAGTTTTAAAGAACTTACATTTAGCTCCTTAGCAATTGTTTCAATTTGATTATCTTCAAGCTCTTCAATTTTATAATTACTTTGAAGTTTTTTTGTGATTTCATAATCTTCTGGATGAATACCTGTATTATCTAAAATAGATTTTCCATCTTTAATTCTTAAGAAACCAACTGCTTGTTCATAAGCCTTTGCTCCAATTCCTTTTACTTTTAAAAGCTCTTCTTTTGAAGTGAATTTTCCTATTTTTTCTCTAAATTGCACAATATTTATTGCAAGTTTTTCACTAATCCCTGATACAAAAGATAAAAGTTTATATGAAGCAGAATTTAAATCTACTCCAACTCTATTTACTAAATCTATAGTTGTATTTTCTAATTTTTGACCTAACTCTTTTTGATTTATATCGTGTTGATATTGTCCTATTCCAAGTGATTTAGGGTCTATCTTAACTAGTGCTGCCATTGGGTCTCGAAGTCTTTGTGCAATAGAGATAGCTCCTCTAATTGTCACATCAAGATTTGGATATTCTAGGGCTGCTATCTTTGAAGCAGAATAGACACTTGCTCCTATTTCACTAACAATTGCATAGTTTATATTAAGATTCTTTTCTTTTATTAAATTTGCAATAAAATCAGCAGTCTCCCTTGAAGCAGTACCATTTCCAATAGCAATTGAAGTAATTTTATATTTATTGATTAAATCATAAACTATTTTAGAAGAGTTAAGAAAATCCTCTTTTGGTTTTGTTGGGTAAATTACACTTGAAGCTAAATATAAACCATTTTCATCAATTACTGCTAATTTACAACCAGTTCTATATCCAGGGTCAACTCCTAAGATAATTTGATTTACTAAAGGTGCAGTTTGTAGCAATTCTCTTAAATTTTTACCAAAAAGTTCACAAGCTTCACTACTTGCTTTCTCTTTTAAAGTAGTTAAGGCTTCTCTTTTTAAACTAGGGAGTAAAAGTCTTTTTAATCCATCTTTATAAGCATCAAATACTATCTCTTTTGAAGAGTTTGCCCATTCTGGAATTTTATATTTTTTTATATTTTCACAAATAGCTTTTTCATCAATCTCAATTTTTACAGAGAGTTGTTTCTCATTTGCCGCTCTTAAAATTGCTAGAGTTCTGTGAGATTTTATATATTTTATTTTCTCTTGTTTATCAACAAAGTTAGAGTATAAACCGTTTTCTTCATACTCTTTAGCTTTTTTGATTTCAAGTATTCCCCAATTTGCTATTTGGTTTCTAATAATCTCTTTTGATTTAAAATCATCTGCATATCTTTGAGCAATAATATCTTTTGCTCCTGTTATAGCATCTTCAATAGAAGTAACTTCTTTATTTAAAAACTGCTTTGCTTTTTGTTCAATCTCTTCTTTTGTATATTTTAAACTTTGGATTATATTTGCAAAAGGTTCTAAACCATTCTCAATTGCTTTTGTTGTTCTTGAAGATTTTTTATCTTTAAAAGGGGTATAAATATCTTCCAAAGCTTGTATAGTCAAGGCTGCTTCTAGTTGAGATTTTACATTATCATTTAAAAAATTTTTCTCTTCTAAAATAGAGATAATCTCCTCTTTTCTTGCTAAAAACTTTTGTGAATAGGCATAAACTTCTTCAAAAACACGAAGCTCTTCATCATTTGCATTATTTGTTAACTCTTTTCTATATCTTGCAATAAAAGGGATTGTGCAACCTTCTTCAAGTAGTTTAATTATATTTTCAATAACTACCTTTGAAAAAGAGGTTTTTTCTTTTAATAAATTTATTAAATCATTAGTCAAGAACTATTTCCTTAAAGTCACTTCTTGTATTTTTAAGTGGTTTATTTGATTGTGCTCTTACTGTATATACAAATGAGATTTTTGCATTGTCAGTTGAGTTTTTATTTGCATGATGAAGTGTTTTACAGTGAAATAAAACAATATCTCCCTTAGCTAAATTTTGATGAGTTCTTTTTTCAATTATTTTTTGATTCTCTTCATTTTCATCAATAAAATTATCTACTTCATCAAAAGAGCTTTTATCAAATTTCATTTTATGAGTTCCTGGAATAAACTCTAAAAGACCATTTTCTAAAAATTCATCTCCTAAGCTTAACCAAACTGATACTAAATCATCATTTTCAAAACTCCAATATCTTCTATCTTGATGCCAATAAGTTCTTGTACTTTCATGGGGAAGTTTAGTCATAATTGAGTTATGGTGAGCAAGGGTTAATACCGGAGTATCTTTTAAAATCTGTTTTAAAATAGGTCTTATCTCTTTATTTGTCATCCACTTTTTAAAAATCTCTTCTCTATCGTAAACTTGTCTTAATCTTCTAACTGTAATTTTATCTTCATCAAGACTCATATATTCTTGTTCAGTCTCAATTGGAGCTTGTTTTTTTACTAAATGTTCTTTTGCTTTTTCTAAAATTTCATCACATAATTTTGAATCTGCAAAGTTTTTGATTATTAAAAAACCATCTTCATTGAACTGGTTTAATTGTTCTTGTGTTAGTTCCATTTTTTACTTTCATGTAAATTTTTCGTATTATACATCAAAATCTATTTTTCTTTTATTATTCAAATAAATGTTATAAGAATTATTAATATTTAAACTATAATTTTTTATTATCTTATAAGTTTAAAAAAAATATACTTGCTTACTCAAAAATCATGAGAATTATTATTAGGAGAAAAGATGAAAAAATTAGTTTTTTTAGTAAGTATTTGTTTATCATTACTTGTAACAAACTCTTTTGCAGAGCAAAAAAAAGGTTTAAATGTTGTTTTAACTGCTGCTGATGCACAAACACAACAAATGGCAATGGTTTTATCAATGATGACACTAAAGCAAGGTAAAGAAGTAAATATGACACTTTGTTCAAAAGCAGGGGATTTAGCAGTAATTGGTATGGAGAGTGAAGTTTTAAAACCAATGAATAAAAGTCCAAAAATGATGCTTCAAGCAATTATGCAAAAAGGGGCAAAAGTTGAAATTTGTCCATTATATTTACCAAATGCAGGGAAAGATGTATCTGTATTAATTGAGGGAATAACAGTTGCAAAACCACCAAAAGTTGCAGAACAACTTTTAAATAGTGATTTTACTACTTTAAGTTATTAATTTATGGGTGAACAGCCTTTAGGGCTTCACCTATAGAAGTAATTGTTCTAACTGTTGTAACACCAGCTCTTTCTAATGCTGCATACTTCTCATCAGCAGTTCCTTTACTTCCATCAATGATTGCTCCTGCATGTCCCATTCTTTTACCCTTAGGTGCAGTAACTCCTGCAATATAAGAGACTACAGGTTTCGTAACATTTGATTTAATAAATTCAGCAGCAGCTTCTTCCTTTGCCCCACCGATTTCACCAATCATTACAATTACTTTAGTCTCTGGGTCATTTTCAAATCTTTGTAGAATATCAATAAAATCACTTCCTGGAACAGGGTCTCCACCAATACCAACACAAGTACTTTGTCCAAATCCTGCTAAAGTTGACTGATTTACTGCTTCATAAGTTAAAGTACCAGACCTTGATACAATACCAACACTTCCTGGCATATGTATAGCTTCTGGCATAATTCCCATTTTACATTGACCTGGAGTGATAATACCTGGACAGTTTGGACCAATAAGTGTTGAACCATTTAAATCAACTGCTGCTTTTACATCAAGCATATCAATAGTAGGAATACCCTCTGTGATACAAACAATTGTTTCAATTCCATTTTCACTAGCTTCAATAATTGCATCTTTACAAAATGGAGCTGGTACATAAATAATAGAAGCATTTGCTCCTGTTAATCTTTTTGCACACTCTACTGTATTATAAATTGGTAAATCTAAGTGTCTTTGTCCTCTTTTACCCGGAACTACACCACTTACAACAGTTGTTCCATATGCAATTGCTCTTCCTGTATGAAAACTTGCTTGTGCTCCTGTTAAACCTTGAACTAATACTTTTGTATTTTTATCAATTAAAATTGCCATTAGTTCGCCCCTTGTGCTAATTCAATTATTTTTAGTGCAGCTTTATCTAAGTCCGCTTCTTCATAGATTTTAATATTTGAGTTTTTAATTAGTTCTAAGCCCTCTTTGGCATTTGTACCTTCAAGTCTTACAACTACGGGTACTTTTATTTCCATTTTTTGAGCGGCTGCAATAA
Organism: Halarcobacter bivalviorum; assembly: GCF_003346815.1. Taxonomy (NCBI): domain Bacteria; kingdom Pseudomonadati; phylum Campylobacterota; class Epsilonproteobacteria; order Campylobacterales; family Arcobacteraceae; genus Halarcobacter; species Halarcobacter bivalviorum. The sequence continues at coordinate 306,148 of NZ_CP031217.1, forward strand.
TACCAGAAGCGATAATATCACATCTTACAATACCACCAAAAATATTTACTAAAATACCATTTACTTTTTCATCTGAAAGAATTATTTCAAAGGCTTCAATAACTCTTCCTTCATTTACACTTCCACCTACATCTAAGAAGTTCGCAGGTTCTCCTCCATGGGTTTTAATTAAATCCATTGTAGCCATTGCAAGACCAGCACCATTTACCATACAACCAATATTTCCATCAAGGCTTACATAATTTAAGTCTAGTTTTTCTGCTTTTAATTCCCTTGCATCTTCTTGAGACTCATCTCTAATCTCATTCATTTTAGGCTGTCTATAAAGTGCTGAATTATCAACTTGAATTTTTCCATCAAGACATACTAAATATCCTTGTTTTGTAACAACTAAAGGGTTTACTTCAACAAGTGATAAATCATTTTCAATAAACATTTTATACATTTTTTGCATTAAGTCAATCATTTGTGCTGAAAGAGTTCTATCTAGTTTTAAGTCATCACAAATTTGTCTACATTGTGCAGGCATAATTCCAACAACAGGATTAATAGGATTTCTTAGAATTTTTTCTGGAAATTTTTCTGCTACTTCTTCAATTTCCATACCACCTTCACTTGATGTGATAATCATAATTCTTTGAGTAGTTCTATCAACTGCAAAAGCTAAATAGATTTCATTTACAACTTCACAAGGCTCTTCAATAAAAATTGAGTTTACTGGTTGACCCTCTTTTGTTGTTTGGTGTGTTACAAGTCTACTTCCTAGTAATCTTCTAACTTCATCATTTGCTTCTGTTTTAGATTCAACTACAACAACTCCACCAGCTTTTCCTCTTCCACCTGCATGAACTTGAGCTTTAATTACCCATTTATCTTCCCCAATAGTTCTTAAAATATCATCTAATTGAGAAGGGTGAGTAAGCAGTTTACCTTTTGTAGTTGGAATATCATATTTTCTATAAAGGTTTTTTGCTTGATATTCGTGTAAATTCATAGGTTTCCTTTTAAATAGTCCCATTTAAAAGGGACCTATTTTAATATTGATCTACTTTTTAAAAGGATTTATAAAAAATCCTAAAAGTAGCAAAATCTAAAGGGGAACACAGATGTGTTCTTTTTTTATTAAAATAATTTTGAATGGAAACTTATACCAAAATAATCATATAAACGGGCTTAAGGGATTTTAAAGAAGTGTGTTTGAAAGGATATAGAAAGAGTATAAACTCTTTCTATAAAAGTACTATAATACTGGAGATTTAATAACCATCATTTTTTGGTTTTGCATCTCATTCATAGAATCAGGAATACCACCTAATCCAAGTCCTGAAGTTTTTGCACCACCAAATGGCATCCAGTCAACTCTAAATGCAGTATGGTCATTAACCATTACAGTTGTACCATTTAATCTTTTAACTGCTTTTAAAGCTGTATCAATATTTTTTGTAAATACTGCTGCTTGGAAAGAAACATCAAGTGCATTTGCTCTTTTAATTGCTTCATCAATATTTGAGTAAGAGTAAACAATTACTACTGGTCCAAATACTTCTTTTGTAGATACTAAAGCATCATCAGCAGGGTTGAAAATTACTGTTGGCTCAAAACAAGAATCAGAGATTCTTTTTCCACCAGTTAAAATTTTTCCACCTTTTTGAACTGCTTCATTAACCCACTCTTCAACTCTGTTTACTTCGTTGTGGTTAATAAGTGGACCAACTTCAGTTTTAGGATCTAATTGATCTCCTACAACTAATTTAGAAGCATAATCAGATAATTTAGCAGCTACTTCATTGGCAATTGATTCATGTACATATACTCTTTGTACAGATACACAAACTTGACCAGCATGGTAGAAACCACCTTTTCCTAAGTCTGGAATCATTGCATCAATATCTGCATCTGGTTCTACGATAACTGGTGCAACTCCACCATGCTCTAATGCAGCTCTTGTACCAGGGCTTGATTTAGAGTTTAAGTACCAACCAACAGGTCCTGAACCAATAAATGTAAAGAATGCAGTTTTAGGAGATGTTACTAATAACTCTCCTCCTTGTCTATCACAAACTACAGCTTGTGCCCAACCATCAGGAAGTCCAGCCTCTTTTAGTAACTCAACTAATTTAACAGCAGACATTGGAGTTTGTGTAGCAGGTCTAATAATTACAGGGCAACCAACTGCTAATGCAGGGATTACTTGGTGAACTGCTAAGTTAAATGGGTGGTTGAATGCAGAAATAGCAGCAACTACTCCAATAGGTTCTTTCATAGTGTAAGCCATTCTATTAGCACTTGATGCTGTATGACCCATTGCAATCTCTTGACCTTCTTGAATACCTAATTGCTCAATAGCAATTTTTACACCATTGATAGCTCTTTGGATTTCAACTTTTGAATCTATATATGGTTTTCCACCTTCACTAGCACAAAGAATTGTTAATTCTTCTACTTGTGAAGACATAATCTTCATTAAGTTTTCTAAAATTTCAATTCTTTTGTACTTTGGAATCCAGTTATCAACATCTAAAAATTTTTCATATGCAAGGTCAATTGCTTTTTCTACACCCTCTACACTTGTAAATGGAACCTCTCCAACTACTCTACCATCAAATGGTGATGTTACTTCGATTGTACTCATTTTCTTCCTTTACTTTGGTTTTTGTTTATTATAGCATACAAGTTTTATTAGCTAATAACTCATTTAAAATTGCATGGTTTAGTGAATAATCAACAGCAAGGTCAATTAAGTGAACACCTTTACTATTTACACATTTTTCTAAAACTTCTTCAAACTCTTCACAAGACTCAGGTCTGTATCCTTTTGCTCCAAATGACTCAGCAAATTTAACAAAATCAGGGTTACCTAAATCAAGTCCGAAGTTATCGAATCCCATACCAGATTGTTTCCATTTAATCATTCCGTATGCATTATCATTTAAGATAATAACTGTTAAGTCTAATCCAAGTCTTACAGCAGTTTCCATCTCTTGGTCATTCATCATGAATCCACCATCTCCACAAACAGCAACAACTTTAGAGTTAGGGTTTACCATTTTAGCTGCCATACCAGATGGAAGACCAGCACCCATAGTAGCAAGAGCATTATCTAATAATAGTGTGTTAGGTTTAGCACATCTATAGTTTCTTGCAAACCAGATTTTATAAACACCATTATCAAGTGTTACGATATCATCATCACTAGTTAATGTTTGTCTAATAGTTCTAACTGCTCTTTGAGGTAAGATTGGGAATCTTGTATCACCAAAGTATTTAGAAAGTCTAGTTCTGATTTCATCTGCTAATCTTACATAGTAATCAAAATCCCAATGGTCTTGTTTAGAAATAGCATTTGTAATTTTTTCCATACTTGAAGCAATATCACCTACAACATCTAGTTGTGGGAAATAAGTATCATCAACTTCAGATGGGAAGAAGTTTACGTGAATAACTTTTGCAGCTCCCTCTTCATTTTCCATAAAGAATGGTGGTTTTTCAATTACATCATGACCAACATTAATAATTAAATCAGCTCTTTCAATTGCACAGTGAATAAAGTCATCTTTAGATAATGCAGCAGTTGATAAACATAATTTGTGGTTTTCATCAATTACACCTTTACCCATTTGAGTAGAGAAGAATGGAATACCAGTTTCATTAACGAAATCAGTTAATGCAGTAGAAATTTCACCTCTATTTGCAGCATTACCAATACATAATAATGGTCTTTTTGCTTTTTCAATCATTTTAACTGCATCAGCAATAGCTTTTTTGTGTGCTGTTGGATATTGGAAAGCTTGAACTGGATAGATGTTATTTTCTACATCTTCTTCAGCAGAAATATCTTCAGGGAATTCGATATGAACTGCACCTGGTCTTTCTGTTGTAGCAATTTTAAATGCTTCTCTTACTACTGAAGGAACATTGTTACCATTTACAATTTGCTTAGCATATTTTGTCATTGGTCTCATCATTCTAACGATATCAATAATTTGGAATCTACCTTGTTTAGATTTTTTAATTGGTTTTTGACCAGTAATCATAAGCATTGGCATAGCTCCAAGTTGTGCGTATGCAGCAGCAGTAGCAAAGTTAGTAGCACCAGGCCCTAATGTAGATACACATACTCCAACTTTTCCAGTTAATCTACCATAAGTTGCAGCCATGAATCCTGCACCTTGTTCATGTCTAGTTAAGATTAATTTGATTTTATCTGATTTTCTAAGCGCTTCTAGTAAGTCTAGATTCTCTTCCCCAGGGATACCAAATATGTACTCAACACCTTCATTTTCTAACGCTTTAATAAATAAATCTGATGCGTTCATTTTATCTCCAATTTTTTTTATATAAATATTTATGCAAGTTTCACACATTTTGATTTAAATCGTTGTTAATCATTATGATTATTTCTTAAGTTTTTTGATTTTTTTAATAAGTGCGAATATTCGACACAATCGTTTCTGTATTATTATAATAACTTTAAACAAAGAGATTAGAATAGTATTATAATTCTTTGGAGGAAAAACATTAAAAAGATAAGATTTTATATCTCATCTTTAATGTTTTTAAGGTCTTCTATCTTGTTTAAGTAATTAGCTTTTTTAGAACTAACAAAGTTAATTCTATCTTCATTTATCTCTAAATATTGATTTTTTGAATATTGAATAATTTTATATAAATAATTTCTTTTTGAAGTTAAGAAATCTTCAATTTTTTCAAATCCAAAATTTGCTTTTAATTTTGTAAGAATTTCATCTTCTCTTGGATGATATACATTAAACTTTGCAGGCTCTTTTTCATATAAAGCTACTGACTCAGCAATTTGTTGTTCAAAATGAGCAATAGTTGCTTGAGTTGTTTGAATATATGAGTAAGATAAAGCTCCATTAAAGTATGCAAATTTTTTTCTAAGAGCTGAAATATTTTCTAAAATAGCACGGTGGAACGATCTTAATACATTTTCATATACTTTTGCAGCAAAGTGTCTAGTTGTTGAAAACTCAGAATCAGAAGCAATTTCTCTATGTTTTTTTATAAGTTCATAAGGTTCTTGCCATCTATGAACTCTTTGTTTTATCTCTCTATAAACATTTCTAAAAGCTTCTGCACTTTCAAGTTCTACTTCTTTTAGTTGTTTAATAGCTCTTTTAAACATTTTATCTACTGTCTGGTCATCATAAAATAGGTTTTTATAAACATTATCACTATCTATCCAATAAGTCTCATATTCAACTTTTTCAAAAGAGTCTTTATTTAAAAAACCACCTTTTTTTTCATATCTATAAGCTTTTTGCTTTTTTACACTTTTAAAAGTTTCATGAGCCATTTTTTCCATAATGCTCTCTAAAGAGTTGTAAATAGTGAAAAGCTCTTTTGAGTAAGTTTTATGAATATCTTCAAAGGCTTGTAAAATATCCTCTTCAGCTTCTTTTAGAATTTCACATAAAGAGTCATATACTCCAATAATAGTCTCATACTCTTTTACTAAAATATCACAAATACCTTTTAAATCTTTTTTAATTGCATACTCTTTTGCTTCAGCTGCTTGAGGTCTAATTGTATTTTCAATAAAATCTAAAACCTCTTGAATATTTGACTCTTGAAGTAATTTTGTATTATCTGTATTATCAATTGCATTAATTTTATTGATTGCTTCTTGATATTTATTAAACTCTTTTTCAAAGCTTTCTAAAGTTTCAATTCTATTTTTCTTTAACTCCTTTTTGAAACTTTCAATTAATTTATCATGTTCTGTATCAATTAAAATATCTTTATGTGCAGCTCTTGACTCTAAAGCCATTTTTGCAGAAATAGGAGTTACTTGAGCAAAATATTTAGAGAATTTTTCTTTTACATATTTTGTTGTAGTTTCAATTTGCTCTTGTGTAAATTTATCTTTTTGGTTAAGAACACAAAGTGATTTATTTTTAAAGTGTTCCATATACTCTTCAAGTACCTCTGCTTCAGACATTTTCCCTGCATTATCTATAAGTGTAAGCCAAATAATTCCACCTACATCTCTTAGTACTCTTCTTGTAGTATCTGTATCACTTTGTGATTGTGAGTTTAAACCAGGTGTATCAACAAAAGAGATGTCCTTTAAAATATCCATTGGAGCATAAAGTGTTAGATATTTAATATCTGCCATCTCATGTTGTCTTTGGTCTGTAAAGTCTGCAATTGTTTCAATAGGTGCGTATTCATGAGCTCCTGAGTGATAAGTTATTTTTAACTTGTATTCATCCCCATAATTGATAAAGTTTACTTTAGAAGTAACAGGAGTAATTCCTGTAGGTAAAATATTTCTTGAAAGCAGGGCATTTAAAAATGTTGATTTACCAGAAGAGAATTGTCCAGTAATAGCAACTTCCATTGGATATCTTGCTCTTCTAATTTGTTTATCTAAAATATTTTTTAATTGAATTGAAGGATGAAATTTTTCATTTAAAAGTCTATCTTTAACTTTTTTAATATCACCAACTAGACCCTCTTCATATTCAATCTCAATTGTTTTATTGTATGTTTCGTTAAACTCTTTTACAAAACTACTTAATATACTCATGATTTAAGTCCTTTGTTGATTGCTTCTAGTTTTTTAATTTTTTTGTGAATTTCTATTGTTAGTTCATCTTTATTTGCTTCATTCTCTTCAAAGTTTGCAATTCTCTCTTGTAGAGTTTTTTCATCTTTTTTTAGTTTATGTTCAAAAACTTTTAATGGTTCTTCAATCTGAGCAAAAAAGTTTTCAATTAAAATCTCAGATACGGTTTTTGCTTTTTGAAGAATATTTTTTTCAATAGAATTAAACTCTTCTTTAATAAATTTTTCTAAACTACTATTTAAGTCATTTAATTTATTTGCTTTAGTTGTTGAAACTTCATTTGTAATTTTAGAAACAAGTACTTCATTTGAAGAAGTTAAAAAACCTGCTTTAAAATCATCTTGAAAAAATCCTCTTGCATCAAAGTTATCATTTTTGTGTCCAATTACAAAACCTAAATCTTGATATTTCTGTTCACAAACTTCACCAATACTTTGAGATTTTTTAATAAATTTATATCTGTAGTCTCTAATTATGTCTATAATTCCATCTTTTATTGCTGTTTCAACTATTGTTTTAATTCTTGAATTAGCAGGTCTTTTTTTAGTTTTTTCAAAAGAGTATTTTACATCATTGTAAACTCTTTGTCTTATTATATTTTGAAGTTCTAGTAGCTCTGTATTTAAAAAACTTTCAAGTGTTTCTAAATAGCTCTTTGCATCAGTTTTATATAGATTTATATCTTCTTTTAAACTTGTAAATATTCTTTTATTCGTATCTTTCTTTTGATTAAACTCTTCAAGGTCAGCTTCAAGCTCATCTTTAGATTTTGATAATAAAACTAATTCATAGTTAAATGATTTAGTCTCTTTTTCTATAACCTTTTGAATTTGTGTTTTTGCGCCTTTAATAATAAGTTCAGATTTATTAGAACCCTTACCAAATAGAGTTTCATGTAGATAGTTTTCAATCTCTAAAATACCAGTGTCTTCAAGGGTATATCCAGCATCAATTGCTTCTTGTTCTCGTTTGGTTCTATGAAGTAAAGCCATTTTTCCAGAGATTGGAATAAACTTAATATTGTTTAGAATATAGTCTAATTTACTATCTTTATTTTGATTTTTTAATTGATTTTCTATTGAAGTCTTTGTATAGTTAATTACCTCTTCTAGTTGCTCTTTTGAAACAGTATCTGCTCTTGTAATTACAATTAGTAACTTTGTAATATTTTGATAAAGTAGGGCATCAATAATAAATTCAACATCTTTTAGTGTAGCACTTTGAGAGACATTCATTAAGTGAATCATTAAATCACAAGCAGATAAATACTCTTTTGTAATCTCTTCTCTTTGAATAACAGGGTCATCTAATCCTGGAGTATCAACAATTTCTATACCATCTTTTAAGAAATCAAGATTTGATTTTAATTCAACATATTTTACAAGATTACATTTTTTCCCACTTGCTTCTGCTGATGTGAAAGCAGCTAAATTATTAATATCAACTTTTTCACTTACAGATTCTTCTTTGATTAAATTATCTAAGTCCTCTTTGAAAATAGCTTTTGTCTCTTTTACAAATTCAGCAATTGATTCAATTTCACTTGCTGAAGACTCAATTCTATTCCACTCTTCTTTATTCCAGTAAAATACATTTGCTTCAGGTTTACCATGTTTTACTATTGTTAAGTTTGCTGTTTCAGGAACTACTGCACTTCCTAAGATTTCTTGTCCCATAAGAGCATTTAGCATTGTAGATTTCCCAGCATTCATAACACCCGTAATTCCAATTGAGAATTTTTGATTTCCTAAGTAGTTATTAGTCTCTTCTAACTCTTCAATAAAATCAGCAGTTTTAAAAAGCTCTTTTAACTCTTTTATTGTTTTCTCAAGATTTGTTTTTGCTTCTTGGAAAGAGATGTTTAGATTATTATTTTCCTCTTTTGCTTCAAGAGTATTTATTGCAGTTAATTCTTCAGGATCAAATAAAGAGATTAAGATTTTAAAAGCAGAGTTCTCAATAATATTTTCATCTTTTAAATATTCAAAAGCACTATGTAATTTCTCTAAGTGAATGTTTTTAGTATCTACTTTTAATGAATCAAGTATACAATGTTGAAGTTGATAAATATCATCTAAGTTTTTAACTTCTTTATTTGTAACTTTAGTTACTAAGTCATTAAAACTTTTTAACGAAATATATTTTTCATAATCTTTTCTAGTAACACATAAAATAAGTGCACTTATATCAAAGAAATCATCTTGACTTTTATTATCTATAGTTCCAAAAGTAGTAGTTTGTTCTATATGTTTCCCATGATAAAGTAAGAAATAATCATTCGCTAAACCCATTGCATATCTCCCTAAATATAAAAAGTTAATTACTCCAAGGAATAATTAACTTTTTATATATATGCTTAAAAAAGAGGGAAGACCCTCTTTTTTCTTATCTTAGCGCTACTAGTTTTCTTCTTAAGTAAGCAATTTTATTTTGTAATGGTAAGTGTTTTGGACAATGGTCTTCACACGCCATTAATGACATACAACCAAAAATTCCATCATCATCACCAATTAGTTCATAGAAATCTTCAGCAGTTCTCTTATCGTGAGGGTCTACTTCAAATCTAGCAACTCTGTTCATTCCAACAGGTCCTACGAAGTTTGGTCTCATAAGAATTGTTCCACAAGATGCAACACAAATACCACATTCAATACATCTATCTAATTCAAATGTATCTTGTGCTACTTCTGGTTCAACTCTTTCTTCCATCTTAGAAATATCAATCTCTTCACCATTATTTACAATCCAAGATTGAACTCTTTTTGACATACCATCCATCCATTTACCAGTATTAACTGATAAATCTTTGATTAATTCAAATGCTGGCATAGGCATTAATTTAAGTGTTCCCTCTGGATAGTTAGAAACAAGTGTTCTACAAGCAAGTGCAGGTTTACCATTTACTACCATTCCGCAAGAACCACAAATTCCTGCTCTACATACGAAGTCAAAAGATAAATCTGGATCTAGATTTTCTCTAATATATGTAAGAGCAATGAAAAGAGTCATTCCAGGTGTCTCTTCTAATTTATAATCTACGAAGTGAGGTTTTGAAACCTTACTTCTTGGATTAAATTTAAGAACTGATATAGTTATTTCTCTACCTTTTTCAACGCTCATTATTTATCTCCTAATCTTTCGTTTCTTTCTTTATAGTTCATAGGTAATTCAAATGGCATTAATGCATCTTGAATATCATGTCTATCTTTACCTTCTGCTTCCATTTTTTCTCTGATTTCATCTACTTCAGCTTGTCTTTTTGCAGAAAGGTCATTTTCAATAATCATTCCCTTAGCACCATATCCTCTAAATGCTGGAGGCATTTCCATTGTCATAATGTCTAAGTCAGCATATTCAATTGTTGGTTCAAGGTCATCACTATTTGGCCAAGTACAAAGTGTTCTGTTCATCCAGTTTGCATCATCTCTTTTTAAGAAATCTTCTCTATAGTGTGCACCTCTTGATTCAGTTCTATCTCTAGCACCTTTAGCAACACATAATGCAACTTTTAACATTTTTGGAACTCTATATGCTTCTTCTAGCTCAGGGTTACCAGCTCTTTCTTTAGATTTAACAGTAATTTGTTTTGTTTTAACTAATAAATCTTTTAACTCTTCTACTGCTTCGCTTAATGGTCCACCAGATCTAAAGATACCAACTTTTTCATCCATTAATTCTTGCATTCTTCTTTTAATTTTAAAGATGTCTTCATTTCCAGAGTAAGCTAAGATTTCATCTAAGTATGCATCTTGTGCATCTAAGAATCTTTGAACTGTAGAAGTAGGGATTGTAACATCATTAGCTAAACAGTAATCAGCAAAGTAGTTACCAATAATCATACCAGCAACAACTGTTTCAGATACTGAGTTTCCACCAAGTCTGTTAAATCCATGCATATCCCAACAAGCAGCTTCACCACAAGCAAATAAACCATTTAATCTTGTAGACTCACCAGTTGGTTTAGTTCTAATACCACCCATTGAGTAGTGTTGCATTGGAAGTACAGGAGCCCATCCTTGAGGACCTTCATCAGCAGGGTCAATACCATTAAAGATTTGACAAATCTCTTGAACATCTCTTAAGTTTTTCTCAATGTGCTCTCTACCTAAAATTGAGATATCTAACCATACGTGATATCCATAAGGAGAAGGTACACCTTTACCATTTCTAATATGTTCAATCATTCTTCTAGAAACAACGTCTCTTGATGCAAGCTCTTTTTTTTCTGGCTCATAATCAGGCATAAATCTGTGACCATCAACATCTCTTAAGATACCACCATCACCTCTACAACCTTCTGTTAATAAAATACCAGATGGAACGATTGGAGTTGGGTGGAATTGTACAGCTTCCATATTAGAAAGTGTTGCAATACCAGTTTCAAGTGCAATAGCAGCACCAGTACCTTCACAAATTACAGCGTTTGTTGTTTGTCTAAATACTCTTCCATATCCACCAGTTGCAATACAAGTTCCTTTTGCAACATATGCTTCTAATTCACCAGTAATTAAATCTCTAACGATAGCACCATAACATCTTCCATCTTCGTGGATTAATGATAATGCTTCTTTTCTATCTCTAATGTCAACATCATGTTTTAAAGCTTCATTTGCAACACCAAATAACATTGTATGTCCTGTTGCATCAGCTGTATAACATGTTCTCCATTTTTTAGTACCACCAAAATCTCTTGAGTGGATTAATCCATGTCTCTCTTCTTCTTCAACAATTGTAGTTTTCTTAGCATTAATAATAGCTTCTCTTGAACCTGCCTTAACTCTAGTCCAAGGCACACCCCATGATGCTAATTCTCTAATTGCTTTTGGTGCAGTATGTACAAACATTCTTGCAACAGTTTGATCACATCCCCAGTCAGAACCTTTTACTGTATCAGCAAAGTGTAAATCTTCATTATCTCCATCAGACATCTTTGAGTTACCTAAAGAAGCTTGCATACCACCTTGAGCAGCAGCTGAGTGAGATCTTTTAACAGGAACTAATGATAAAACAATAGTACTTAATCCCTTTTTTTGTGCAGCAACAGCAGCTCTAAGTCCAGCTAATCCTCCACCAATAACTAATGAATCACAGTAATTAATTTTCATATTATGCTAGCCTCCCTGTATTATCTAATTGCATTACTTTTGCAGTTGGAACATATCTTTCACCAACTTTACCAGCTTGTGCATTTTCGTAACCAATTTTCATATATGCTGCTAGTGTTGCAAATCCTAAAATTAGGAAGAACCAAGTTAATGCTTTTTTCCATGCTTTAAGTTTTTTTCTTGTTGCTTTTGGATCATTCCCATCAAACCATCCCCATTTAACAGCAAGTCTATATAATCCAATTGTTCCATGGAATTCAACTGCTAATAATAAAAGAATATATAAAGGCCACATCCATTCAGACCATACTCTATCAGCAGATGCGTAAGGACCAATTTCTGCAGAGTTTGTCATAATAATATATAAGTGAACAGAACCTAAGAAGAACATTGCAAAACCAGTAAATGCTTGAATAAACCAAAGTTTTGTATCTTCATGACCCATGTTATCAGCGTGAGCTTTCATAACTTGGTATTGCTTAAAGTTACCAGGTAATTTTCTCATACCTAAAGCTGCGTGTGTAATAAATACAATAAATATTACTAGTGCCGCAATTGTAACTAATAGTGGGTTTCCTCCATCAAAGATAAAGCTAGCCTCTAAAAATTTAGTTACAGAGTACATAAAGTCTTTACTAATTAAAATTGAAGACACAAGTAACATATGTCCCCACATAAAAAGACCTAAAAAAAGTCCAGTTGCACTTTGAATATAATCAAGCTTTGCTGGAACTCTACTTTTTTTTCTCTCTACAGTCTTCCCTAAATAACCTTCGATTAGGTCACTCATTTGACATCCTTTCTAGTGATTTTGATTTTATATGAATAGCAATATAATAGCAAAAATGTCCTTATAAAGGGGTATACAGTAGTTAAAACTTATGTACAATTATTGTGCAAAATATATATGATAGAAATAAAAAAGCCCTATTTCTAGGGCTTTTAGTTTTTTTGGTTGATTAGATTGAATTTTAAAAAATCATACGAGTATGTTACATATTAACACATCATGATTTAATAAATAAAGATTGAATAGCAATTTGCGTCATATTTATTAGTGTATCGATGTTTAAAGCAGGTATAAAGAATACGATTGCCGAACCAATACCCCCAACAATTGTAATAATTGCTAAGAATGCAATTGCATAAGTTGAAACTCTTTTATCATTAAAATCATTTTCTAAACATTCTTCTTTTGTAGGGTAAAAATACATCATTGCAATAAGCTTGAAGTAGTAGTATACAGATACAAAAGTAGCAATAATTGCTAATACTGCTAAAAGAATAAATCCAGCATTGATAGCCTCTGTAAATACATAAAATTTACCGATAAATCCAATAGTAGAAGGAATACCAGCAAGTGAGAATAAGAAAATTGTCATCATTGCTGCTAAATATGGTCTCTCTTTTGCTAAACCTTTAAAATCATCATAAGTAACTCTTACTTTTGTTTCAGAAATAATATGAGAAATAATACCAAATGAACCAAGTGCTGATAATAAGTAAGCAATTAGATAAAATACTGTTGCATATGCTGCATGAATATTTTGTCCAAGTGCAATAAATGCTAATAATAGATAACCTGTATGTACAATTGAAGATGCTGCAAGCATTCTTTTAACAATTTTTTGTGTAATTGCCAGCCATGTACCAAATACAAGAGTAAAGATAATAATAACATACATGATTGAATCCCAGAAATCAATCATAGGTGCGATATCTTGTAATACTGCTCTTAAGAAGAAAGAGAATATAGCAATTTTAAATGTAGATGCCATATATGCAGTAATAATCATAGGTGCACCTCTATATACATCTAGTACCCAAGATTGGAATGGGAACGCAGCAATTTTAAATAGGAATGTAAATAAAATTAGCGTTAAACCGATATATAATAAAGACATATCTTCACTTGAATTACTTGCAATATATGCTGCAATTTCACTTAAGTTTGTAGTTGCAGTTGCACCATAAACTAAAACAACACCTAAAAGGTAAAATGCTCCAATAAATGAACCAAGAACTAAATATTTGAAAATTGCCTCAACTCTTTTACTATCTTCACTATGATAACCAACCATTACATATACAGCAAAAGAAGCAATCTCTAAAGCAATAAATGCAGTCACAAGTTCATTAGCATTTGCTAATAACATCATACCAAATAGAGCAAATAAAAGGATTGAGAAGAACTCACCTTTAAAATACTCTCTTGATCTAAAATAGTTTTCACCAATTAATAGAGTTAATAAAGTACCTAAAATAAGTAAAATATTAAAGAAGTTCGAAAACGAGTCAAAAATTAAAACATCATTGAATATATTGTTATATGGTCTAAGTGCATATGATTCACCTAGAGGAATTAATGTTAAAATTAGAGCTAAAATTAGTAACACAGATGAAACAGTAATATACTGTTTTGTACTAAATTTATTTTCATACATGCTCATAAACATTAAACCAACAGCTGATACTAAAATTAATGAAACTGGTAATATATGTATTAATTCATTCATTTTGCTGCTCCAATATGTAAAATATCATTTAAGTAGTGAGTTACAGTAGGCTCAAACTTATCGATAAAAATATCTGGGTAAATACCCATTAAAAATACAAGAACAACCCAAGGAGCTAAACCAACAATTTCTTTGATTTTTAAATCTCTGAATTTAAGTGTTTCACCCTCTCTATCTTGTAGAATTGCTCTTTGGAACATCCATAACATATATGATGCACCAATAATAACTGTAAGAGCAGAAATATAACCAAGTGTATGATTGAATTCATAAATACCAAAAATAATTAATAATTCTGATACGAAACCATTTGTACCTGGAAGTCCAACGTTTGCAAATAACATAATTGCAAAAATTGTAGTAAAGATTGGAGACTGTTTTGCTAATCCCCCTAAATCTTTAATTGTTTTATATCCTGTTTCATCATGGATAATACCAACAAGTAAGAATAGGGCACCTGTTGCAATTGCGTGAGCAATAATTAAATATAAAGCACCATTAATACCAAAAGCATTTAATGAGAAAATACCTGCTGCAATAAAACTTAAGTGTGATGCAGAAGAGTAGGCAAACATTCTTTTAATATCATCTTGCATAAGTGCCGCAACACCAAAATAAACAAGACCAAATAATCCAATAAATACAAACCAAGCTGAGAATTCAACATAAATCTCAGGGAAAATAGGAATTAAGAATCTAACGATTGCATAAACACCTAATTTTGCCATAATTGATGATAATAAAAATACTGCACCTGTAGGAGCATTTTTATATGTTTCCATAATCCAAGTATGTAATGGGAAAATAGGAATCTTAATAGCAAACGCAGAAAGGAATGCTAAAAATAACCAGATTCTTTCATTATAAGATAATGATGTGATTTGAGTTAAGTTATCATATTGAAATGACCAAGAACCAAACTCAGCATGATATGCAACTCCAAGATATAACATTGCAACAAACATTAAAAGTGAACCAAGCATAGTATATACTGTTACTTTAATAGTTGTGAATACTTTATCTCCAAATCCATAAATACCAATCATTAAGAATACTGGTAATAACATAACTTCCCAGAAGAAATAGAACAGAATTACATCTAATGCTAAAAGTGAACCAGTAACACCAGCTTGTACTAATAACATATTAATCCAGTAACCTTTAGTTCTACCTTCCCATAATAGAAGATATGCAGTAGGAATTAAAATAGCAATCATCATTAAAATAGTTAAAGAGAAACCATCAACACCAATGTAGTAGTTAATTCCATAAGAAGCAATCCATGGAACATTTGTAACAAACTGCATTCCTGCACTTGGTTCAAACTCAATATAAAGTTTTAATACAAGTGCTAAGATAACTGTAGTTGTTAGAAACGCAATGTTTCTAACAGTTTCTACATGCTTAGTAGTAATCATTAATCCAAATGCTACTACGGCTGGTAAAAATATAATAAACGATAAAATATCTGCACTCATATTACAATCCTAAAGAAATATATAAATAGATAAATACAGCACTCATACCTACAAGCATGAACGCAGCATAAAATCTTACATTAGCATTTTGAATAGTTGCAACTTTTTTACCAAACTCAACAAATTGTTCACAAGTTGACATAATAAATCCATCGATAATTTTCATATCTAAAATTTTGTCAATCATTACAGAGATTTTTTTAGAGAATTGAACAAATACTAAATCGTAGAACTCATCTACATAGAATTTATTAGCAATAATACCTTTTTCATCTTCTGGTTTATAAACATCGAAGTTTGCGTATTTTTTATATGCAACAAAAATACCTGTTGCTGCTACTAAAATAGATGCAGCCATTAAAATGTACTCAGTTGTATGAGACATATGAATTTTAATTGAATTTGTTTGTGCTAACCAAGTATCAACTAGATGTGAACCACCAAAAATTGCTGGGAAGTTTAAGAACCCTGCAAATACTGCCCCAATTGCTAAAATCATAAGTGGGAAAGTAATTGTTTTTGATGTATATACATAAGGTACTGTATCTTTAGTTGGTGCAACAAATACAATAAAATATAATCTAAACATATAGAATGCTGTTAAAAATGCAGTAAACATTCCAATTCCCCAGATTAAATATTGACCCTCTTGAAAAGCTGCTGCTAAAATAGCATCTTTAGAGAAGAAACCTGAAAATGGAGGAATACCAGCAATAGCGATAACACCAATTAGAAAAGTAAACTTAATAATTGGTAATTGTGCTCTATGTTGTGCAATTTTGAAGATATTTTGTTCGTGGTGAAGTGCAATGATAATACCACCTGCACCCATGAATAACATTGCTTTAAAGAAAGCGTGTGTAAATACATGGAAAAGACCTGAACTATAAAAACCTAAACCTACAGCAATAAACATATATCCTAATTGAGACATTGTTGAATATGCAAGGATTTTCTTAATATCTTGTTGTCTTGTTGCAATAACAGCTGCAAGTAAAGCAGAAAATGCACCAATATAAGCAATAAAGATACCAATATCTTCAATTCCAGAATATAGGAAATGAAATCTTGCAACCATATAAACCCCAGCTGTTACCATTGTTGCTGCGTGAATAAGTGCAGAAATTGGTGTTGGTCCTGCCATTGCATCTGGAAGCCAAACATATAATGGAACCTGAGCTGATTTACCCATAGCACCAACAAATAGTAAGAAACCTGCTAATGCTAATAAACCAGTAGAAGCATTAGAGATATTTGCTTCAAGTGAAGAGAAGCTTAAATCTACTTGTCCAAGAGCAAAGAATAGAGTTACAATACCTAAGATAAATCCAAAGTCACCAACTCTGTTTGCAATAAATGCTTTATTACCAGCGATAACATTCTCTTTATCACCATAATAAAATGCAATTAGTAAGTATGAACAAACTCCAACACCTTCCCATCCAATGAAAAGAATAACTGGGTTATCTGCAAGTACAAGGATTAACATTGATGCTAAGAATAGGTTAAAGTAAGCAAAGAATTTACCAAAACCATTATCTCCTGTCATATATCCAATTGCATAGATGTGAATTAACCATCCAACAAAAGTTACGAACATAGACATAAAGATAGCTAAGTTATCACCTAAAAATGCCATAGTAATATTTAAATCACCAATATTTACCCAAGTAAAAAGTTGTTGTTTAAAAGTTACACCACCATCTACCATATCTAAAAATAGACTTAGTGTAATTAAAAAGGCAATAAGTGGAGTACCTGTTCCAATGATTGAAAATAGTGTTTCAGATACTGGTTTTCTTTTTACATGGTAAAAATATAATCCACCATTTAAAATTGCACCCATTAATGGAGCAAGAATAATCCAAACTAACAGTGAAGTATCTATCATGATTTTTCTCCTTGTGTTAGTGTTGTAAAGATATCAGTATCTAATGACTTTTTCGTTCTAAATAATAGGATTATTACAGATAGGAAAATTGCTGCTTCTGCTGCTGCAATTGAAATAACCATAATTGTAATAATTTGTGGGTCCATATTAAAATGATATCTTGCAAATGTTATAAGGAAAAGTGCAATTCCATTTAACATAAGTTCTATTGACATGTAAATAACGAAAATATTTCTTCTAGCAATTACACCTATAACACCAATAGAAAAAAGAATCATAGAGACAAAAGCATAAGATGTTAAACTAATCATGCATTCTCCTTCTTAGATTTTTTTCTTTTTGCTAAAACAATTGAACCAACAAGTGCAACTAATAGAAGAATAGAAATTAATTCAAATGCTAAAATCCAATCATTATATAAAAGCATACCAATTGGTTTGATATCTCCAAAATCTGAGTTTGCCATGATATTCATGTCAGCATCAGGAAGATTTGATACAGCTTTTAAAATAACCATATTAAAAGGTATCATTATTATTGCACCAACTGCAATTAACATATATTTCTTAGGCTCTTTAGGAAGATGCTCTTCTTTAATATTAAGAAACATAAGTAAAAATAGAATTAGTGTCATAATTGCACCAGCATAAACTATAATTTGAACCATGAAAAGGAATGTTGCATTTAATAAAGCAAACAGACCTGCCACAGATAAAATAGAAACTAATAGTCCAAGTGCTGAGTACATTGGGTTTCTATATACTAGCATCATAACTGCACCAAGTACAGCAAAGATACTAAGTGCTACAAATATTAAATCACTCATTATCAAAATCCTTTGAACGTTCATTAGACATTAGGTATTTTTTATCAACTACGAAGTCTTCTCTTTTACTTCCTGTGAAACTAAAAATTCCCGTATCCATTCTAATTGCATCACAAGGACAAGCTTCTACGCAATACCCACAGTATACACACTCAAGAAGGTCGATTTTAAACTCTTTAGGTCTTTTCTCAGCAACCTCGTCAAATCTCTCTTCTGCATCAATAAAGATACATTGTGCAGGACAAGCAGTTGCACACATATAACAAGCAACACACTTCTCACTACCATCGTCCCACTTTGTTAATCTGTGAACACCTCTATATCTATCTGTAATATCATCAGGTTGAACTTCAGGGTACTGCATTGTTTTAAGATTTGATACATCACTTAAATTTTCTCTAAAGTGTCTAAAAGTAGTCTTCATCCCACCTACAATTGCAGGGATATATAATCTATCTTTTAGAGACTTTCCGTGTCTTTCTACAATTTTAATTCCCATATTAACTTCCTGTTACTACAACAAATGTTGCTGTTATTACAATATTTAATATTGCTAATGGAATAAGAACTTTCCATCCTAACATTTGTAATTGGTCATATCTAAATCTTAAAAGTGTCCATCTAATCCAGATGAATACAAAGTTCATAAATAAGAATTTAGCTACAAATGTACCAATTTGGATAACTGCTGTTGCAATATTAACACCATTTTCACCAAGTCCTGTAACTAAGAACATAATTAAAACAGCACAAATAACAATTGCAATTAACCAGAATCCTCTAATTAAAATATTCTTTTCTCTTTGTCTCTTATCATTTTTATCTAGCCAGTCATAGTTTTTGCTCATCCATTTACCAAAAAGGTAAGCTTTTATTGGTAATAAAATAACAATAGCTAAAATAACATAGTTGATATTATTTTGAATAGTAGCAGTATCCATCCAAGGAATTTGATATCCACCTAAGAATAAAGTTACAATAATTGCAGAAGAAGCACTCATTGCAGCATATTCCCCAACTTGGAAAAGACCAAATCTCATAGCAGAATATTCAGTATGGTAACCTGCAACAATCTCAGATTCACCCTCCGCAATATCAAAAGGTGTTCTATTTGTTTCAGCAAATGCTGTAACAATAAAGATTAAGGCAGCTAATGGTTGCATAAAAATACCCCATGCTGGAATAACACCAAAGATTGTTCCACCTTGAGCTTGTACCATATCATTTAAGTTGATTGAACCATATGTTAATAAAACAGAAATAATTGATAATCCCATTGCTGCTTCATAAGAAATAACTTGTGCAGAAGCTCTAATCCCACCTAATAGACCATATTTATTTTGAGATGAATATCCACCTAAGATAATACCAAATACAGATAAACCAGCAAATGCTAAGAACCACATAATTCCAAGTTGAGTTGGAATAGCTTGCATCATAAAACTCTCACCATCAACAACTAAGTTATCAGCAAAAGGAATAACAGCCATTGTTAAAAATGAACATATAAATACAAGAGCAGGAGCAATTGTATAAAGAAATTTTTCTTTAATATGTGCAGGAGTAAAATCCTCTTTAAATACAAGCTTTAACATATCGGCGATTGCTTGGATTAATCCTCCAAGTCTAATTCCCCCGATATCACATCTATTTGGACCAGTTCTATCTTGAATAAAACCAGCTACTCTTCTCTCCCACCAAACCATAATTGGAGTTGTTCCAACTGATAAAATTTTAGCAAGTAGAATGTTTACGATTATAATTACTATTGCAGCTGTACTCATAGACTACCTTTGTTAACCATAGATTTAATATGTTCAATAAGTGAAGATATTGATTCCATTGGGTTATCTTTTTTAAGTTTTGAAATAACTTTTTGTTTTTTACCTTCAAAGTTAATATAAGTACCACTTTTCTCATAGAAAGATGCAATTGGTATAGCAATAGTAGCTTTTGAGATAGTTAAACAGTTATGTGAAAAACAACCAATAACAGTTTTACCTTCTAAAGCATCTAAATTTTGATCAAAGTAGTTGTTATTTAAAATAACCACAACTTTAGCTTTTGCAATCTTTTTATTGAATCCTTCTTCTGTTTCATCAATATTTAACTCTTTGAATGAAGCTCTATTCGCACTTCTATCACTTTTTCTTAAATAATCATCACCAAAAGTTTCATCAATATATTGTGGTGAATAACCAGTAACTTCACCTTTAACAGCTTCAGCTAATTTACAAATATTTTGCATCTCTTCTAAAGATAATGAAGGGTCTAAAACAAAAAGAGTATCATTCTTTTCTGTAATTGTTTTATACATTCCTGTAACAGTGTTACTAAACTCAGTTTCTGTTGAGTTTACTAAAGGAGTTACAAATCTATTTTCTTCTTCATTTTTGTAAGATAATCTACCCTCATCACAAATAAACCAACCATTTACATCTTTGTTTACTCTTGGTCTAAATCTAAAGATTTGGTCATCTTTATATTTCTCTTTTCTATGGTCTACATGAATATTACATCCCATTGAACAACCATTACAAATAGCATCAAAAGATTCCATAAACCATACTCTTTGTTTAAATCTAAAATCTTTAGATGTTAATGCTCCAACTGGACATAAATCTACAACATTCATTGCATATGGATTATCAAGAGGTCTTCCTGGGAATGTACCAATTACAGAGTGGTCTGCTCTAGAAATTACTCCAAGTTCGTTAGTACCCGTGATTTCAGAACAAAATCTAACACATCTTGTACAAAGTACACATCTTTCTTGGTCTAACATTACATTAGAACCTAAATCTACTCTTTTTCTTGCAGTTACTTTTTGGCTTACATTTACTCTTGATTCATAGAAACCTGATTCCATGTAATAATCTTGCAGTTTACATTCTCCTGCTTGATCACACGTAGGACAGTCAATAGGGTGGTTAATAAGTTCAAGTTCTAGAATATCTTTTCTAACTTTCTCGATATTCTCACCTTTTGTTCTTACTACCATTCCTTCTTTAACTGGAGTATCGCACGCAATTTGAGGTCTTTTTTGACCTTCTATTTCTACCATACACATTCTGCAGTTACCATCTTTACCTAAGGCTTGATGGTAGCAAAAATGAGGGATATGAATATCTCGGTCTAAAAGAGTGTCTATTAAAAGACTACCCTTTTTTGCCTCGTGTTCTTCCCCATTTACTGAAAATTTAACTAATTCACTCATAGTGCGTCATCTCCTTTTTTTGACACTTCTTACTTACCTGTATATAGCTGTCTTGGTCTAGCAATTTTTGCAGTAGGATCTTGCTTTAATTCAGACCATTGAGAAATCCATCCTGGAATTCTTCCAATAACAAAAATAGGAGTAAACATCTCTACTGGAATTTTAAGTGCAGTTAAAATTACACCTGAGTAGAAGTCAATGTTTGGATATAATCCTCTATCTTTGAAGTAATCATCACTTAATGCAGCTTCTTCAACTGCTGCAGCAATATCTAATAATTTAGAATCTAAGTTTAATTCTTCTCTTAATTTATCTTGTAATCCTTTTAATGTTTCAGCTCTTGGGTCTCTGTTTTTATAAACTCTATGTCCAAATCCCATAAGTCTAAATGGATCATTTTTATCTTTTGCTTTTGCAATATAAGTTGGTACATTTTTAACATCACCAATTAATTTTAATTGGTCCATAACTTTTTCATTTGCTCCACCGTGAGCAGATCCCCATAAAGCAGAGATACCAGAAGCAATCGCAACATAAGGGTGAGCCTCAGTAGAACCAACATTTCTAACAGTAGTTGTAGAAGCATTTTGTTCATGATCTGCATGTAAAGTTAAAATTGCATCTAATGCATCAACTTCAACTTGCTTGATTTCATCATTTTTACCATTTCCAAGGTACTTCATACTTCCACCTGGATATGCTCTTAACATATATAAGAAGTTTTCAGTGAAGTATTTATTTACGTCTGGATAAATTAGTGGAGTACCAATTGAGTTTCTATAAGCCATAGCTGCGATAGTAGGCATTTTAGCTAGGATTCTTCTTCTCATAGTTTTGAATTGTTCTTCATCTTCTAAATGTAAGTGATCTTTATAGAATGCTGCTAATGCCATAGTTGCAGCACCCATAGTTGCCATTGGGTGAGCTCCATCTGGTAATGCATCAAATAATCTAATAATACCTTCATTTAAAAAAGATCTATGTCTAATTTCTAAATCAAAAGCATTTGATTCTTCTTCATTTGGAAGTCTTCCCATCATAAGAAGGTGACATACATCTAGGTATGATTTCTTACCTGCAAGTTCTTGAATAGGGTAACCTCTATATCTTAACTCAGAGTTTTCACCATCAATAAATGTGATTTTTGATTCACAAGATGCAGTTGAAGTATATCCTGGGTCATAAGTGAACATTCCAGAATCTTTATAAAAAGTTCTAATATCTAATACGTCTGGTCCTCTTGTCCCACTTAAAACATCATACTCATAAGATTTACCATTTCTGTTATCTGTTAGTGTAAAAGTATTCTTTCCCATCTTTCATATCTCCTTATATTTTAGTTTTTAAAGTATTCAACAAATTCATGTCTATATTTTTCAACAATGCTTTGGATAATGTCTTTAACTGCAGGTGCAAATACACAAATAGTTTTTCCATTCATTGTTCCACATACATCTATAATAGTGTCTAGATCTGCATCTGAACCATTACCTTCTAAAATCTTTTTGATAGTTTTATCAATCCAACCAGTTCCCTCTCTACAAGGAGTACATTGTCCACAAGACTCATGGTGATAAAATTCAATTAAGTTTTTTGCAACTTCAACCATTGAAGTACCTTCTGGAATAATCATCATTCCACCAGTACCAAGGGTTGAACCAATATCCCACATAGATTCATAATCTAATTGTGCTTTTTCAACTTCTTCAGCAGTTAAAATAGGACAAGAAGCTCCACCAGGAATTACTGCTTTTAACTTAAGTCCATCTCTCATACCACCACCAATATCATTGATAACATCAAGCATCTTTTCACCATATTGAAGTTCATAAACTCCAGGATTTTTTACTGGACCACTCATCGCAAAAAGCATAGTTCCAGGTGCTCTTTCAGTTCCCCATTTAGTATATGATTCATAACCATTTAGTACTATATTTGGAACAGATGAAATTGTCTCAACATTATTTACTGTTGCAGGCATTCCATAAAACCACTCACACTCTTTACCATGTGGTTTAAGTCTTGGGTGTCCTCTTTTACCTTCAATTGATTCAATTAAAGCAGATTTTTCACCACAAATATAAGCTCCACCACCTCTGTGAACAGTAATGTCAATTCTATAATCATATTTGTTCATTACTTTTTCACCAATGATTCCAGCTTCATATGCTTCATCAATTGCTTCATTTAGTCTATCGATGAACCATTTATATTCACCTCTAATATAGATATATGCATCATGTGCACCAATTGCATATGATGAACAAATAATACCTTCAATTAATAAATGTGGATCATATTGGAAAATTTGTCTATCTTTAAATGTTCCAGGCTCTGATTCATCTCCATTTACGATTAAGTATCTTGGTCTTTCATCAATAGGTGGCATCAATTTCCATTTTGGTCCACAAGCAGCACCACCACCACCTTTTCCTCTTAATCCAGATTTACAAACTTCTTCTGTGATTTCATCAGGTTGCATTGAGAATGCTTTATCAATAGACTCATATCTTCCATTTTTTAAAGCAACTTCTAATTTATGAGAATCAGGAATGTCGAAGTTTTTACTAACAATTTTTACTAATTCAACTGCCATTACTTACACTCCTTAATAATCTTTTCAAGTTTCTCAATTGACATGTTTTCATGGTACTGATTATTTAAAGCAATCATTGGTGCACCACCACAAGCCCCTTGACATTCAACTTCACTAAAATGGAATTTACCATCAGCAGAAGTCTCTCCTGGTCCAATACCTAAAGTATCTTTAATAAACTTTTTAAGTTCAGGAGCACCCATAACCATACAAGATAGAGTTTTACATAACTCAATATGGTATGTTCCAATTGGTTTTAAGTTGAACATTGTATAAAATGTTGCAAATTCATAAACTTGAATTGGAGTTTTCCCTAATTTATCAGCTACAAAAACCATTGCATCTGGACTTACCCAACCTTCTTGCTCTTGAACAAGCCATAAAGCAGGTAACATCATTGCATCAATTTTTGGATATTTTTTAGCAATTCTTTGGAACTCTTTTTCATTCTCTTCTGTATATTTAAATTTACCCATTATCTATCAAACTCCCCTGCAATAAAGTTCATACTTGCCATTGTAACAACAGCATCAGCTAACATATTACCTTCTACAATTCTTGCATAAGCACCTAAAGAGTAGAAGCATGGTGGTCTACATTTAACTTTATATGGAGTTCCTGAACCATCACTAACAATATAGAAACCTAACTCTCCATTTGCCCCTTCTGTGTATCCGTAATATTCCCCTTTAGGAACTTTGATACCTTCAAAAGTTAATTTAAATTGGTTCATTAAACCTTCAATATTTCCATATACATCTTTTTTAGCTGGTAAGAAAATTCCTTGATGATCAACATTAAGTGGTCCATCTGGAAGCTCTTTCATTGCTTGTCTAATGATTCTAATTGATTGTCTCATCTCTTCAAACTTAACCATGATTCTGTCATATACATCACCATGAGAACCAACAACTACATCAAAATCAAAGTTTTCATATCCATAATATGGAGCATCTTTTCTTAAGTCAAATGCAACTCCTGTTGCTCTTAAGTTTGGTCCTGTAATACCTGCACTAATTGCAAAATCTTGTTTAATAACACCAACATCTTGTGTTCTATCATGGAAGATTCTGTTGTGCTCAATTAAAGATAATGAATCTTCAATAGCTTTTTCAACATCTTTGATAACTGCATCTAAATCTTCAGCAAATCCATCATAAAGGTCGAATTCTAATCCACCAATTCTAGTATAAGAGTTAGTAAGTCTTGCACCAGTTAGTTTTGATAATAAATCATAAGCTTTATCTCTTGGTGCGAAGATGTACCAGAAGTTTGTAAGACCACCAAGGTCAACCATATTTGCAGCATTACAAACAATATGGTCAGTGATTCTTGAAAGCTCACCAATGATAACTCTAATCATTTTTGCACGAGGAGTAATATCAATTCCTAACATATCTTCAACAGCTTTTGAATATCCAATATTATTTAAAATAGCACTACAATAGTTAAGTCTATCAGTATAAGGAATAATTTGTGAGTATGTATGAGTTTCACAAGACTTTTCAAAACCTCTATGTAAGTAACCAACTTCAGTTACACAAGCAGTGATTGTTTCACCTTCCATTGCAACGAAGTTTCTAATTGTACCATGAGAAGCAGGGTGAGAAGGACCAACGTTTAACATCATTAAGTCTTCCATATCAGCTTCAGTATAACCTTTTCTTTTTAATAGAGGAATCATCTCATCCATTAAATCTTCAGTTTCAGTACAAATTTGACCTTTTGTTACTGGATAATCTTTTCTTAATGGATGTCCAACAAATTGGTGGTGATTTAATACTCTTTTTAAGTTAGGGTGACCTTTAAATCTAATTCCATATTGGTCAAAAGTCTCTCTTTCTCCCCAATCTGCTGCAAAATAAAGGTCAGTAATAGAGTCTACTTCTAAAGTGTTATCATCTACATAAGCTTTAATTGAAATTTGTTTTTTAAAGTTACTTGTTCTTAAAATATAAATAACTGCAAATCTTGATGGAGTAACATCTGGATATTCCATATAATCTACAGCAGTAATATCAAGTAAAAGTGTAAAGTCTTCTTCGTTTTTTAATCTTGAAATTGTTGATTTTATATCTTTTGCATCAATAAGCATATCTGTTTTAAGCATCTAAAATCCCTTTGAAGTTTCTTTCTCTATCTTTGATAATAGACTCATTATAAGATTTTTTCTGAATATTCATAATTGCATCTAAAACAGCTTCTGGTCTTGGAGGACATCCAGAAATATATTCATCTACTGGAATAACTTCATCAATTCCTTGTAGTGTTGTATAGTTATCATAAAATCCACCAGAGCAAGCACATGCTCCCATAGAGATAACCCATTTAGGCTCACACATTTGGTCCCAAATTTTCTTTAAAACAGGAGCTTGTTTATAAGTAATAGTTCCTGCAACAATAAGTAAGTCTGCCTGTCTTGGCGAGAATCTTACAACCTCTGCTCCGAATCTTGATATATCATATTTCGCAGCTGCAACTGACATGAACTCAATACCACAACATGCAGTACCAAATGCCATTGGCCACATTGAGTATGATCTAGCCCAGTTAATTGCTTCGTCAAGTTTAGTAGTGATTATTGAATCACCTAAGTTAGCTTCAGCTCCTAATCCCATGATAACGCCTTTTTCTTATACATATAAATAAGACCAGCAAAAAGTAGTCCAATAAAAATAAACATTTTTACTAAACCTGCATAGCCAAGGTCAACTATATTAACAGCCCATGGAAACATAAAGATTATTTCTACGTCAAATAATAAGAATCCAATCGCTACTAAGTAAAACTTAATAGAAAACCTAATGTTCGTAGTTCCAACAGGGTTGGAAACACCACTCTCGTAAACTGTGTTTTTTAATTTATCTTGTGTATTGTTTGGCCCTAAGTACTTTGTTAGTAGAAATACTCCTACTAAGATAAAAGCAATAGAGACAAATATCACAGATGAAAGAACTAAATGTGTCGACATAATCTATCCCATTTATTAGAATGTTTAAGAAATTGTACTATAAATTGTGTTACTATTTGGTCATATGTTAAAAATTCTTGTAAGTTTAAAATTTAGTGAGAAGATTTGTAATACTATAGGGTAAACAAGGCTAAAAATATGTAACTATTTTACTCAGACCTTTCTCTAATTCACTTGTTGGAAGTGCACAGTTTAGCCTAAAATACGAGTCTCCCTCTACTCCAAAGCTTCTCCCATCATTAAGTGCAATTTGTGACTTTTCGAATAACATATTTTTTATTTCTTTATGTTTTAGGCCTGTGTTTTTAAAGTTAAGCCATAACAAATATGTTGCTTCTGGCTCGAAAAATTGTACTTTTGAGTTACATTTTGATAGATAATTTTTTGTAAATTCTATATTCTTTTTTAGATATATTTTTAATTCCTCTAACCACTCTTCTCCAAATTCATATGCAGCTTCTAAAGCAGTAAATCCAAATACATTTATAGAATTTAATTCTCTTTTTGCAAGTTCTTTATCAAGTTTTTCTTTAATTTCTTTATTTTCACAAATAGTATAAGCACAATTTAGACCTGCAATATTAAAAGTTTTTCCAGCAGAATTTAATGTTAGAGTAATATTTGAAATCTCTTTTGATAAAGATGCCATAGGAGTAAACTTATCAAAAACTAAATCAGCATGAATTTCATCACTTATAATAATAAGATTGTTTTCAAGACAAATCTTTGCTAACTCTTCAAGCTCCTCTTTTTTCCAAAGTCTTCCAACTGGATTATGTGGAGAACATAAAACTAAGATTTTAGACTTAGAAGTTATTTTATTTTTTAAATCTTCTAAATCCATAGTATAGTAACCATTATTTTCTTTTAGTGAATTTCTAACTATTTTTCTATTATTGTTTTTAATAGAGTTAAATAGGGGGAAATAAACAGGAGTTTGAACAATAATTTCATCATCTTCTTCACTTAAAGCTTCAATTGCTGCACTATATGCGGGTACTACTCCATTACAAAATGAAATCCA
Organism: Halarcobacter bivalviorum; assembly: GCF_003346815.1. Lineage (NCBI taxonomy): Bacteria > Pseudomonadati > Campylobacterota > Epsilonproteobacteria > Campylobacterales > Arcobacteraceae > Halarcobacter > Halarcobacter bivalviorum. The sequence goes on from NZ_CP031217.1 coordinate 334,364, forward strand.
AGACGTATCTATCTGCCAAGAGTGTCTTTTGTGCATCCACTCTTTTACTAGATTATATGTTTTCGTAGAAGGTTTTGCATACCCATAAACTCCATGTTGGGCTCTTTTTATAATTGCCTCATTTATTACATCAGGAGTTTTAAAATCCATATCAGCTACCCAAAGTGGTTGTAAATCAGAATATCCAAAGTATGTTTCTAGTGCATCATACTTTGCACAAGATGTTCCTTTTCTATTTACAATTTCATCAAACATATATATTACCTCTACTATAAACTATTCTTTAATGATAAAATGATATAAAACTTATACTAATAATTGGTTTACTACGAGGAAGAAATGAAAGAAGCTATTGAACTATTAAAGAAAAATGACTTACTAAAAGTTATAGATGATGAATTAGATATTTACTTAGAGATACCACATATAGCATATGTCGAAGTTAAAAAAGAGGATTCTAAAGCACTATTATTTACAAATGTAGTGGATAGAAAAAACAATAAAAAATTTGATATTCCAGTATTAATGAATGTATTTTGTAATGAAAAAGCTGTAAAACTTTTCATAGGTGATGGAGATAAAATAGGAAAAGAGATAGAATCTTTACTAAAAATGAAACCACCAACAACATTAAGTGAGAAACTTTCAACTTTTGGAAAATTATTTGCTCTTAAAAATACAATTCCAAAGAAAAATAGAGGAAAAGGGGAGTGTCAAGAAGTAATAAAATTAGGAAGTGAAGCTAAACTTTCTGATTTACCAATTCTAACAACTTGGGAACAAGATGGAGGACCATTTATTACAATGGGACAAGTTTATACAACTTCATTAAATGGTGAAATGAAAAACTTAGGTATGTATAGACTGCAAGTGTATGAAGATAATACTTTAGGAATGCACTGGCAAATTCATAAAGACTCTAATCACTTTTTCCATGAATATAAAAAAGCTGGAAAGAAGATGCCTGTTTCAATTGGAATAGGTGGTGACCCTATGTATATTTGGTGTGGACAAGCTCCTCTTCCTATTGGTATTTTTGAACTAATGCTTTATGGATTTGTAAAAAATAAAAATGCACAACTTGTGAAATCAATTACAAATGATATATATGTTCCAAGAGATAATGATTTTGTAATTGAAGGTTTTGTTGATACAAGTAAACTAAGAATAGAAGGACCATTTGGAGACCATACAGGATATTATACATTAGAAGAAGAGTATCC